>NZ_CP009048.1:3531875-3842500 GCF_000746525.1 Pseudomonas alkylphenolica
GGCTGAACGAAGGAAAGCTCCAGGTCGCCGAGCGCAACGCCTCGATACCATCGATGATCAAGCGCCCGGTGGCGCCGGCAAAAAAGTGCGCGCGGCTGCCATGTTCGCGCCACTCCATCGGCTCGCCCTCACGCCCCAGGCAAAGCGGGACCTGCAGTTGCTGGGCGTGGGCCTGCAGTACGCGCAGGTCGAATTGCACCAGGTTCCAGCCAATGATCGCATCGGGATCGTGCAGCGCCAGCCAGTGGTTCAAGCGCTCCAGCAATTGCGCACGGGTGTCGCAATACTCAAGGTCGAAGTCGATGCCAGTGGCATCGCCGTTGGCCGGGCCGAGCATGTACACCTGGCGTTGACCGCAGCCTTCCAGGGCAATCGAGTACAACTCGCCGCGCTCGGTGGTTTCGATGTCCAGCGATACCAGTTTCAGCCTCGGGCGGTAGTCGGGTGCGGGCTTTAGCTGGGCGTCCTGCACTACCCCCTGTTCGTCCGGGGTGCCGCTGAAACTGACCGGAGCGGTAATGAAACGCTCCATCAGGTAGCGCTCCGGTGGACGAATGTCGGCTTCGTAAACCTGCACCCCGGCGGCGCGCAAGCGCTTCTCCAGCTGTATCAACTGGCGATGCTGACGGCAGTACAGACCCAGCACGGGCCGTTGTTCGAAGTCGCGCAGCTCAAGTGGTCGCAGCTCTACCCCGCGCTCGCCGCGCAGCACGCTCTGGGCCTGCTGGCGGTGGGCTGCGGGAATGAAGGCCACGGAGGTCTGCAGCGGCAAGCGCAAACGACGCGGGCCCTGATCGGTGGCCAGCCAGAACTCGACACAGGTGCCTGCCGGGGTGTCACGCCAATGCCGGGTCAGGACAAAGCCCTGCTGTAACTCCACCGCTGCAACCTCGAAACAAACTGTCTGAGCAGCGATTCTACCTTAGCCGGCCACCCGCGCGCCCGGCGCAAAGCCATGGCGATGGGCGCTACCGGTAATCAGCAAGGCCAGACCGATCAGCAGCAACAGCACCCAGGTGAAACTACCCACGCCCCAGTGCGTCAGTAACAGCCCGCCGAGCAGGCCGCCAACGGCAACGGCCAGATTCCACACGGTGACCAGCATCGACTGGGCGACATCGACACCCTCCCCGGCGGAATCGGCGCTGGCGGTTTGCAGCAAGGTCGGCGCGCCGCCGTAAGTCAGTCCCCAGAGGGCTACGCTGACAAACACCAGCAGCGCCGACTGACCGACAAGTCCCAGCACCAGCGCCACCGTGGCAAAGCCGATCAGGCTCAACAGCACCAGATTGCGCAAGTGCCGGTCGACCCAGGCGCCGACCAGGGCGATACCGGCCAGGGCAGCGATGCCGAACGTCAGCAACACCAGACCGGTACTCGCAGCCAGTCCCGCAGCAGCGAGGAACGGGACGATGTAGGTGTACAGAACGTTGTGAGCCAGGATCCAGGTGAAAATCACCAGTAACACCGCCAATACCCCAGGCGTGCACAACACGTGCAACACACCTGGGCGCTGGCCCGGTTTGTGGCCTTCAAAGTCCGGCACCTTGCACAGCACCCAGACCACCAGGCCCAGGGTTGCAACCGAGACCAGGGCAAAGGTCATCCGCCAGCCGAGCAGTTCTCCCAGCCAGGTACCGGCCGGCACCCCGAGCGACAGGGCTACCGGCGCACCGATCATGGCCACCGCCATGGCCCGCCCCTGTTGAGCAGGGCTGACCATACGCCGTGCATGTCCGGCGATCACCCCCCAGGCCAGGCCGGCGGCGACGCCGGTCATGAAGCGCGCCACCAGGGTCAGTAGGTAGGATTGCGACACGGCAGTCAGGGTGTTGAACAGCAGAAAGCCGGCAATCGCCAGCAACAACACCGGACGCCGGCGCCAGCCCTGGGTCAGGGTCACCAGCGGAATGGCGGTGAGCAACGAGCCCAGGGCATAGACCGTGACCAGTTGCCCGGTCATGGCCTCGCTGATCTGCATACCTGCCGAGATCTGCCCAAGCAGCCCGGCGGGCAAGGTTTCGCTGAGGATGGCAATGAAGCCGGTCATGGCCAGGGCCAACAAGCCGCTAAGCGGCAACGGTTGTTCGATCATTCCGGGCGCTGCCGGGGCGGCTGTGCAACTCATCTGGGTCATGGTGAAACTCCTGGGTAAAAGACCAGGGCAACCTTACGGGCGGCGGCTACTACGGAAAAAGACGGGTAGTATTCCGTACATCCAGGACATAGATGTCCGCAATAGGAGTTTCAGGTGGATAGCCTCAATGGTTTCGTGGTGTTTGTCCGGGTTGCCGAAACCCGCAGTTTTGTCGCTGCCGCCCAGTCTCTGGGGGTAAGTGCCTCAGCCGTTGGCAAACGGGTTGCGCGTCTGGAATCGCGCCTGGGAGTGCGCCTGTTTCACCGCAGCACCCGCAGCATCACCCTCACCGCCGAGGGTATGGTGTTTCTCGAACGCAGCCGGCGCATCCTCACCGAAATTGAATCCGTCGAGCTTGAGCTGTTGCAATCAAACGAAACGCCGCGCGGCCGCCTGCGGATCAGTCTGCCGCAGGTCACGGCCCTGGTGATGCCGGCCTTGAGTGAGTTCATGGCGCTGTATCCGGAAATCGAACTGGACCTGGATTTCAGCGACCGCATGGTCGATATCATCGGCGAAGGCTTCGACGTGGTGATGCGCGGCGGTACCCCTTCGGATTCACGCCTGCAGGCAAAATTCCTCGGCCACTTCCACCACCTGCTGGTGGCGTCGCCCGGCTACCTGCAACGCTGCGGCACCCCACGCCGCCCTGATGACCTGACCCGGCACACCTGCCTGCACTATCGTTTCCCCAGCAGCGGCAAACTCGAGCGCTGGCCGTTACGCCGCGAAGCGTGCGAACGCGACTATGAGATCCCGGTGTCGATGGTCTGCAACCATGTCGAAACCCGGGTCTGCTTTGCCATGCGCGACCGTGGCATCACTTGCCTGCCGGACTTCACCGTGCGCCAGCAACTGGCCAAAGGAGAGCTGGTCACCGTGCTCGACGATTACCTGGAGCGCCGCGGCAGCTTCTACCTGCTGTGGCCGTCCGGCCGGCAGATGCCGACACGCTTGCGGGTGTTCATCGATTTCATGTCTGAGCGGGTGTTTGCTGAACATCAGCGCTACGTGCCGCACAGCTATTAGTCATACAAATAATCAACCCCGTGCAAGGGTGGTTGCGGCACCCGGGTACGCAGAAATTCACCCAATACCCGCACATGCCGGGCCTGGGGGCTGGACTTTGGCCAGGTCAGGTAATAACCCTCGGTAGTGGCCACAGCCTGGGGGAAAGGCATGACCAAGCGGCCACTGTCGAGCTCACCTTGGGCCAACAGCAAATCGACCACGGCGATACCCGCACCCTGCTGGGCAGCGCTGATACCCTGGTCGAGGGTGTCGAACAGCTGGCCACGGTCGATCGTCACCTGCGCCGCACCCAGGCGCGTCAGCCAGCGCCGCCAATCGCGGCGGTCTGCCGAGCAGTGCAACAGCTCAAGGCGGTTCAAGGCGTTCAGGTCCCGCGCTGCAGCAGCCTGATGTTCCGGGCTGCACACCGGTACCAACCACTCGTCAAACAGCTTGAGACTGTCGACCTCGGCGGCAAAACGCCCGTCAGCCAGCAAAATCGCGGCCTCGAAAGGTTCGCTGTAGAAATCGACGTGGTCGATATCCATCCACACGCTGGACAGCTGCACACGGCGGTGTGAGTCCTGCTGGCGAAACTGCTCGAGTACCTTCAACAACCAGCGCACGGTCAGGGTCGATGGCGCCTTCAGACGAATGCCGTTGCGGTCTTGTTTAAGCAGCCCGCAGGCATTTTCGATGATTTTGAACCCGACTTTCAGCTCCTGAGCCAGCAAGCGCCCCGGCTCGGTAAGCGCCAGCTTCGGGCCGCGGCGTTCGAACAAGGCGCAGTCGAACAGCCCCTCAAGGGTCTTGATGTGGTGGCTGATAGCCCCTTGAGTCAGCGCCAGTTCCTGGGCTGCCCGGGTAAAGGAGCCATAGCGTGCCGCCACCTCGAAAGCCCGCAGGGCCTGCAGCGCTGGAATTCGTTCGGACATGGTCGCCCTTAAGCATGAGTCAAACTAATAGAAAGCCATAGCAACAGGCGTTTTACAAGGTTGCAGGGGCTGTCGAGAATGCCCGGCCACCTCCTTGTTGCTGAGCGCCATTGATGAACACCGCCCTGCTGTTGACCTATGCATTGACCGTTACGCTGTTGATCGCCACGCCGGGGCCGGTCGTCGCCCTGGTCGTCAACACCGCTGCCAGCGCCGGACGCCGCCAGGCCCTGATGACCGCCATCGGTACCAACGGCGCTTCGTTGGTGCTGATTGCCCTGGCTGCCGGCCTGATTCTCACCAGTGCCGCCATCGCCCCGCATTTGCTGACAGCACTGAGCCTGGCGGGTTGCCTGTTCATCGGCTACCTGGCCATTGCCGGTCTGCGTCAGACGCTGGCGCAAAAAACCGATGCCGTCGTCACAGCCAGCACGCGGGGTAGTCTGTGGAAAGGCTTTGCCATCGGCCTGTCGAACCCGAAAGACATCCTGTTTTTCGTGGCGTTTTTCCCGCAGTTCATCCAGGTCACGACTGATACAAGTCACAGTCTGTTACTACTTTCCCTGCTCTGGACCGTAATGGATTTGGCCATATTGAGTCTGTACATCCTCTTGACCAGCAAACTGGCAACCCCGCAACGCCAGCGCTTGATCAGCTTGACCAGCGGTGCCGTGCTGCTGCTAATCGCCGCAGCGGGCCTGCTTTACAATCTCCATGTGCTCTGGCCCTGAGTCTTCGTGGCTTTCGAGACCGGTCCTACAACGGTTAGAATGCCCGACTTTCTCCCAGGCCCCTTCGAGCCCCACTATGGACAGTCGGATTGAACCCTGAAAACCACCCACCTGCTATTTGCTTGATGCGCAACCGTCAGATACAACCTCGCAACGTTTTCCCCCTGCTACGCGCACGCTTTCTGGGGGTATTGCTGGTGGCACTTGCGCCCGCCTGCGCCTTGGCTGACAGCCCGCCAATCGATCCCCATGCCGACCTGCTGTACCGCCAGGCGTTGACCCTTCTGGAGCAAGCCGACCAGCAGATCAGCGGTTTCAGCCTCAAGACCAGCACCACCGACCAGGACCTCGCGCAACAGGGCCGGGCCATGGGCCGCAGTCTGGCCCCGGCAGTGAGCCTGTTGAACAAGGCCGTGGAGCTTGAGCATCCGGTGGCCCGCTACCGCCTGGCGCTCTACTACATGACCTACCTGCCCGCTGAACAGGTTCCGGCAGTTGCCTGCCCGCTGCTGCAGACCAGCCTTGACCAGGGCTTTGCACCCGCGGCCCTGGGGATCGAGGCCTGGTGCCCGGGCTACCGCCAAAGTGCTGCGTTTGCCAGGGACCTCGAAAACATCCCCAGCTCGGCCAGCCGCTTCGCCGCCTACTATCCGCAACCTGCCGAGCGCCTGCTGTGCAACCGTGAGCAGCCCCAGGGCCTGGCCATGCAGTGGGGACGCCAGCGTGACTACCAGGCTGAAATCTACCGGCTGCAGGGCAACAGCGATCCGGTGCGTCGTCAGTGGTACTGGAAAAAAGCGGTGGACCTCAACGGTTGCTTCTCGGTCAGCCAGCGCTTGCTCAGCAGCCAGCACTGAACCTTGACTGGGCAAACAGGTGAGCCTGAACAGCAAGATCGTTCAAGTCACCTGCGCGCAGCTCTGGCATGCTGTGCAACCTTGTTCAGTAACTGCATATTTCCATGTCCAGTCCACCGTTCGCCCGCCAAGCCTTTATCCAGGGCGCCATTGCCATCCTGCCATTGTCCCTGGCCGTTGCCCCCTGGGGCCTGCTGGCCGGCTCCATGGCCATCGAAGCCGACCTCACGCCGTGGGAAGGCCAGGGCCTGTCAGCCATCGTTTTTGCCGGCGCCGCCCAGCTGGTGGCGATCGGCATGATCAAGGGCGGGGCCAACCTGTTCTCGATCCTCTTGACGACCCTGCTGCTGACTTCGCAGCACTTGCTCTACGGCCTGTCGATGCGCCCGGTGCTCTCCGGGCTGCCAACCCGCTGGCGGCTAGGCCTGGGCTTTCTGCTGACCGACGAGTTCTTCGCCCTCACCAGCCAGTATGACCAGCAGCAGTTCAATCGCTGGTACGCCCTCGGAGTGGGCCTGACGTTCTATATTGCCTGGAACCTGTTCACCCTGGCCGGCATCATTCTCGGCCAGAACATCCCGCACCTGGATCAACTGGGCCTGGACTTTTCCATTGTCGCCACCTTCGTCGCGCTGATCGCACCACTGGTGCGCAACCTGCCCACCGTGGTCTGCGTCGCGGTGTCGTTGTTCAGTTCGGTGCTGTTCAGCTTCTGGCACTGGGAAACCGGTCTGGTAGCGGCCGGTCTGCTGGGCATGAGCGCCGGCTTCATCTGTCAGAAGTTCAGCGGAGCACGCGCATGATCTTTGCCTTGATTATCGGTATGGGTTTGCTGGTGTTCCTCAACCGTTACGCCTTTCTCGAACCGCGCCTGCCGCTGCGCCTGAGTTCCAACGCGCGCCAGTTTCTGGGTTTTGCCGTGCCGGGCATGCTCACGGCAATCTGCGGGCCGATCATTTTCCTGCCCGACCATCAGCTCGACCTGAGCCTGGCCAACCCCTACCTGCTGGGTTCAGTGGTCGCAGTAGTGCTGGTATTGTTGACCCGCAGCACCCTGATCAGCATGCTGGTGAGCATGGCTTTCTTCTTCGTCTTTCGCTGGTGGTTGAACGGCAATCCATGAACCTTGCGCCGCAGGAACAGACCCGCTTCTGGCAAGTACCAGCACTTGGCGATATCGAGATGCTGCACGCCAGGTATTTCCAGCAGCGCTTTGCTCCTCATGTGCATGAAGGCTATGTAATCACCATCATCGAGTCCGGTGCCCAGCGTTTCTGGCACCGCGGCAGTGAACACCTGGCGCCGGTGGGCAGCATGGTGCTGATCAACCCCGATGAATTACACACCGGGGCAAAGGCCCATGAGCAAGGCTGGCGCTACCGCGGTTTTTATCCGGACAGCGAACGCATCACCGGGGTGCTGGATGAACTGGAACTCAAACGCGACGGTTTGCCCAGCTTCGAGGCCAGCGTTCTGCACGACCCGCAACTGGCCAAGGCGTTCAGCTGGTTGCATTGTTCGGCGGAACACGGTGCCAGCGCGCTGGAGCAACAGACTGCCTGGCGCGAGGCGGTGTTGCTGCTGGTGCAGCGTCATGGCCGTGTCGGCGGTATGGCCAGCGTCCGTCAGCCGGGCAACGAGCCCTGCGCCGTGGCCCGGGCCAAGGAGCTGATGGACAGTCGCCTGGCCTACCCGCCCTCACTGCAAGAGCTGGCCGAATCGGTCAACCTCTCGCCGTTTCACTTCGCCCGGGTGTTCCGTCAAGCCACCGGTCTGCCACCGCATGCCTGGCTCAAGCAACGGCGTCTGAGCCGGGCGCGGGAATTGCTGAAAAGCGACTGTTTGCCGTTCAACGTGGCCTTTGCGTTGGGGTTTTCTGATCAGAGCCACCTGAACCGGCAGTTCAAGCAGGCTTATGGAGTGACGCCTGGAGAGTATCGGCGTGCTTGTGTCGGGGAGCGTTCGACTTGAGAACGCAATCGCGGGGCAAGCCCGCTCCCACAGAGTTTGGCTCTGTGGGAGCGGGCTTGCCCCGCGATTTGGCTTGTCAGGCTGGTGCCGAAGTCCGGATCAGGTGATCAAAGGCTGCCAGTGACGCCTTGGCCCCCTCGCCTACCGCAATCACGATCTGCTTGTACGGCACGGTGGTCACGTCACCTGCGGCAAACACACCTGGCAGGTTGGTCTGGCCACGGGCATCGACAATGATCTCACCACGCGGCGACAGTTCGAGCGTGCCTTTGAGCCAGTCGGTGTTGGGCAGCAGACCGATCTGCACGAAGATCCCTTCCAGCGCGATGTCATGCAGTACGTCATTGTTGCGGTCCTTGTAGCGCAGGCCATTGACCTTCTCGCCGTCGCCCAGCACTTCGGTGGTCAGTGCACTGGTGATCACTTTCACGTTCGGCAGACTGTGCAGTTTGCGCTGCAATACGGCGTCGGCACGCAACTGGCTGTCGAACTCGATCAGCGTCACCTGGGCAACGATACCTGCCAGGTCAATAGCCGCTTCCACGCCCGAGTTGCCACCACCGATCACCGCCACACGCTTGCCTTTGAACAGCGGGCCATCGCAGTGCGGGCAGTAGGCCACGCCACGGCTGCGGTATTCCTTCTCGCCCGGCACGTTCATTTCGCGCCAGCGGGCACCGGTGGCCAGGATCACGGTCTTGGCCTTGAGCGAAGCGCCACTGGCCAGACGCACTTCGTGCAGGCCGCCGTCGGTGGCCGGAATCAGCGCTTCGCCACGCTGCAGGTTCATGATGTCGACGTCGTACTGTTTGACGTGCTCTTCCAGGGCCATGGCCAGTTTCGGGCCTTCGGTTTCCTGTACCGAGATGAAGTTCTCGATGGCCATGGTGTCGAGCACCTGACCGCCGAAACGTTCTGCCGCCACGCCGGTACGGATACCTTTACGTGCTGCGTAGATCGCCGCTGCGGCGCCAGCCGGGCCACCGCCTACCACCAGTACATCGAAGGCATCTTTGGCGTTGATCTTCTCGGCCTGACGCTCACCGGCACTGGTATCGAGCTTGGCGAGGATCTCTTCCAGCCCCATGCGACCCTGGCCAAACACTTCGCCGTTGAGGTAGACACTCGGCACGGCCATGACTTTGCGCGATTCCACTTCGGCCTGGAACAACGCGCCATCGATGGCGACATGGCGGATATTAGGGTTGAGCACCGCCATCAGGTTCAACGCCTGGACCACGTCCGGGCAGTTCTGGCACGACAGCGAGAAGTAGGTTTCAAAGCTGAACTCACCTTTAAGGGCGCTGATCTGCTCGATCACCTCCAAGCTGGCCTTGGACGGATGACCGCCGACCTGCAGCAGGGCGAGCACCAGCGAGGTGAATTCGTGGCCCATGGGGATACCGGCAAAGCGCAGGCTGATATCGCCCCCCGGGCGGTTGAGCGAGAACGAAGGGCGACGCGCGTCGCTGCCGTCCTCACGCAAGGTAATCAGGGTGGACAGGCTGGCAATTTCCACCAGCAGGTCGCGTAATTCGCGGGACTTCGCGCCGTCGTCGAGGGAAGCAACGATCTCGATCGGCTGAGTGACCCGCTCCAGGTAGGCTTTCAACTGAGTTTTAAGCGTGGCGTCCAACATACGGGCGATTCCTTTTTCAAACGGTAGAAATAACAACGCCCGGGCGAAAGCGCCCGGGCGTTTTGCGGGGCGGTGACAACGTCAGGTGCGGTAGATCACCGCCCTCGGCTGGCTCACGGTCTTAGATCTTGCCGACCAGGTCCAGCGATGGCGCCAGAGTGGCTTCGCCTTCTTTCCACTTGGCCGGGCAGACTTCGCCTGGGTGGGCAGCGACGTACTGGGCAGCCTTGATCTTGCGCAGCAGTTCGCTGGCGTCACGGCCAACACCGCCGTCGTTCAGTTCAACGATCTTGATCTGGCCTTCAGGGTTGATCACGAAGGTGCCACGGTCAGCGATACCGGCTTCTTCGATCAGCACGTCGAAGTTGCGCGAGATCACGTGAGTCGGGTCACCGATCAGCGGGTACTGGATCTTGCCGATGGTGTCCGAGGTGTCGTGCCAGGCTTTGTGGGTGAAGTGGGTGTCGGTCGACACGCCGTAGATTTCTACACCCAGATCCTTGAACTCGGCGTAGTTGTCGGCCAGGTCGCCCAGCTCGGTCGGGCAGACAAAGGTGAAGTCGGCCGGGTAGAAGAATACGACGGACCATTTGCCCTTGAGGTCGGCTTCAGACACTTCGACGAACTTGCCCTGGTGGTAAGCAGTGGCTTTGAACGGTTTTACCTGGCTGTTGATGATAGGCATGAGTGACTCTCCTTCAGGGGGTTGAAAAATCTGATGGGAGAATCGTAGCTAATACATTTGCTCAATGCTCATTGGCAAAGCTCATGTTGCTGATTGGTTTTGGCTATAAGCCGCGCAGCAGACAGGCTGAACCTTCATAACAGTGACTGCGACCGATCATCAGCGGCGTGCTTGCAAGTCGCCGACAAGCGCACCGGTGCAGCGTCTGTCGGCTGGGTATCGGCTAGCTGGTAGGTGAGGAAGCACTGTTGCTGCACACTTTCGCCCCAACGTACCTGCAAGCGCCCCTGCTCATTGACGCCCCGCACATGCAGACGGCTGCCCTGCCCGACCATTCCCAGTTCATCGCCAGACTCATCCAGCACCTGGGCAGCGAACGGCAAGGCGCCACCATCGGCCAATCGTGCGTCGATCACGGCGCTGCGGCCGCTACGGGTGGGGTAATACAGCAACGGCGCAGCACCGGCGCGCGGCACCACTTGCTGGCTGCTGATCTGCAGCTCGACATCCTGCGACGTGCCTTTGGGGTCCAGCTCTACGGTGTTGAGGCTATAGGGTGTCAACTGCGGCAGAACAGCATAGCCGCGGGTATCAAGGCGTACCTGCGGCGCCTGTTTGAGCCGCGCGTGCGCTGCCCCCGGCGCATGCACAATGGCAAAGCTCTCGCCAAGTGACTGCGCAGCTGTCAGCCCTCCAGCATGGCCGACCAGTGCACCACGAACACCCAGGGAGGCCTGACGATAATCGCTGTGCTGGGTTAACGCGCCACTGAACTCCGCGACCGGGCCGCTGTAGAGTAGATTGGCGTCCAGGCCGACAGTGTTTTGTTGCTGGTCATGCCCGGTGGCAACGCCCAGGCCGTAACTCCATTCGCTGTACTCACCTGCCGTGGTAGTGAGCCGGGTGTTGGTCGTGCGCTGGCCCTGGCCATCGCTGTTCAGGCTGCTGCTCAACGAACTGCGCCGGGCTTCACCGAGCGGCAAGCTCAAGCTCAGGCCGAAATGATTGCGCCGCCCCGCCGATGAGTACTGCTCGCGACTGGCCGTAAGGCCATAACCCAGCGAGCCATAGTGATTGAAGTAGCCGAGCGAGTAACTCAAATCGCTCCCCGCTTGCCGCCAATTTTGTGTGCGTGTGGCTTGCAGCCTCAGGCGCCCTCCCTGCTCCCCCAATCCCTGGCTGACGGCAAGGCTCGCGCGCAGGCGCGCAGAGGCCTGATCGTACAGGTTGCGCCCGTTGTCGCGCTGCAGACGGGCAACGTCGTTGAAACCGTAGTAGTCCAGGCTACTGCTGGTCAGATTGGCGCTCAGGTCGGTCATCGACGCGGCCATCACCTGGCGCCAGCTCAGGCGCAGCGCCTGACCGTCGGACTGCCCGTGCCAGGCCAGGTCTGTGCGTGACTGCAGCAGGGTCAACGCCACGGCACCCAGGCGACTGTTCAAGGTTGCCCCCAACGCACCCGACTGGTAACCATCGGCGCCCAGCAGGCCGGCATGAACACTGAAACGATTGCTCACGCCCTGTTGCCAGCTACCCTGCACATGCTCCGGCCCGGTGCCGCCCAAACCATCGCGCCAGCGCCCGACGCTGAAATCAAAACGACTGGCACCTGGGCGCAGAGCCAGGGGCGCCGCCTGATAAGGCACGACAAAGGTTCGCTGGTTACCATCGGCCTCCCTGAGGGTCACGTGCAGATCATCGCTGAAACCGTTGGCATACAGGTCGCTGATTTCGAACGGCCCGGGTGGCACGGTCGACTCATGTATCACCACCCCGCGCTGGCGTATGGTCAGCAATGCCGTGCTGTAGGCAACACCGTTGACGGTTGGCGCAAAACCGCGCTGCGAAGCCGGCAACATGCGTTCGTCACTGCCAAGCCCCAGACCCAGGTAGGCGATACTGTCGAACACTTCGCCACGGCTGTAGGCCTCGCCCAGGGTCAATTGCGCCTGCCACGCCGGAACATCGCGCTGCACGTAAGTGGCCACGGGTTGATAGCGCTGCTCAATGCCTTCCCCGGCCTGCAGATTGCCTTCGTGGCGCCAGTACCAGGGGCCGGTGTTGACACCACTGCGAAGCCCCAGGAATGACTGGCTCCAGCGCTGGTTATCAGTGCGGCTCTGTTGACTGAAAAGATTGAGACGATAATCGATGAAGGCCGCGCTTGTGCCGCTGTCCCATTGCTCCGGGGGCAGATAATCACGCGGTGTGTGCAATAGCGATTGCTGGGCGATCTGCAAGGTCAGCGTCAGCGCGGAAAAGTCCAGGTGTTCGCTGGCCTCAAGCCCCAGTGCCGACAATGGCAGGCAACCCGTGGCGTGCTGCAACCGTTCGCGTACGGACGCCGCAAGCTGCGCCTGATCGACGGCCAGGTCCTGGAGCAAGGCACCGGTGTAACAGGGACCGGACTGCAAGTCGCCCGCCTGTCGACGCAAAGGCACCGACCAGCGTCCTGCCCAGCTCTCATTGATCGTTACATCCAGTATCTGATCGCCTTCAGGTACCGCATCGGCATGCTGGAAACGGCTGAGATCGGCAGCTGGACCGCGTTCTCCCTGCAAGAACCTGGCATCGAATTCCAGGGCGGTTGCCAGAGCCTCACCTCCAGCCAGCGCGATTGCGACGCACAGCAGAACCCGCACCGGCAGCCGCTGCGGGCCGGTAGAAGAAGTATTCATTGACGTTGACTCCAGCGCGCTCAGTGCCTGTGCACAATCTCGGCAGGCTGCTGTGCAGGCAGCACCGCGCCATAGTCGTTGACGCTGGCAAAGTGCACGGTGGCGCTTGGCCCCTCGGCCCGGTCCAGGCCCGGCAGTGCAAACAGCCCGGTCGACAAGGGGGCGACATGACTGCTGGTTGCCTCGTACTCCCGTCCGTTCAAGTGCACGGACAGCTCGGCGAGATTGACGTAAAAGCGGCTGGGGTTGCGCGCCTCGAGCATCCAGGCGTTGTCACGCGTGAGCAATCGCCAGGTCAATGCTTGCGGCGCCTGCTGGGCATTGCCCGCAAGTCCATGGGGGCGGTACAGCAGCTTGATCCGGGAACGCACAGCCAACTGCAAGGCATTGCCCTGGCCTTTGGGTGGAATGTCCAGCACATTGAGCCAGTAGAGACTTTCCCGGTCTTGAACAAAGTCATGCTGCCCCTGAAACAAACGCAGTGCCTGCCCCTTGCCCGGATCGAGCCTAAACAGCGCCGGGGTCAAGCTGAAGGGCACCTGTAGTTGCTCCACTGGCACGTCCGCTTGACCATCATCGATCCAGACTTGCACCAGCGAGGGATGCTGCCCACTGTTGCTCAGGCTTATCGTGACTTCCGCTTCCTCAGCGGGGTAGATCACCCTGGTTGTGGCGATGACCACGCTGGCATTGACCGTGCCACTGAACAGACAGGCAGCCAGCAGCCACCCGCGCCAGAACGGCAGGCAGAGACTTTTCATGGATGTTTCCTGGATCGACAAAACGCAGAGGTAGGCAGCCCATAAAGGGCTGCCTGAGGTATCAAGGGTAGATCAGGGTGTATTGCACGCGGGTGTTCACCAGCCCTGGAGTGGTGCTGCCCAGCGAGTAATACGCAGCCGAGTAGTTGAGTACCGCCTGGCCGTTGTTGATGCTGACAATCTGGGAGTTCTGGCTGCCTTGGGCACCCGCCAGGTTCATCGGTGAATTGCTTGAGTTGCGCAGTTGAACGTCGACATTAGCGCTTCCACCTGCATCAACCCTCAATCGCCCTTCCGGATTGACGGTGGGTCCGGGTTCGAAATAGGTGGAAACACGATTCAAGCCGGACGAACAGTTGGTCAATCTCAAGGCGAACGGCGTGATGCCAGCGACCTGGCCGGGATTGGCCAGAAGGCGTGCCTGTACCGGGGGCAGCTGAACCGCCACGTCGTTCTGGCCGCCATTGACCTGGCAAGTACTCGCCAGAACGCTACCGCTGAATCTCATCTGGCCGTCGGCTTGCGCCAGACCGGCACTCAGAAAAAGGCTGCAACCCAGTGCAAGAAGATGCTTTTTTGAAGGCTTCATAGTGACATTCTATTCGGAATTGATTGAAACAATCAGGCCCTGACCCGACTGTGCACGGCTATGCAAAACCCGGCCAGTATCTGGAATGTCGCTATCGGCGAATGTCAGCTGCGGTCACCCGTGGATGACCGTTTTCGTTACAGCTTAAGTAGGAAACATCACCGACCCTGCGCGGCAACCGCGCAGGGTCGTTACTCAACGCGAAACCGGCGTACGCAGGGTCACGAACTCTTCGGCAGCCGTTGGATGCACACCGATGGTTTCGTCGAACTGCTGCTTGGTCGCCCCGGCCTTCAGCGCAATGCCAAGGCCCTGGATGATTTCGCCAGCATCCGGGCCGACCATATGGCAGCCCAACACGCGGTCAGTGTCGGCATCGACCACCAGTTTCATCAGGGTCTTTTCCTGGACTTCGGTCAAGGTCAGCTTCATCGGCCGGAAGCGGCTTTCGAAGATCTGCACCGTGTAACCCTGTTCCAGCGCCTGTTCTTCGGTCAGGCCCACCGTGCCGATGGGCGGCTGGCTGAAAACGGCGGTCGGAATGTTCTGGTAGTCCACCGGGCGATACTGTTCGGGCTTGAACAGACGCCGGACCACGGCCATGCCTTCGGCCAGGGCCACCGGCGTCAGCTGCACACGACCGATCACATCGCCAATGGCCAGGATCGACGGCTCGGTGGTCTGGTACAGGTCATCGACGCGAATGAAGCCGCGCGGATCGAGCTCCACGCCGGTGTTTTCCAGGCCCAGGTTGTCGAGCATCGGTCGCCGACCGGTGGCGTAGAACACGCAGTCGGCCACCAGCTCGCGGCCATCCTTGAGGGTCGCCTTGAGGCTACCGTCGTCCTGACGCTCGATACGCTGGATATCGCTGTTGAACTGCAGATCCATACCGCGTTTTTCCAGCTCTTCCTTAAGGTGCGTGCGCACCCCGCCGTCGAAGCCGCGCAGGAACAGCTCGCCACGGTACAGCAGCGAGGTTTTCGCTCCCAGCCCCTGGAAGATGCCGGCAAATTCCACGGCGATATAACCGCCGCCGACCACCAGCACACGCTTGGGCAGGTCCTTGAGGAAGAACGCCTCATTGGAGCTGATCGCCAGTTCCTTGCCCGGGATGTCCGGAATCTGCGGCCAGCCACCGGTGGCGATCAGGATATGCTCGGCGCTGTAGCGCTGGCCGTCGACTTCCACTTCATGGGCACCGGTCAGCCTGGCGTGGCCTTCGAGCAGGGTCACACCGCTGTTGACCAGCAGGTTGCGGTAAATGCCGTTAAGCCGCGCGATCTCGCGGTTCTTGTTGGCGATCAGCTGGCCCCAGTCGAACTGAGCATCTTCCAGCGACCAGCCAAAGCCTGCGGCCTGCTCGAAGTCGTCGGCGAAATGCGCGCCGTACACCAGCAGTTTTTTCGGCACGCAGCCGACGTTGACACAGGTACCACCCAGGTAACGGCTTTCGGCAACCGCTACTTTTGCACCAAAGCCCGCGGCAAAACGCGCAGCGCGCACACCACCGGACCCGGCACCAATCACGAACAGATCAAAATCGTAGGCCATTTCAGTCTCCTTGCCAGGCCGTCAGCATACCCCGACTGACAAGTCGGAAACAAAAAAGCCACCCGAACAGACATCATTTTCTGAACGCCCAGGACGATGGCCCCGTCCGGCGCGACACCCGCCGATTCGGCGGCGGACGCAAGTCAGGCCCTACCACCGGGCCAAGGCCTGCCTGATTCCGCTGGCGGCGGTGCTGGTGCGGACCGCAATCAATGTCACAGCGATAACAACAAGTCATCTAGTTCTTGAAATAAAAAAACAACAAATTATTCCAAAAACATAAAAATGACATACCACACGACGCCCACCTATTAAAAATGCCAGTTGCATCGTTTTCACGCCGCGATACTCTACTTCCTGAAAGCACAACTCCACCCACGTTAGCATTCGTAAAAAACACGCCTTAGCGCCGATTAAAGTAGTGAAGGCAACCTGCAAAACAATCAACAACACTTAAGTGAGGTACACCATGCCTTTAAGCAAACTCAAAATAGAAGAACTGGAAAACACCATAGACGGAACGTCAATTACTGTCTACTACAACGACCAGACCGCAAACAGATTGTTCTTTATTGGAATTGACGCATCAAAAGAAACACTGCAAGTAAGAGACCATACGAAACCCAACCACTACGACATACCACTAAGCAAGATAGATGACATAGTTATATCTTATCAGCACTAAGCGACATGCTTATATTCTAGGGGCCTTCTGAAATAGCCGGATATTTTCCGGCTATTGAGCATTTTTCTTCACTACCCAACCATATCGGCCATTACAAGACGCTTCGGAACAACACCTCCTACACTCACGCGCGCTCCTGTGTTTGCCAGCAAGTGTCGGTAGCCCATCCACAGATTCGACAGAGTAAACAACGCCACTTTTTGTACGGTGTTTTTAACCAAACGTCCAAAGCGCACTCTGACCATTGAGGACGGAATTCCAACACCGATATACGTAGTCATATTCCAGAATTCAATCACCAGCAATAAATATTTTGTACATTGCGACAGCTCGCACCACCTTCCAAGTTCAAATGAAGCCGCGACGAGCTAATGCGCTGAAAAACGAAAAATGCTCCGTACCTTTCGATACGGAGCATTCTTTTAAAAGGCCGGGCAGATTGCTAATTTTTCAAACAGTCTGCGAAGGTGGCCTTTTCATACAATTCCGAAAGCTTAGTAAGCCTTACCGGTCTTGTAGAAGTTCTCAAAGCAGAAGTTGGTCGCTTCGATGTAACCTTCGGCGCCACCGCAGTCAAAACGCTTGCCCTTGAACTTGTAGGCAATAACGCAGCCATCCTGGGCCTGTTTCATCAGTGCGTCGGTGATCTGGATCTCACCGCCCTTGCCCGGCTCGGTTTCTTCGATCAGCTTGAAGATGTCCGGGGTCATGATGTAGCGGCCGATGATCGCCAGGTTCGACGGGGCATCTTCGGGTTTTGGCTTCTCGACCATGTTGCGTACACGGTACAGGTCGTCGCCGATCAGGTCACCGGCGATCACACCGTATTTGCTGGTTTCCTGCGGGTCGACTTCCATGATCGCAACGATGGTGCAGCGGTACTGTTTGTACAGCTTGACCATCTGCTTGAGCACGCCGTCGCCTTCGAGGTTGACGCACAGGTCATCCGCCAGCACCACGGCGAACGCCTCATCGCCGATCAGCGGACGACCGGTAAGGATCGCGTGGCCCAGGCCTTTCATTTCAGTCTGACGGGTGTAGGAGAACGAGCACTCGTCGAGCAGACGACGGATGCCGACCAGGTATTTTTCCTTGTCGGTGCCCTTGATCTGGTTTTCCAGCTCGTAGCTGATGTCGAAGTGGTCTTCCAGGGCGCGCTTGCCGCGACCGGTGACAATGGAAATCTCGTTAAGCCCAGCTTCCAGCGCTTCTTCAACGCCGTACTGGATCAGTGGCTTGTTCACCACCGGCAGCATTTCCTTGGGCATGGCTTTGGTAGCAGGCAGGAAGCGAGTGCCGTAACCGGCCGCCGGGAACAAGCATTTCTTGATCATATACGTCCTTAACAAGGGCTATGCGTACTAAATTCGGCGCAGTCTAATCAGGCGGCGGTCACCTTACAATGCCCTGCCACCTGTCGAGCGGTGCCATGATAGAGAAATCCTAGTGTAGATAGTTCCCGCAATTCGTAAATATTGCACCAGACAATGACCACCGGCATGCGCTTGAGGCTCGGCAACCGGGGAAAATTCACCGGGCACAACCTGACTTCAGCATCAGAACTGCACGTCAAGAATCACACTGTCCAGGTAGGTGCCAGCCGGCGGTGTGGCCTGATCGGAATAAACCTTGGCGTTGTAGTTGAACACCTGACTACCGGTCCCGGTACCCGCCCCTGGGTTGATGTCGGCGTCACTGCTGGCGCGCCGGGCGCTGGAGAGCACGCCCCAGCGCTGCGTGCCAGCACTTTTGAAAATGTCATAGGCCAGGTAGTTATTGGCACTGGACTTCATCCGCCGCCGCCCACCCGCCGCATTCTGACCGTCATCCAGGCCCACCGTGTAGTTGCTGCCCTTGGTGCAGGACAGGTTGATGCTCTGATTGACCGCAGTAAAGCCACTGATCACCGGGGCACTGCCAAAGCTGATGGCCGGCGTGGTGATCTGGCAATCGTTGGTCACCGTCAAGTTGATGGTCAGACTGGTCGATTGCGTCAAAATCTGACGACCGATGCATGCGCCGAGCAGCCCAATGCCATAGCAGTAATTGATATCCCACTCCACCGAGAACGTTTCCTGATACAGGCCAGCGGCGACATTGCTGCCAATCAGGGTTTTCAGGTAGATCGGCACACTCTTGGGCGAAGTGCCGTTGAGCAGCCCGAGCGCATCGATAATGCCATTGCGGGCAAAATCAAAACGTTGGTTGCGGTTAATAGCAAAGCTGGTGGTGTTGTTGGCATACAAGGTGTAAGTGATCACATCACCGGTGGGCCCGACCAGCCCGCTGGTACCGCCGAGCGGGGTGAAGGTGGCATAAAAATGGTCGTCGCTGGCCAACAGGCTCAGCAGCGAGCCGGTGCACTGCAGGCCGGCGTTGCTGGCGGAGGCGGACTGCACCACATTGCGCACCTGCGTCGAGTTGAGCGAGCCAAAACTGGCCGGGTTGGTTGCCACCACCAAGCACTGGGCCTGTACCTGAGTAGTGAGCAGCAGCGTCAGGACCGCCAACAGACGCTTCATTGGCACACCAGCGGCCCGATCAGCGGTACCTGCGATTGATCGTCCTCGACACGGAACTGCACACGACAGTTGCCACCATCGCTGCGTTCGACCTCCAGGCTGTTGTGTTCGGCCAGCCCTTCCAGATAGACCAGCCCGTCCCACCCTACAACGGTGCGAGCGCCACTCTGTTCATGCCGCACCTGGCTGCCCAGCGGCAGATCGCGCTGCGCGGCGTCGACCAGGTGGATACTGGCCGCTACCACCCGTTGCATCGGAAACTCCAGCAGATAACCTGTACCGCGGCGCACCGCCAGACGTTGCTCGACCTGCGGCACTTGCACGGTGCTGGGCAGCTCCATCGGGTCGATCTCGTATTTCCCCCGGTAGTAACCGCTGCTCCAGGGCACCAGCAAATGCCCGTTGCTGTCGGTGCGGCCGACCAGCTGGTTCTCGTAGCGCACCGGGACATCGGCAAAACCATCGGTACTGACCACAACGAAAGCGTCGTCAATGCGATTGGCGGCAAACACCCCGGCATCCATCCATACCAGCGAACCGCTGGCATCCGCCCAGCGCGTGGTGTCGCCATCCGTGCCATAGGCGCCAGCCTGCAACTGTACCGACTGCAGGCGCCAGGTCAGGTCGGCCTGACGATAGGCCTCGCGGTCACCCTCGGCATAGCCGAGGCTGTAGCCCACGCCGCCGCCCGCCGGCACCGCACGACTGTAGTTGACCCGCTGCAAATTTTCGCCGTTGTTGTTGCGCTCGAGGCTCAGGCTCAAGGTGCCGCTCATGTCGAACGGGATCACCCATTGCGCCTGAACAGCCCATTGGCTGTCACCGATCTCGCGGTTGGCCGACAGGTACAGGCTGCTGTTGCCCCACAAGGGCTTGCTCCAGCTCAGGTTGAGCAGACGAGTACGGCTGTGGTCACCGGCACGCACATCGAAGTAGCCAGCACCCAGGCTGCCGTAGCGCTCCAGGTTCAGGCTCAGGGTGACTTGCTCACTGCGCTGGCTCAGGCGCGTGTAAGGGCTGTCGACCAGTGACAGGTCGGCGTAATCGCCGCGTCGTTGCAAAAGTTGATAATTGAAGCCCAGACGCGGACTGTTGTACTGGTAGCCCAGACTCCATTGCTGGCCGCTACGGCTGTCGAAGCTGCTCTGGCTCAGCGCCGCATTGACCACGCCCCAGTTGCCGACCTGCCAGTTGCCACCCACACCGCCCAGCGTCAGGGATTCAGCGGATTCGACGTGACTTTCCAGGGTGAAGCGCTCACTCAGGCCGTAGCGCAGGCTGGCGGCGGCCACGCCCGGGCCGTAGGCAAAGTCACGCAAGGCATAGTCGCGACGCAGGCTGCCGGCGGCAACCGAGAAATCGCTCAAACCCTTTTGCAGCAAGTTGCTGGTGACATAGAACGGCAAGGTGGTGGACACCTGGCGCCCCAGGGCATCAGTGGTCACCACTACCGCCTCACCGGCACCATTGATGAAGGGGATGTTGGTCAGGGTGTAGGGCCCAGGCTGCAACTCGGCACTGGAGCTTTTGTAGCCATTGATGAACAGATCCAGCGATGAGGGGACCGCCGCCTCACCGGCAAACGCCGGCAAGGGATAGGTGACCAGGTCCGGGCGCACGGCAAAGTCCCGCGAGACCTGCACGCCGCCCAGGCGTACCGAACTGGTCCAGGGCAAGGCGCCACTGAGCACGTCGCCCACTTCCAGGGTCAGCAGGCGCGCTTCGTCGGTATAGCGCCAGGTGGTGTCGTAGCGCCGATAGCCGCGCTGGCTGTCATCGAACTCGTTGCCATCCAGGGCCTGGCGCCACTGCCCGGTGCTCGATAAGGTGCCCCAGCTGTCAAACAGGCGCAGCTCGTTCCAGGCGGCAAGGTAGGTGCCGCCGTCGTCGGTGTCGTTCAGGTACAGGTCATAGTTCAGCAATGCCCCAAAGCTGCTGCGGGCATCGCTGGCCGGGTACAGCTGACGATTACCGATGGCCTGGGTCGGCAACCAGGCGGCTGGCACCTGCAAGAGCAGGCGCTGGCCCTGACTGTCGTAGTCGGTGTGCAGACCGCTGATCGTGTCCAGGGCCACTTCAGCGCCGCTCAGCCCTGGGACCTGGATACCCGCCGCCTGCAGGTCCGCCGTGGCCATGTACAGGCGCCCGGCGCGTTGCTGCACCGCCACCAGCTCAGGGCTGCTCATCTGATTGACCACCAGCTCCAGGTACAACTGCGCATCGCCAACCGCTTGCAGGCTGGACGGTGGCGGTGGCAGCTCGGCGCCAAGCAACGGGCCACAGCCCAGCACCAGCAGCGCACAGGCCGCCAGCACCCGCGAGCGGGTCGTGGCCGGTGAAATACTCACACACGGTATCCAACCATTACCGGGTCCTCCCTGGCCCCTGTTCCCGCAGTATCACTGAGCGTTTATTGCCCCTGGCTCAGGGTCTGGGCCGGTTCCTGACCATTGACCCGGCCCTTGAGCACCGTGGCCGCGGTCATCGGTTGCGGCACCGGCCAGCGCATGCTGGCGCCAGGCAGCACATAGCCGAGCAGGCCTTCGACCAGCGGACGGTGTTGCCCCCCCTGTTGCAGCACCACGTCGGTCAGGCGCGCATGCATAGGCCCGGTGTTGCGAATTTCCACATAAGGTCGGCCCTGCACCGAGACCTCGCGCCAGCTCAGCGCCGGCTTGCCTACACTATTCGGGTCGCGCTGGCCGCTGGTGTCCGGCTTGCCCCACAGGCCCTGGCCGTAGACGAACAACGGTACCGAGTAGCGCATCTGAAAACGGATCGCAGCTTGCGGCTTGTCAATGTTGGTGGCGTCCGGCAACGCCGGGGGGATCTCATCGATAATGATCCGGTAGGCTTGTTCCTGGCCCGCCGGGGAGGCACTGGTGCGGGTCAGACGGATCAACTGCTTTTGCCCAGGGGCGATAGTCGCCACCGGTGGGCTGCCGATAATCTCGCGCTGGGCCTGGTACTGATCGTCGTAGTCGCCCTGGCGCCAGGCGAACACTCGCACCTGCAGGCTGGCCGGTGCTGTGCCGCGATTTTCCAGCCACAGCGCCGCAGCTTTCTGGTCAGCCTCCAGCACCGGATCAATCGGCCAGATCAGCACCGAGGTAGCCGCCTGCAAGGGGGCGCCCGACAGCACCGCCAGCATCAAGCCCAGCCCTTTGATTACCCCGCGCGAATTGCCAGCGCTTACCCTCATCCGCAGTCTCCTTGCTTGTCGAATACACCTGGCAAGTCCTCTCACCAGGTCAGCACCACTTGCACCACATCGGTGTAGCTGCCAGCCGGCAGGTTGCCGCTCAATTGCGCCCGAGCGTACACCGGCAACTTGATCGCATTGGGGTCGCTGTAGGTCACTGCGACGCTCTGGTCGATGCCCAGGCTCTGGCTGAGACCGGCGTCACGAAACAATTGATAGGCCAGCAACTGCGAGCCCGTGCTGCGTTTGAGATTGCGGGTGCCACTGCTGTTGTTCTGTCCGCCACCGATGCTCATGCTCAGGGCCACCCCCGGCGTACATTGCAGGGTCACGCTGGTGCCGGTAAGTGCAGTGCTGACAGGACCGCTGGAAAGCGCCGAATAGCTGCCGAAGTCGAGGTTGCCGTAGTTACTCCCACCGCCGACCACCAGGCATCCTGCCACCACCTGGGCACTGACCTGGAAGCTGCTGCTGACTTGCGCTGTCAATGGCGCAGGGGCAATCCATATCAGCACCATCATTAGCCCGTGCAGCGGACGCAACACGCTTCAGAAACTCAACTCGACGTTCACCGTGTCGGCGTAGACCCCGGCCGGCAGGCCAGCCTTGCCCTTGGCCAGGCCATAGAGGTTGACCGTCTGCGCGACGCCGATGCTGGTCGGCAGCGTGATCGTGCCGTTGATCGCCAACGGCTGGGTATGCCCTGCATCGGTATAGAAGTCATAAGGCACGAAGTTGCCAGCACCATCGGCCAGCGCGCGGTTGCCGCCGGCAGACTGAGCGTCGTGCGCACCGGTACCGATTTTCACCACCGGCACCGTACCGCTGGAGCAGAGGATACTCATCGCCCCGCCACCACCGCCCAGCACCTGGCCCGGCGCCTGGGTGAACAACGCTTCCTGGGTGCCGAAATCCAGCGCACCGAAGTTCACACCGCTGCTGCCGCTGGCACCGTTGACCTGACAGCTGGCAGTCAAAGTCAGAGTGGCATTGATCTGCCCGGTTACGCTCGCCGCCTGGGCTTGCGTACACAGCGCGAAGCCGACGCCGGCGAAGAGCAATCGAGAAATGTAAGGATGCATGAGTCACTCCTTGCGTGTTACCAGTCCAGGGTCACCATCAGGGTGTCGCGATAGATGCCGGCCGGCAGCGCCTTGGGATGGGCGAGTACCGCGCCGTAGATGGGTATGGGGATCTGCGCGGCACTGTTGATGGCGAAATTGCGCTGCTGGCCAATGCCATAGCGGGCCGCACCCGAGAGGTCGGCCGACAGTTGATAGGGAATCAGCTCGCGGCCATTGCGCAGGCGGCGATTGGCCCCATCGCCATTAGCGCCGCCATTGATACTGACGCTAAAAGCCCGTACCGAAGGGTTGCAGCGCACCTGCAGGCTGCCCGCTTCACCCACTTCATCCAGGCGCGAATGCAGCGGGTTGGTCCAGCTCGGGCCCTGGCTGCCAAAATCCAGCACACCGGCTCCGGAGGCATCGATACTGCTGCCGGAGTCGCTACTGATCTGACAGGCGGCACTGATCACCAGTCGCGCCTGGATATGCCCGCTCATACCAGCGAAGACGTCAGGGCTCACCAGTAACAACGGGCCGATACTCAACAACAGGGCTTTTTTCATGCTGCCAGTTCCTTTAGCAAGCACCTCTTGAGCAGGCGACACAGTGACCTTCACCAGGTGACGGTCACCTTGAGCAAATCCGAATAACGTCCAACCGCTGGCACCTGGGCAAGACGGTCGATACGGGCATACAACGGAAGCTCCAGCGAACCGCTGGCGGGCACTCGCGCATGCTGTATCACGTTGACCGGCAGCGGCACGCGCCAGGCCGGATCCTGGTACAGGCGATACGGGATCGGCCGGGCCGCAGGCTGGGCGCTGGTCAGGTAGCGTACTTCGCCCACGCCGCCGTGTTGACCGGCGTCGACCTGGACCTGGTAGCTGGTGTCAGGGTTGCACTCAAGCCGCGGCGGGCGCTGGTTCAGTAACTGAGCGGTCATGGGGCCGGATGGCGCGTCCAGCCGGGCCGCGCTGCCGAAGTCGAGGACGCCCAGCGCCTGTGCACCGGCCTCGCGGGGCTGATGGACAAGTACGCAGCCGCGCTGCACATGCACTTTGACCTCAACCATGAATTGGGCGGCGATCGAAGCGTCAGCAACGACCAGCCCGAGCATCACCGCCAGAGAGCATCCCTTCACCATCGCGTCCTTGAATGCAGGTTTAACCTGACCTTGAGGGTAGCAGCCGAGAAAAAAGCTGCCAGCCAGCGAGAAAACGTACAAATCCGGTATAGGATTTTTCGCCAGGCTAGCCCGGTAGGGAGTGCTGGCAGCTGTGGAACATATTGGTTAAATTAGCCGCGCTTGCTCAAGCCGGTCCTTGAGTCGCATTAACCTCAAGGAGCCCAGATTGCCTGCCCTGCCGACCTCCTGGATACGTTCGCCGCTACGTGCTCTGCGCCGACGCCTCGGGGCTGTGGCGCACGACGAAACCGACTGCGCTGACAGCGTTCGTCAGTATTTTCGCAACAAGGCCGCCACCCAGGGCTACACCCTGAGTCTCGGCCAGTTGCAGATCATCGAACACATGGCAACCCAGGCCGCCCGCCTGGAAAGCGGCCAGGCCCGCAGCCTGTACCTGCATGGAGCGGTCGGTCGCGGCAAAAGCTGGCTGCTCGATGGTTTTTTCCAGGCCTTGCCCCACACGCACAAGCGCCGCTTGCACTTTCACGACTTCTTCGCCCGCCTGCATCAAGGCATGTTCGAACACCGCCACCAGGACGATGCTCTGGCCTGTACCCTGGATCAGTTACTCGAGGCCTGCCAGGTGTTGTGCTTCGATGAGTTCCATGTCCACGACATCGGCGACGCGATGCTGATCACCCGGTTGTTCCAGGCCTTGTTCGCCCGGCGCATTTTTGTCCTGGTGACCTCCAACTACGCGCCTGAGGGGCTGTTGCCCAATCCGCTCTATCACCAGCGTTTCAAGCCGGTCATTAACCTGATCAACAGCCAGATGCAGGTGCTGCAGGTCGATGGTGAGCAGGATTACCGCAGCCTGCCCAACGCCGCCAGTCAGCAGCGTTTTACTCAAGGCCACTACCTCTGCCCTGGCAGCCCGGAACAACGTCAGGCGTTGCGACTGCCTTTGCTGGGCGAGGTCTCGATACCCCTGCAGGTGGGCAAGCGCGAGCTGCAGGCGCGGCTCATCCGGCAAGACACAGTGGGATTTGATTTTGCCCAGCTCTGCGAACAGCCCACGGCCGTCATCGACTACCTGGAACTGGCCCGGCGTTTCGATCACTGGATCCTCGACGGCCTGCCGTGCCTGGAGCAGTGCTCGATCGCCGAGCAACAGCGCTTCATCAACCTGGTGGATGTGCTCTATGACCAGGACAAGCACCTGGTGCTGATCGGCGCAGCGCCGCTCGACGAGAGCCTGCAAGGCATGGCCAGTGATCTGGCCCGGACTCGCAGCCGTCTGGGTCAACTGCGCCAGATCGGCTGAAGATACGACACTAGCGCATTGCCCAGGCTGACAGCGTGTGGGCGTCGGTGATCTTGCCGGCGCGGATCAGGCCTTTCATCTCTTCCTCGGAATACACCAAGGTACCCTTGGTCTCGCCATCCGTTTGCGTTGTCACCTGCACCGCTTCAACGGCCAGGTACACTTCGACCGAGCTGCGGATCAGTGAAGTGTTGGTGTGCACCTTGCCGAGAAACGACCAGGACTGCGCTATATACCCGGTCTCCTCCAGCAGCTCGCGCCTGGCGGTCTCCAGTAGGGTTTCATTCGGCTTGCGGCCACCGCGCGGCAGCTCCAGGGAATCCTGGTCGATGGCACCCCGGTAGTGCTGGACCATCAGGTACTGGCCCTCGGTATTCCTGGCCAGGATTACAGCAGCGTTGACCTCATGCTCTTCGGTCACGATAAAGTACTTACCGCGCTTGATTACGTTGAAGAACGGGGTCTCCAGCAAGATCTGAAAAGCCTGCTCCGGTGCGTTCATGATTTACGCCTTAGTCATCTGACAGTGCACGGTCAAACTCGAAAATCACTTCCGGTTTGAGCTTGAGGTAAAGGTATTGTGGCCGGCCCATGGCGAGCTGGACGGTCTCGTCAGTCAACGCGATGAGCTGCGCTTCGATCATTTTCTTGACCCGCTGGACGATGCTGGTCTTGCCCTTGGCCGGGTTGGCGCCCCTGACCACCGAGAACAAGGTGATCACATCAGTCATGGTGAACTTCATCGGCAGCATGGCGAATCCGATGCTGGTGTAGCGGAATTTACCCGCGAGACGCGCCCTGATTCTGGCGACCAGTTCGTTGTGGTCGAACGCCAGCAAGAACTTCTTCTCGCTGACAGCAACCAGGTCTACCCACTGTTTGTCGCCTTCAACATCAACCGTGTCATCGACCATGGCCATGTAAACGGTGGTCGTGGCCCAGCCCCTGGGATCACGTACGGCATTACCGACTGTTACCACCTGTTCGCAATGGCTAACGCTAATCCCGACCTTGGGTGAAAGCAGAAGACGGTCGATCGCCGCTTCCAGGCTTTGATCCTGGGTGTCCCCGTTGATGACCAGGCCAGGCAAAGCCCACTGGCCGAAATAAGGTTCATCCGGGTTCTGGCGCTTGTGCAGGAGAATTTCCGCACGGCCAAGCTCGCGATTGAATCGAAGGATCCCGACATCGACTGACTGGATGGCCCCTCTTCGTTCTTCACTCACTTTACGCACTCTTCAACGATTGATCTGACGACATCCGCCCAGTATCGGCGAAAACCCGGTAGTCCGTCATCCGCAGGCCTGGCGCTATCCAGCTTGAAGGGATGTCGCCACCGGCCTTGAGGGCATCACGGATCATCGTGCTGTGGACGTTGATGGTCTCCGGCATGGTGACGACCGAAAACTCGTCCATGATCGCCTGGTAGCCATGAAACGTGTGAAGCACCTTCAGATTGTCTTCACCCATCACCAGGGCAACGTCTTTTTTGTCCAGGCCGAAGCGATCGGCAATGAACCTGAGCAGGTCAATGCTGAAAATCGGCGACTTGCGCCGGAAAAGTTCACGCTCGCAATCATCGACAACCAGGCGCGGCTCGTTGAAAACCCCGACGATTTTTTCCAGCCACTGCACGCGCAAGTCGAAATCCACCATTTGCTTTCCAAACGGGTGGCAGAACGAAGGTACCACCAGCACCTGCTTCGCTTGAGGCAGCAGTGCAGCCATCACCTGGGCGTGCCCTGCGTGTGGAGGATTGAACGCCCCGCCATATACCGCCAGTTTTGCTTTGCTCATGCCGCCCTCCTTTCGCACATAGTACGTATGACGAATTATGTAGTCAAATGCATCATCGAAAAACCGCGGCCTTCCCTAGAGCAGCAAATATTCACTCAACGCCTGAAATTATGACACTGCATGATCTGCTTTCGCGTATTTCAATAATTCATGTTGACTACTTAATACGTGTCACGCACTATATGCTCAAGACGACAGCGGAGGCACTGAGATGAACTTCCCCCAATCCGAAATTGCTAGCTTTGACGTTGATGCACAGTGCGGGTTCAGCCCGCTTTGCCCAGATGAACTCCCGGTGCCCGGCGGCGATGAAATCGTTCCGGCACTGAATTTCATGGCTTCGCTCGCCGGCTTTCGAGTGGGCAGCAAGGATGCGCACAGCCCCAATGCCAAATGGGTTGTCGGCTCTCACGCCGAAATGGGTGCCCCGACAGGACTTGCCCACGCAGACAAAACCTGGGTTCCACACTGCGTCGTTGGCACGCCGGGTTTCGAGCTTCTCCCCGGCCTGCCGAAAGTCACTGAATACGGTTACATGGTCTACAAGGGCCTGGAGCTCGACTTGCACCCTTATGGCGCGGTCTATCACGACGATGCAATGACCACCGGCGTTATCGAAGTGTTGCGCGCCAGGGGCATCAGGAAAGTACTGGTCGGCGGGCTTGCCCTTGAGTACTGCGTGAAAATGACGGTGCTGCAATTGCTCGCCGCGGTTTTTGAAGTGGCGTTGTACCTGCCTGCCTGCCGAGCGATCAGTCAGGAGGATGCCGAACAGGCACTGCTGGCGATGAAAAATGCCGGCGCGGTGCTGGTGAACACTGAAGCACAATTGAGCCAATTCGTAAGTGAGGGGAAGTAACATGGAAAGTGTCTTCGACTACAACAAGCCAATCGTCCGCTCACCCACCGACGACGATTTCTACAAGCTGACGATGGGCCAGGCTATCTATCACTCGTACCCTGCGGCTGACTCGGAATGGGCCTTGCGCGTGCGCTCGAATGAAGATCTGACGCCTTACATCAGTGAGATCCGTGAGGCCATCGAACAGCTTCAGGAACTGCACAGCACCCAGGACATGCTGCGCCACCTGCGCGCCATCCCGTTCATGAAGCATGACTATGTGGACTACCTGGAAGACTTCCGCCTCAAGCCCCGGTTCGTGAAGGTTGGCAAGGCCAACGGCCAGCTGGAAATCCGCGCGCGCGGCCCCTGGGTCGGAATCTCGCCATTCGAGATCAAGATCCTTGCCATCGTCAGCGAGATCCGTAACCGCCATGTTTACCCCGACCTGTCTATGGAGCAGGTACGTGAAAGCCTGTACAGGAAGTTCGACTGGTTGAAAGCCAACGCCAGCGCCGATGAGCTGGCTGATTTCAAAGTGGCCGACTTCGGCACCCGGCGCAGGATCTCCTTCAAGTCTCAGGAGGAAGTCGTTAAAACGATGATGCGTGACTTCCCGGGTGTGTTTGTCGGTACCAGCAACGTACACCTGGCCCGCGAACTGGACATCAAAGCCATCGGCACGAACGCCCACGAGTGGTACCAGGCTCACCAGCAACTCGGCCCCCGCCTGATCGACAGTCAGAAGGCCGCACTCGATGGCTGGGTCAAGGAGTATCGCGGTGATGTCGGCGTGTGCCTGACGGATGTGATCAACCAGGACGCCTTTTTGGCTGACTTCGACGCTTACTACGCGAAGCTGTTCGATGGCTGCCGCCACGACTCGGGTAACCCGCTGGCATGGGGTGAGCGCATGATTGCTCACTACGAGTCACTGCGCATCGATCCGCGCAGCAAAACCCTGATTTTCAGCGATGGCCTGAACCTGGGCGATCGTTCGCTGGAGATCCTGCGTCACTTCCGTGGCCGCATCAACGTCTCGTTCGGTATCGGCACGGATCTCACCAATGGTGTCGAAGGGGTCAAGCCATTGAGCATCGTGATGAAGATGGTCACCTGCCAGGGCCAGCCGGTAGCCAAGATTTCCGATGCACCGGGCAAGTCGCAGTGTGAGTCACCGGAGTACCTGTCGTATCTGAAGCAGGTTTTCAACGTCAAGGAGGGCCAGCAATGAGCGCTAATCTGCAATCTGAAAACCCGGCTGTTCGTATCGCTCACGACCTCAAGGTCAATCAGTGGACGGATGAGGCAAAAGATGCGGCGCAAGAAATCTCCACCCGCATAGACTTCCTCAAAGAACGTGTACGGGCCACGCACACCAAAGGCCTGGTGCTGGGGATCAGCGGCGGCGTTGACTCCACCACCGCAGGCAAGCTCTGCCAGATTGCGGTTGAGCAACTACGGGCCGAAGGCTACCCGGCAAAGTTCTACGCAGTACGCCTGCCCTTCTATGTCCAGCGTGACGAAGAGGACGCTCAACAGGCGCTGCGTTTCATCAACCCCGATGAAACCCTGACTGTCGACATCGGCCAGTCCGTCGATGCCATGATGGGTGCGTTGAGCGGCCAGCACACCGCTGATGAGCACGCGATCGACTTCGTCAAAGGCAACGTCAAGGCGCGCGCACGCATGATCGCCCAGTACGCCATTGCCGGTGATAAAGGGTGCCTGGTGGTGGGTACCGATCACGCGGCTGAAGCGGTGATGGGCTTCTTCACCAAGTTCGGTGATGGCGCTTGCGACCTGACCCCGCTGGCTGGCCTGGTCAAAGGACAGGTCCGCCAGATCGCGTTGGTACTGGGAGCGCCTGCAGACCTGGTAGTGAAAACCCCGACCGCCGACCTCGAAGATCTCGACCCAGGCAAGCCGGACGAATTGGCCTACGGCTGCACTTACGATGAAATCGACAACTTCCTGCTCGGCAGGCCGGTTTCTGCGCAAAGCGCCAAGATCATCATTGGCGCTTACGCAAAGACCGCCCACAAACGCGCCCTGCCCTATGCGCCCTGACGCAGTCGTGTGGGAGCGGGCTTGCCCCGCGATGGATCTGTATCAGTCCCACCGCCTCGCGGGGCAAGCCCGCTCCCACAAGCGAAACTGGCCAGCACCGCTTCGATTTCCCCCAGCACTGCTGGATCATCCAGGGTCGAGGGCGGTGTGTAGGCCTGCTGATCGGCGATCTTGCGCAATACCGCACGCAGGATTTTGCCCGAACGGGTCTTGGGCAGGCGCTTGACCACCCGCACCTGATTGAAGCACGCCAGGGCGCCGATCTGCTCACGCACGCTCGCCACCAGTTCGCTCTGCAAGGCGGCCTCGTTGATGCCCTGGCCGTCCTTGAGCACCACCAGCGCCAATGGCACCTGGCCCTTGATCTCGTCGTGCACACCAATCACCGCGCATTCGGCCACCGCTGGATGACGGGCGACCAGGTCTTCCATCTCACCCGTGGACAGCCGATGCCCGGAGACGTTGATGACGTCGTCGGTGCGTCCCATGATGTAGACGAAACCATCGTCGTCCAGGTAGCCGCCGTCTCCGGTGTGGTAGTAACCCGGATAAGCCGAGAGGTAAGCGTCCAGGTAGCGCTGGTGATCGCCCCACAGCGTCTGGCTGCAACCTGGCGGCAATGGCAAGGCAATGACGATGGCGCCCTGCTGGTGGGCACCGAGCAACTGGCCGTCGTCGTCCAGCACGCGCACGTGGTAACCCGGCACTGCGCGATTGCTTGACCCCGGCCGCGCCGCGCTGCCGTCCAGCCCCACGCAAGGTGCGGTGACCGGCCAACCGGTCTCGGTTTGCCACCAGTGGTCATGGACCGTCTTGCCGCTGGTCGACTCCAGCCACTGATGGGTGCTGGAGTCGAGCTTCTCTCCTGCCAGGAACAACTGGCGCAGCGAACTCAGGTCATAGCGGCGCAGCAGCTCGCCATCAGGATCTTCCTTGCGGATCGCACGCATGGCGGTCGGCGCACAGAACAGACCGTTGACCCGGTACTGCTCGACTACCCGCCAGTAAGCGCCAGCATCCGGAGTGCGGATCGGCTTGCCCTCGTAGAACACCGTGGTGCAGCCATTCATCAGCGGACCGTAGACGATCAGTGAATGACCGACCACCCAGCCGACATCGGAAATCCCCCACCACACATCACCGGCCTGCATGCCGTAGATATGGCGCATGGCAAAGCCGAGGGCCACGGCATTGCCGCCGTTTTCGCGGACGATACCCTTGGGTTTGCCGGTGGTGCCGGAGGTATACATGATGTACAGCGGGTCGGCGGCCGCCAGCTCCACCGGGGGCACCGGGCTGGCAATGGCCACAGCGCTGTGCCAATCCAGATCGCGCCCCTCAACCAGGGTCGCCTGCGCTTGCGGTCGTTGCAGCACCAGCACCCGCTGCGGCTGATGTTTGGCCAGCGTCAGGGCGCGATCAACCAGCGGCTTGTATTCGATCACCCGATTGAATTCCAGCCCGCACGAGGCAGTCAACAACAGCTTGGGGCGGGCATCGTCGATCCGCAGCGCCAGCTCATTGGCGGCAAAACCGCCGAACACCACCGAATGCACTGCACCGATACGGGCGCAGGCGAGCATGGCCATGGCCGCCTGGGGCACCATGGGCATATAGATGATCACCCCGTCACCCTTCTGCACGCCAAGCTCGCGCAACAATCCGGCCAGGCGCGCCACTTCGTCACGCAATTGCACATAGGTGAATTGTTGCTGGCTGCCGGTCACAGGCGAGTCATAAATCAGCGCGGTTTGCTCACCACGCCCCTGTTCGATCTGATGGTCCAGGGCCAGGTAGCAGCTGTTGAGGCGACCGTCGGCAAACCACTGATGGGTGCCATCGGCGTTTTCACTGAGGGTTTGCAGTGGCTTGCGGTACCAGGCCAGGTCATCGGCCTGATCGGCCCAGAACGCAGCAGGATCGGCGATGGAATGGGCGTAACTGTGCTGATAAGTCATCGATACTGAACCCTGAACTTGTTGTTATTTAAAAGGGCGAATGTCGAGTATGGACGCACGTGACGAGGCTGCCATATGACTTAAGTCTTATCGGATGTGCACAAATGCATGCCCGCCTCCCACGGATGACTGGCTGGCACTCAAGTCACCTGCTGCGGACCGATTCCGCTATCATGGCGACCGCTTTTTTTACCGGATCCGCGTTCTCCTCATGCACACCCTCACCGACCTCAAGACAGGCCGACTGGCAGGTATTACCCGGCTCGATCTGAGCGACGAGCTTGAACACTTCCCACGGGAAATCTTCGATCTGGCCGACAGCCTGGAAGTCCTCAACCTGAGCGGCAACCGCCTGAGCGAACTGCCTGATGACCTGGGGCGCCTGCACCGGCTCAAGGTGCTGTTCTGCTCGGACAACCACTTTACCCACGTGCCTGAGGGTGTCGGCCAGTGCCCTGCGCTGGAAATCGTGGGTTTCAAGAGCAACCGCATCGAACAGCTCAGCCCCAACGCCTTGCCCAAGCGTCTGCGCGCACTGATATTGACGGACAACTGCCTAACCGCGTTGCCCGAGGCGCTGGGCGACTGCGCGGACCTGCAAAAGATCATGCTGGCCGGGAACCGCTTACAGTCGCTGCCCGCCAGCCTCGCGCGCTGCCAGAAGCTTGAACTGATGCGCATTGCTGCCAACCAGCTGCAGGCGTTGCCGGACTGGTTACTGCAGATGCCGCGCCTGGCCTGGCTGGCCTATGCCGGCAATCCGCTGCCGGCGCCATTCTGCACGCCTGAAGATCCCGGCCATTGCCCACGCATCGATTGGCAGCATGTGCGCCTGGCCCAGGTGCTGGGCCAGGGTGCCTCCGGCGTGATCCATCAGGCCCGCTGGCGGGAGCAGGATGAACCGGTAGCGGTCAAATTGTACAAAGGCCAGATGACCAGCGATGGCTCCCCCCTGAACGAGATGGCCGCCTGCATCGCTGCGGGCGATCATCGGCAACTGGTGCGTCTGGCCGGGCGTATCGACAATCATCCCGAGCAACTGCCTGCGCTGGTGATGCAACTGATCGACCCGAGCTGGTTCAACCTGGCCGGGCCACCGAGCCTGGCCTCTTGCACCCGCGACACTTACCCCGCTGAACGGCGCCTGAGCCTGTCATCGGTCAGACGACTGGCAGGTGCCATTGCTTCGGTGGCTGCCCATTTGCACGGGCATGGCATTACTCACGGCGACCTGTATGCGCACAACATTCTGTGTGATGAAGCGGGCGACTGCCTGCTGGGCGATTTTGGTGCGGCATCGTTTTATCCGCAGGATGGCAGCACTGCAGCGGTAGCCTTGCAACGGATCGAAGTACTGGCATTCGGGGTGCTGCTGGGGGAATTGCTTGGATGCTGCGAGGAGGACTGCGAGGAATTACGCGCGGTGCAACGCTTGTGCATACAGCCTGATGTCATGCAGCGGCCCGGGTTTGCGGCGATCAGTGAGCAAATCGCGGGTCAAGCCCGCTCCCACCAGTGGGAGCGGGCTTGACCCGCGATGAGGCCTTGAAGATTTACATCAGCCAGCCAGACCTACATACACGTTCTGCACGTCATCATTGTCATCGATGGCCGTGAGGAAGGCTTCGACTTCGGCCATCTGCTCATCGCTCAAGCCGCTGACCGGGTTCTTCGGGGTGTACCCGATCTTCGCCGAAACAACGGTGAAACCTTGAGCAGGCAGGGCCTTCTGCACGGCATCCAGGTCGGTGGTGTCGGTGATGAACAGGGTCGAGCCCTCTTCTTCACCTTCTGCGAAGTCCTGGGCGCCGGCTTCGATGGCGGCCATTTCCGGGTCGGCGTCGGCCGAGCTCGGGGTGGCTTCAATCAGGCCAACGTGGTTGAAGTCCCAGGCCACCGAGCCCGAAGCACCCAGCTGGCCTTTGCGGAACAGTACGCGGATTTGCGCCACGGTACGGTTGACGTTGTCGGTCAGGCACTCGACGATCAGCGGCACCTGGTGCGGGGCAAAACCTTCGTAGGTCACCGCAGTGTAGTTCACCGCGTCGCCATCAAGCCCAGCACCCTTGCGAATCGCCCGCTCCAGGGTTTCGCGGGTCATCGAAGCCTTTTTGGCCTGCTCGACCGCCAAACGCAGGCGTGGGTTCATGTCCGGGTCAGCGCCAGCCTTCGCGGCGATCTGGATCTCTTTGGACAGCTTGCCCATGATCTTGCCTTTGGCGTTGGCTGCTGTTTCTCTATGCTTGGCTTTCCACTGTGCGCCCATCTCGACTCTCTTTGTTTCAGGTGCCGGTTCAGGTAGCGACCGGCAAAGTGGGTGCAGTTTATACGTCCTCGTGGTGGCAATCGACAAAAAAACTACTCAGGCCTTGTCGGCTTTGCCCGCCGCCGCGGCAAAGCGCGCCAGGCGTACGTCCAGGCGGCGCGGGCGATGCCCGTGGTCTTCGGCCTGCTCCTTGCGACGAATGGCATTGCGCACCATCAGCGAGCCCAGGTAACGGATCGGTTCGGGCGGGAAATAGCCCAGCGGACCGTTGACCAGCGGCGAGCGGGTCCATGGGTTATCCAGCCCCAGCGCCAGTGAAGAAAGGATCTGCCCGCCCATATGACAAGGGCCGACACCGCTGCCCGAATAACCGAAGCCATAAAACACATTGCCCTGGTGGCCCAGACGGCCAAAGAACGGCAAGCCGGTCACCGAACGGTCCGAAGGCCCGTTCCAGGTAGCCGCCACCGGCACCTGGGCCAAGATCGGAAAGAATTCCCCAAGGCTACGCCGCAACAGCGCCTCATAAGGCGACGGCTGGTCGAACACCGGCAGCATCCGGCCACCGTAGGCAAAGGTATTGCCACCCTTGCCGAGCATCAGCCGGCCATCGCTGGTGTTGTGGTAGTAATGCACGAATATCCGCGAATCCAGCACGCTGACGCCGCTGGTCAAGCCGATCTGACGCAGCAGCTGCGGCTGCGGTTCGGTAATGATCATGTCGCTGGAGACAATCGCCACGCTGCGTTCGAACTGCGGGAACGCCCGCGCCATCCAGGCATTGAGGGCCAGCACCACACGGCCGGCGCGGACCGTGCCACCGGCGGTTTCCACCCCGGCCTGGGGCCCTTCCTGCAAACCGGTCATGGCCGTGCCTTCGTGGATGCGCACACCTTTTTGCAGGGCAACCCGGCGCAGGCCACGCACCAGCTTGCCCGGTTGTACCGTGGCGGCGGCCGGCGAGAACCAGCCTTCCAGATGCTTGGCCGAGCCCGCCAGGCGTTGTACCTGCTCCACCGGCAAGCGCTGGAACGAGTTGATGCCCTGGCGCTCCAGGGCGGCAATCACGCCATCGGTGGCGCCCATCTGGGCGCGGTTGGTGGCGGTGTACAGGGTGCCGTCCAGACGGTAGTCGGCATCGATGCCATGGGCCCGGCAAAAATCACCGATGGCATGGATGCTCTGCTCCGAGGCCTTGACCAGGCGCACCGCCTCCTGCATCCCGAACAGGCGTTCGAGGGTGAAATACTTGGCCGACCATGACAGGGCGCATCCACCGTTGCGCCCACTGGCCCCGGCACCACAGATGTCGGCTTCGATCAGCACGACGTCCAGCGCCGGGTTGTGTTCCTTGAGCATCAGCGCGGTCCACAGGCCGGTGTAGCCACCGCCGACAATGCACACATCGCAGTGGGTGTCAGCGGCCAGCGCCGGGCATGCGCTGGATTGTTCCTGATCCAGCGCCTGTTGCAGCCAGAAGGGTCTCATGATCGGCTTCCTTGAAGGTTTCAGGTGCGCAGCGGTTTGATTGCCATGGCGGTGTTCGGGGCCACGGCCGGGGTGTGTTCGGCAGTTGCCGGTCGACTGTTCCAGTGCGGCACCAGCACCAGCGCCGAGAACAGCGCGCAGCCGGCAAACACGATGAACACCGTGACACCGTCGAAGTAACCCGGCAGCAGCCCGCCGAGAATTGCCCCCACCGAACCACAGCCGTTGACGAAACCGGCCGCCGTGGCACCGGCCTTGGCACTGCCGAAGTCGATGGCCGCCGCGCCACTGATCATTGAGTCGGGCCCATACAGGGTCAGGCCCATGACAAACAGCAAAGCCACCACCAAAATCACGCTGCCGCTTTGCATCGCGCCCATAAACAGCGCCAGCACTACCGTGAGTACCAACAGACTGATCACACAGGCCGGCATGCGTCGGGCGCCGAACAGCTTGTCCGAAGCCAGGCCAATCAGAATCGGCCCGAGCAAGCCGGCCAGCTCGAAGGCAGTGGGGATGATCGCTGCACCGACTTTGCCCACCGAGGGCATCTGTTCAAAGACCATCACCGGCCCCCACAACAGAATCGCGTAGCGCGCCGGCTTGAGCATGAAGTACGCCAGGCCCAGGGTCAGCACAGTGCGGTTGCGCAGAATCTCGCGCAGCGGCGCCCAGACGCTGCAAATCGTCGAACCGGGCACCATGCTTTCAGGCTCCGGCTCTACCGCAGGCAGACCGATGTCTTCAGGCTTGTTGCGCTGCAGGAAGAAGAACAGTACGGCCACCAGCGCTACTACTGCGGCACTGGAGAAGAATGCCGCATGCCAGCTGCCGATCAGGGTGTAGGCCCACCAGCCGGCAAACGGCGAAGCGACCAGGCCGCCAAAGGCGTAGCAAGAACTCCACAGCCCCAGTACCCGCCCGCGCTGCGATGACGGAAAGAAACTGCCGATGTTCTTGCACAACCCCGCCCAGCCGGTGGACTGCGCCAGGCCCTGGACCAGCATGCAGGTGGCGAAGATCGGGAAGGTCGCGTAACTGCCCATCACCAAGGCTGCCGCCGCCGAGATCACCAGGCCGCCGAGCACCACCACCCGTGGCCCGAAGCGGTCGGCGAGCATGCCCCAGGTGAACTGCCCTACCGCGTAAGCCGCCAGGTAGATGGCGTCGAGGTTGGCCATGGCCATTTTATCGAGGGTGAAGCTTGGGTCTTCGCCGATGCCCAGTTTGGCGACGGAGAACGCTTTGCGGGTGAAGTAAAACGCAGCGTAGGCAATCCAGGTAATGGCAAAAATCTGCACGCGCCAACGCTTGATATCTGCAATGTGTTTATTCATGGTGACCCTGACCTCGGAGCTTGAGTGTGCCGGCAGAATTTGAAAAAACGCCTGTTTTGTTCTTGTGTTGCGCACTGCGTGACGGCCGGTCAGGACCGTCACCTGGTCAGATGGAACCTGGAGCAAGGGGTGTTGTTATGCCTTGTCAGCCAGCTCCATGACCCACCGGTCACTGCAGGTGACGTGGCGGGCTGGAGGAGATAGAAACAATTACTGACTGATAAATAAAATCGATTTATCGTATTTCACAAATAAGCTCAGCTTGTAACAGGTGCTGCGATGTCGGTTTCCCATGCTCAGTTGAAAGCTTTTCACGCCGTTGCCCTGCACGGCAGCTTCACCCGTGCCGCCGAACGGTTGTTCCTGACCCAGCCGGCCATCTCCGATCAGGTGCGCAAACTGGAGGAACGCTTCGGCGTGCTGCTGTTTCACCGCAACAAGCGTTCGGTGCAATTGACCGATCTGGGTGAGCGCTTGCTGGGCATTACCCAACGCCTGTTTGCCGTAGAGGCCGAGGCCCATGAGCTGCTCCAGGACTCACGCGCCTTGCAGACCGGCACCCTGGTACTGGCGGTGGATGCGCCGGTGCACGTCCTGCCGCAAATCGCCCAGTTCTGTCAGCAGTACCCCGGTATCAGCGTCAAGATCGAGACCGGTAACACTGATGAGTCGCTGCTACGGCTATTCAATTATCAGGCCGACCTGGCCCTGCTCGGTCGTGATGTCGATGACGAGCGTCTGCTGTGCGTGCCGATGCGCAGCGATCCGATGGTGGCCTTTGTCTCGCATAACCACCCTTGGGCCAGCCGTGGCTCGATCAGCCTGGCCGATCTGGATGACACGCCAATTGTGCTGCGTGAGCCGGGCTCGGTGACCCGCCAGACCCTGGAAGAAGAAATGCAACGCGCGGGCCTGCGCATTCGTCCGGCGATTCAGGTCGAAGGCCGGGAAGCGGCGCGCGAGGCGGTGGTGGTGGGGATTGGCGTCGGTGTGGTGTCGGCGGCCGAGTTCGGCGCCGATGCGCGGGTGTGTGCATTGCCGATTGTCGATTGTCAGCGGCGCCTGACCGAGACTTTGGTGTGCTTGCGTGAGCAGAGCTCACGGCGTCTGGTGGCGACGTTTTTGCAGATGGTGCGGGATAGTCTTTGATATCGCGATCGCGGGGCAAGCCCGCTCCCACCGGGTGAACCACTCCGCCCGGTGGGAGCGGGCTTGCCCCGCGATCAGACCTACGCCGCTTCCCTCCCCCGCGCCACCGCCTGTGCCGCCGCCAGCATCGCACGCAACAACACCGCGCAGCCATCCGCCAGGTCCTCGGGCGCGGCATTCTCGATTTCGTTGTGGCTGATCCCCCCTTCACAAGGCACGAAAATCATCCCAGCCGGCCCCAGCTCGGCGAGGAAGATCGCGTCATGCCCGGCGCCACTGACGATGTCCATGTGGGACAACCCCAGGCCCTGAGCAGCACTGCGCACCGCCTCGACACAGCTCTGTTCGAAGTACAGCGGCGGGAAGTCCGCGGTCGGGGTCAAGGTATGGCTCAGCCCATGCTGCTGGCAGGTGCTGCTGATCACCTCGCGCACCTGGGCGATCATCGAATCCAGACGTTCCGGCTGCAGATGACGGAAGTCCAGGGTCATACGCACCTCGCCTGGTATGACATTGCGCGAGCCCGGATACGCCTGCAGACAGCCGACAGTGCCACAGGCATGCGGTTGATGCTCCAGGGCCACACGATTGACCGCCGCCACCACCGCACTGGCGCCCACCAGGGCGTCTTTGCGCAGGTGCATCGGCGTCGGCCCGGCGTGCGCCTCGACACCGCGCAAGGTCAGGTCAAACCACTTCTGGCCAAGGGCGCCAAGGACCACGCCGATGGTCTTGTGCTGATCCTCCAGGATTGGTCCCTGCTCGATATGCGCTTCGAAATACGCCCCCACCGGGTGACCACTGACCGGCCGCGGCCCGGCATAGCCGATGGCGTTGAGCGCCTGGCCGACGCTGATGCCCTCGGCGTCGGTCTTGGCCAGGGTTTCTTCCAGGGTAAATTTCTCTGCGAACACCCCCGAGCCCATCATGCATGGGGCAAAGCGCGAGCCTTCTTCGTTGGTCCAGACCACCACCTCCAGCGGCGCCTCGGTTTCGATCTTCAGGTCATTGAGAGTGCGCATGACTTCCAGCCCGGCCAGGACCCCAAAGCAACCATCGAACTTGCCGCCGGTGGGCTGGGTGTCGATATGGCTGCCGGTCATCACCGGCGGAAGCTGCGGGTTGCGCCCTGGACGGCGGGCGAAAATATTGCCAACGCCGTCGATAGTGACGGTACAACCCGCCTCCTCAGTCCATTTGACGAACAGGTCGCGGGCCTGGCGATCAAGGTCGGTCAGCGCCAGGCGGCACACCCCGCCTTTGACCGTAGCGCCGAGCCGGGCCAGATCCATCAGCGACTGCCACAGGCGTTCGCCGTTGATATGCCGATGGGTCGATTGCAGAACGTCCTGTGCTGTTTGCATGCTGTTCTCCTGCATCTGCTGCCTGGCCTCTGCGGGCCATAGGCGCTACACGGTGGGTTTGAGGTTGGCCGCACGGGCAGTCTTGAGCTGGCCGAGCGCGTAGTAGATCAGCCCGCCCAGGGCGGAGCCGGTGAACCAGCCAAAGTCGTAGAACCAGCTGAAAACCTGGCTTTGCAGCGACAGCAGGGTCAGCGCCACTGGCACCCCGAAGGCAATGAAGCCGGCGGCATTCCAGGCCGGGTAGACGTCATCGCGGTACAGGCCGGCCAGGTCCAGGGTCTGTTTGCGCAGCAGGAAGTAGTCGACCACCATGATCCCGGCAATCGGCCCGAGCAGGCTGGAATAACCCAGCAGCCAGTTGGAATAGACACTCTCCAGGCTCACGTCGCTGACAATCAGCCCAAGCTTTTTCAGCAGCTCATGCGCCATCAGCAACAAGCCGACCAGGCCGGTGAGCAGCACCGCCTTGGTGCGCCCGATCCACTTGGGCGCAAGGTTCTGGAAGTCGTTGGTGGGCGAAACGATGTTCGCTGCAGTGTTGGTCGACAAGGTGGCGATGATGATCAGGGCCATGGCCAGGGCCACCCACACCGGGCTCTGGATATGCCCGATCAGGCTGACCGGATCGGACACAGTCTGCCCCACCAGCGACGCCGAGGCAGCGGTCAGCACCACACCCAATGCCGCGAACAGGAACATGGTCAGCGGCAGGCCGAAAATCTGCCCGAGGATCTGGTCTTTCTGGCTTTTGGCGTAGCGGCTGAAGTCGGGGATATTCAACGACAAGGTGGCCCAGAAGCCCACCATAGCGGTCAGCCCGGCAAAGAAATAGCCATAGACGCTGGCCCCTTCCGGACGTTTGGGTGGCTGCGCCATCAGCTCACTGATCGACACGTTGGGCAACGCCCACACCAGCAGCCCGGCACCGACCAGCACCAGCAACGGCGCCGAAAGGGTTTCCAGCCATTTGATCGACTCGGCGCCGCGCAGCACCACCCACAGGTTCAGGCACCAGAACAGCATGAAGCCGATCACTTCGCCAGTGCCGCCCAAGGCCTTCCAGTCCGCCGACAACGACCCGAGGAACAGGTGAATGGCCAGGCCACCGAACATGGTCTGGATGCCGAACCAGCCACATGCAACCAAGGCACGGATCAGGCACGGCACGTTGGAGCCGATGATGCCGAACGAAGAACGCAACAGCACCGGAAAGGGAATGCCGTACTTGGTCCCGGGAAAGGCATTGAGCGTCAGCGGAATCAGCACCACGGTGTTGGCCAGCAGGATCGCCAGCAACGCTTCGCCCACCGTCAGGCCGAAGTAAGCGGTCAGCACCCCGCCCAGGGTATAGGTCGGCACACAGATCGACATGCCGACCCACAGCGCGGTGATGTGCCATTTGTTCCAGGTGCGCTCCTGTACCTTGGTTGGAGCGATGTCGTGGTTGTACCGGGGGCTGTCGAGGACGTCGCTGCCGGCGTCGAGTTCATACAAGCCATCACGTTCACGCACTTGCGATCGGGTCTGCTGCATGGCCACTCCACTGTTCTTGTGTTTTTGGAGGTACTTGCACGGGCATAAGGGCAATCACGGGTACCCATGAGAAATCTTGACCATTTCCACAACCTGTCAAGAACGACAAGACCACTGGTCGTTTTGTCAGAACACAAGAACAGCTATGAATATGTTTAATTTCATACGTTTACATCAGATATAAGCATATAAATTAATTATTTGCCGATTTTCAGAACCCCTACTAGATTCATTTCCTGACAGCGATGACAGGTTTTGACCTACGCTGCAAAAAGAACAAAACCTAGAACCGGTATCAACCGGTCAAGCCTGCGAGGAGCCTCTGATGACGCTTATGATTCGTGGTGCCACCCTGATTACCCATGAGGAAAGTTATCGTGCCGACGTGCTCTGTGCCGACGGAGTGATCAAGGCCATCGGCACCGACCTCGACCTCCCCAACGGCTGCGAGATTCTCGATGGTAGCGGCCAGTACCTGATGCCCGGCGGCATCGACCCGCACACCCATATGCAGCTGCCCTTCATGGGTACCGTGGCCAGCGAGGACTTCTATAGCGGCACCGCTGCCGGCCTTGCCGGCGGCACCACCTCGATCATCGACTTCGTCATTCCCAACCCCCAGCAGTCCTTGCTCGAAGCCTTTCATCAGTGGCGCGGCTGGGCTGAAAAATCCGCCTCCGACTACGGCTTTCACGTCGCCATCACCTGGTGGAGCGAGCGGGTGCGGGAGGAAATGGGCGAGTTGGTAAGCCAGCACGGCGTCAACAGTTTCAAGCACTTCATGGCCTACAAGAATGCGATCATGGCCGCCGACGATACCCTGGTCGCCAGCTTCGAACGCTGCCTGGAGCTGGGTGCGGTGCCCACCGTGCATGCCGAGAACGGCGAGCTGGTCTATCACCTGCAGCGCAAGCTGCTCGCCCAGGGCATCACCGGGCCCGAAGCGCATCCGTTGTCGCGCCCCTCCCAGGTTGAGGGTGAAGCGGCCAGCCGCGCCATCCGCATTGCCGAAACCCTCGGCACACCGGTGTACCTGGTGCACGTGTCGACCCGCGAAGCACTGGACGAAATCGCCTACGCCCGCGCCAAAGGCCAGCCGGTCTACGGCGAAGTGCTGGCCGGGCACTTGCTGCTGGACGACAGCGTCTACCACCATCCTGACTGGCAAACCGCCGCCGGCTACGTCATGAGCCCGCCCTTCCGGCCGCGCAAGGACGGCCACCAGGAAGCCCTGTGGGGCGGCCTGCAATCGGGCAACCTGCACACCACCGCCACCGACCACTGCTGTTTCTGCGCCGAGCAGAAAGCCGCGGGCCGCGATGACTTCAGCCGTATCCCCAACGGCACCGCCGGTATCGAAGACCGCATGGCGGTGCTCTGGGACGAAGGGGTGAACAGCGGCAGGCTGTCGATGCAGGACTTTGTTGCGCTGACGTCCACCAACACCGCGAAGATCTTCAACCTGTTCCCGCGTAAAGGTGCTCTGCGCGTCGGGGCCGATGCCGACCTGGTGCTCTGGGACCCGCAAGGCACGCGGACCATTTCTGCGGCGACGCATCATCAACAGGTCGACTTCAACATCTTCGAAGGCAAGACCGTGCGTGGCATTCCCAGCCACACCATCAGCCAGGGCAAGCTGGTCTGGGCCAATGGTGACTTGCGTGCCGAACGAGGTGCCGGGCGATATATCGAGCGGCCGGCGTATCCGGCAGTGTTCGATCTGTTGAGCAAGCGGGCCGAGCATCAGCGTCCGGTAGCGGTTAAGCGCTAGCAGCATCGCGGGGCAAGCCCGCTCCCACAGGTATCACCTTCCCCGGTGGGAGCGGGCTTGCCCCGCGATCAAAGCCCCAACAATAAGAAACATGAGGAAACCACCGTGATCGAGTCCCTCAGCCACCTCCCCCGACCGTCCACCGACAATGCCGCACTGGCCGAGCACTTCAGCGACCTGGCGCCACCGCTGAACGCCCGCCAGGCCGCCGTGGAAGCTTCCCGCTGCCTGTACTGCTACGACGCCCCGTGCGTCAACGCCTGCCCCAGCGACATCGACATTCCCTCGTTCATCCGCAACATCCACCAGGAGAACGTCCAGGGTGCGGCGGAAAAAATCCTCTCGGCCAACATCCTCGGCGGCAGCTGCGCGCGGGTCTGCCCGACCGAAATCCTCTGCCAGCAAGCTTGCGTGCGCAACCATCACCAGGAGTGCGCCCCGGTACTGATCGGCTTGCTGCAACGTTATGCCCTGGACCATGCCGAGTTCAAAGAGCACCCCTTCCAGCGCGCCGCCAGTACCGGCAAGCGCATTGCCGTGGTCGGTGCCGGGCCTGCCGGTTTGTCCTGTGCCCATCGCCTGGCCTGGCACGGCCACGACGTGGTGATCTTCGAAGCCCGGCCCAAGGCCGGCGGCCTGAATGAGTACGGGATTGCCAAGTACAAGGTGGTCGATGACTTCGCCCAGCGCGAGGTGGACTTCGTCCTGCAGATCGGCGGTATCGAAATCCGCCATGGCCAGGTGCTCGGCGAAAACCTCAGCCTGGCCGAGCTGCAACAACAGTTCGATGCCGTGTTCCTTGGCCTTGGCCTGAACGCCAGTCGCCAACTGGGCCTGGCCGACGAAAGCGCCCCCGGCATGCTTGCCGCCACCGACTATATCCGCGAACTGCGTCAAGCCAACGATCTGACCACCCTGCCCGTGGCCGACCGCTGCATCGTCCTCGGTGCCGGCAATACCGCCATCGACATGGCCGTGCAGATGGCCCGTCTCGGTGCTCGCGATGTCAATCTGGTGTACCGCCGTGGTTTCGAGGACATGGGCGCCACCGAGCATGAGCAGCACATCGCCAAGGAAAACCAGGTGCGCCTGTTGACCTGGGCCCAACCTGAACAAGTGCTGCTCGACGAGCAAGGCCGGGTACGCGGCATGCGCTTTGCCCGCACGCACATGCTCGACGGTCGCTTGCAGTCCACAGGAGAAACCTTCGAACTGGCCGCCGATGCCATTTTCAAAGCCATCGGCCAGGCCTTCGACGGTCAGGCGCTGAGTGACAGCAGCGCGCAAACACTGGCCCGCGATGGTGATCGCATTCGCGTCGATGAACACATGCGCACCAGCCTGCCCGGCGTGTACGCCGGCGGCGACTGTACCCACCTCGGCCAGGACCTCACCGTCCAGGCCGTGCAGCACGGCAAGCTGGCCGCCGAGGCCATGCATGCGCAACTAATGCTCAATGTGGAGGCTGCATAATGGCTGACCTGTCGATCGAATTCGCGGGCATCAAAGCGCCCAACCCGTTCTGGCTGGCCTCGGCGCCGCCTACCGACAAAGCCTATAACGTGGTCCGTGCGTTCCAGGCCGGCTGGGGCGGCGTGGTCTGGAAAACCCTTGGCGAAGACCCGGCCGCGGTCAACGTGTCGTCGCGCTACTCGGCCCACTACGGGGTCAACCGCGAGGTCATGGGCATCAACAACATCGAGCTGATCACCGACCGCTCGCTGGAAATTAACCTGCGCGAAATCACCCAGGTGAAAAAGGACTGGCCCGACCGCGCGCTGATCGTGTCGTTGATGGTGCCCTGCGTCGAGGCGTCGTGGAAGGCCATCCTGCCGCTGGTGGAGGCTACCGGTGCCGACGGCATCGAACTGAACTTCGGCTGCCCCCACGGCATGCCCGAGCGCGGCATGGGCGCGGCAGTCGGCCAGGTGCCGGAGTATGTCGAACAGGTGACCCGCTGGTGCAAGACCCATTGCTCGCTGCCGGTGATCGTCAAACTCACCCCCAACATCACCGACATCCGTCAGTCCGCGCGTGCTGCCCATCGTGGCGGTGCCGATGCGGTGTCGCTGATCAATACCATCAACTCGATCACCAGCGTCGACCTCGAACGCATGGTCGCCCTGCCGATTGTCGGCGACATGAGCACCCACGGCGGCTACTGCGGCTCGGCGGTCAAACCGATTGCCCTGAACATGGTCGCCGAAATCGCCCGCGACCCGGCCACCCGCGGCCTGCCGATCAGCGGCATCGGCGGCATCGGCAGCTGGCGCGACGCCGCCGAGTTCATTGCCCTGGGCTGCGGCGCCGTGCAGGTATGCACTGCAGCGATGCTGCATGGCTTTCGCATCGTCGAAGACATGAAGGACGGCCTCTCGCGCTGGATGGACAGTCAGGGCTACCGCAACCTGCAGGACTTCAGCGGTCGCGCCGTGGGCCACACCACCGACTGGAAGTACCTGGACATCAACTACCAGGTCATCGCCAAAATCGATCAGGACGCCTGCATCGGCTGCGGACGCTGCCATATCGCCTGCGAAGACACCTCGCACCAGGCCATCGCCAACCTCAAGCAGGCCGATGGCAGCCACCGCTACGAGGTGATCGACGCCGAGTGCGTGGGCTGCAACCTGTGCCAGATCACCTGCCCGGTGCAGGACTGCATCGAGATGGTGCCGCAGGACACCGGCAAGCCGTTCCTCGACTGGCAGCATGATCCGCGCAACCCCTACCGCGAAGCCTCCTGAGGCGTGGCCACAAACAACGAGGGAGGATCAGTGATCCTCCCTCGTTGTTTGTCCTCAGTGCATATCGCTGCGTCGATACAGGCTCAAGCCCACCGCCAGCGCCGCCAGCATCCCGGCGCAGCTGCGGTTGATCCATTGCAGGGTGCGCGCCGAAAAACGCCGCATGGCATGCCGGCCACCGTAGGCATAGACCGCCATCATCACCCCGTCGAGGGCAGCGCTGGTGATCGCCAGCACCAGGTACTGTTCGGCCACTGGCTGGTCGGGGCGAATGAACTGTGGCAGAAATGCCGAGAAGAACAGCAGCCCCTTGGGATTGGACAAGCCAACGAACAGCGCGCGTAGAAAGGCTGAACGGCCACTGGCGCCGGTATTCATCGGCACCCGCTCCAGGGCATTGCTCGGCGCGTGCCAGAGCACCCAGGCCAGGTACAACAGGTACACCGCGCCGACCCATTTGACCAGGCTGAACAGCTGTTCGGAGGCCTGCAACAAGGCACCCAGGCCACAGCCAACGGCAGCGATCAGCAGCAGGTCGGAGAGCATCGCCCCGGCCATGCCGAAGCCGGCCACGCGCATGCCGTGAGTGGCACCGTTGTTGAGCGCCAGGAGCATGGCCGGGCCTGGAGTGATCATCACCGCACCGGCGGCGATGATGTAGAGCAAAAGTGTGGAAGCGTCCATGGCGGTTTCCGCAGACAGAAAGGCGCCAGCATGCCTGTTCGATGCGCTCAGGACAACGCCTGTCATCAGGCCGCGACGACCCTTGGCGGTTTGCCTTTATCATGGTGCGTACAAGGAATGTTTACCTCGAGGAAGCCTCTGCCATGCTGTACCGCCTGAGCGCCGATGGTCTGGTGCTGTTTCACCTGTTGTTCATTCTGTTCGTGCTGTTCGGCGGCTTGCTGGTGCTCAAGTGGCGCGGGGTCCTGTGGTGGCACCTGCCGGCAGTGTGCTGGGGCATCGCGGTGGAGTTCTTTCATCTGTTCTGCCCGCTTACCGACTGGGAAAACCACTTGCGTCAGGCCGCGGGCCAGGCCGGTTACGAAGGCGGATTCATCGAGCATTACATTCTACCGATCATCTACCCGGCGGGGCTGACGCCGGGTATTCAGGTGTTGCTGGGCTCGGTGGTGGTACTGGTCAATGCCCTGGTGTACCTGCAGGTAATCCGCCAGTGGCCGCGCCGGCAGCCCAGCCGCTGAAGCCGGCCTTCAGCGCGTAACGACAATGAACAGCCGCGGGAATGGCAACAGCACCTTGCCGTCAGCCGCTGCCGGGTAGTCTTTCTCCATGGCGTGCAGGTAATCCGTGAGGAAGCCCTGCTGTTCATCGCCGTCCAGTGCCGCCAGGTACGGACGCAAGGCGGAGCCCTTGAACCACTCCACTACCGCATGCGCCCCGCCCGTCAAAGGATGGTAATAGGTGGTACGCCACACTTCGACCTGGCGGCAATGGCGGCTGAGAATGTCGTAGTACTCGGCAGCGGTATGCCGTGGCGGATGCTTGATTGCAGCGATCTTGTCAGCCCATGGGCCTTGGCTGGCGATCTCGCGGGCCCGGCGATGGGCCGGCTCGTCGAGATTGTCCGGGGTCTGGATGGCCAGGCTGCCGCCCTCGGTCAGTTGCCTGACCAGGTGCGGGTACAACTCGGCATGATCGGGCAGCCACTGCAGCGAAGCGTTGGCGAGGATCACATCCACACCCTCGGGCGCGGTCCAGCTGGCAATGTCGCCCAGGGCGAAGTCGATAGTTGGCAGGCGCTGGCGTGCGGCCCGGATCATGTCCTCGGAGCTGTCGATGCCACTGACTGCTGCCGCCGGATAACGCTCGGCCAGTACCTGGGTCGAATTGCCCGGGCCGCAGCCCAGATCGACGGCCGTGCGGATGTTCTGCTGCACCAATGCCGCCACCAGGTCGCGCACCGGCCGGGTGCGCTCGTTTTCGAAGGTGCTGTACTGCGTCGCGGACCAGCTCATTGTTGAGTCCTTGTTCGTCAGTGAAAAAGTCGCAAGCAAGCATAGAATGCCCGCCACAATTCGCCTATTGCCATGCGCTTGCCTTTAACATGAGCGCCATCAGTCCACCTGCCGGAAGCCTGCCATGACCTTGCACATCCGCCCTGCCTGCCGCGACGACGCGGCCCAGATTCTTGCCTTCATCACCGAGCTTGCCGACTACGAACGCGCCCGCCACGAAGTGATTGCCAGTGTCGCCGATATCGAACGCACCCTGTTCGACGACGGCGCCAAGGCCCTGAGCCTGATCTGCGAGCGTGACGGCAAGGCCATCGGCTACGCGGTGTACTTCTACAGTTACTCGACCTGGCTGGGACGCAACGGCATCTACCTCGAAGACCTGTACATCACCCCCGACCAACGTGGCGGGGGTGCGGGTAAACAGCTGTTGCGCCATATCGCCGTGGAAGCCTGCGAGAACGGCTGTGGCCGCCTGGAGTGGAGCGTGCTGGACTGGAACGAGCCGGCAATTCAGTTCTATCGCTCGCTGGGTGCCCAGCCCCAGGACGAGTGGGTGCGCTATCGCCTGGAAGGTGACGGCTTGAAGGCATTTGCCCAACAGTAATCCACTGTGGGAACGGGCTTGCTGTGGGAGCGGGCTTGCCCCGCGATTGCAGGCTGTCAGTCACATCGCATCGCGGGGCAAGCCCGCTCCTACCGCTAACCCGCTCTCACCGGCCTTACGGCTCCAACCCGATCCCGCGCAAGATCACACTGGTCACCGTCTGCACCGCTCGCTCGAACTGCAGGTCGGTGAGCGGCTGATGGTCGTTGAGCAAGCCGACCTGGTGGCTGAAATCGGCGTAGTGCTGGGTCGACGCCCAGATCATGTACAACAGCCCCGAAGGCTCCACCGCGAGGATGCGGCCATCGTCGATCCACTGGCGGATCTTCGCTTCCTTCATCTTGGCCCAGTCATACAACGGGTCGTCGAGCGCCGCGCCGAGGTTGGGCGCGCCATGGATGATCTCGTTGGCCCAGACCTTGGAACCATAGGGCCGCGTGCGTGAATGGTTCATCTTGGCGCGGATGTAGCTGCTCAGCACGATGCGCGGATCGTCGTAAAGCTCAAAGCACAAGGCATCCTGCTTCCATACTTCAAGCAGGCCGAACAACACCGCCTGGTACAGCTCGGCCTTGGTGCTGAAGTAATAGTGCACATTGCTGCGCGGCAACTGCGCCGCCTCGGCGATGTCGGCCATGGCAGTACCGGCGTAGCCCTTCTCAGCAAAGACCTGCTCGGCGGCCAGGAGGATATTGTCGACATTGCGTTGGCGAATGCTGAGCTTGTGCTGGGTCATGACCAGATCCATTGCGACTGACGCTGCAAGGCTACCACCAGGCTCTGCCGATTCGTGCGTCGGCGGCAAAAAAGTTGTGTCGGCGCAGGGATTTTTCCTCAGGCGCGCAGTCGCAATACTGCACGTCTCATTTCAACAGCCCTTCACAAGGAGCCTTCCCATGCCCATTCCCCTGCTCGGCCTCGGTACCTTTCGCCTTAAAGACCAGGTGGTGATCGACTCGGTCAGCCAGGCCCTGGAACTCGGCTACCGGGCCATCGACACCGCGCAAATCTACGGCAACGAAGCCGAAGTCGGCAGCGCCGTTGCCGCCAGCGGCATCCCCCGCGACCAGCTGTTCCTGACCAGCAAGATCTGGATCGAAAACCTCAGCGCCGACAAGCTGATCCCCAGCCTGAAGGACAGCCTGAGCAAGCTGCGCAGCGACTACCTGGACCTGACCCTGATCCACTGGCCATCGCCCAAAGGCGCTGTTGCGGTCAGCGAGTTCATGGGCGCCTTGGCCGAAGCCCGTGACCAGGGCCTGACCCGTCAGATCGGCGTATCCAACTTCACCATCGACCTGCTGCGCCAGGCCATCGACGTGGTCGGCAAAGACGCCATCGCCACCAACCAGATCGAACTGCACCCCTACCTGCAAAACCGCAAGCTGGTCGAGTTCATGCACAGCCAGGGCATCGCCGTGACCTCATACATGACTTTGGGTTATGGCAAGGTTCTGCAAGACCCGGTGATCCAGGCAATCGCCGGGCAATACAACGCCACCCCGGCGCAGGTCACCCTGGCCTGGGCCATGCAACTGGGCTATGCGGTAATCCCGTCCTCGACCCGTCGCGAGAATCTCGCGGGCAACCTCAAGGCCCGCGAGCTCAAGCTCAGCGCTGCGGACATGACGAAAATCGCCGCCCTCGACAGCGGCCTGCGCCTGACCAGCCCGGAAAGCCTGGCACCGGCCTGGGACTAACCTTGATCGCTGCAGGCCAGGGCCAACTTCAGATACTGCAGGGTGTGTTGCTGGCCGGCCGAGTCGATATAGACCATGCTGGCCTGCACCACATCGCAGAGGTCGGTTTCAGGCTCGCTCATGGCCACCACCCGAGCGATATCCAGCGGCATGCCGTAGTGATACACAGCGATTGATTCGGCGGCTTGGGCGCTGGCGGTAAGCAACAGCCCCAGGCCCAGCAGAGTTCGCAGGTACATGGCGACGCTCCTATGTGCGCAAGAGGTTCGCCGACGTGCCGGAGAACCCCGACTTCTAAAGTGTGGCGCGCCTGCGCCAAGGCGTCGGTCGAGGGGATCAACGGCAGTTTCAGGGTAAATCGGGTAATCTCGATGCCAGTCAATGGCGCACGGATTCACCCCAGCATGGAACTTCATATCAGCCTGCAAGGCAGAAAAGGTCTGGCCGAACAGCTCTACCAGCAACTGCGCGAGGGTATCGACAGCGGGCGCCTGGCCGCCGGCACGCAACTGCCGCCAACCCGGCTGCTGGCCGAACAATTGGGGGTGTCACGCAAGACCGTGGCCGAAACCTACTCGCGCCTGACCTACGACAACCTGCTCAGCGGCAAGGTCGGCAAGGGCACCTTCATTACCCCGGCCTCGACCCGTTTAGCGCCCGCTGGCCCCGCCATCCCCCTGGCAAGCGCCGCGACCCTGGCCAAATGGCGTTCCCGATCCAACCTGCTGGCTGATCTGGCGCCAAGTACCTTGCGCTACGATTTCATCGGCGGTGCTTCGAGCAAGGCCCAGTTTCCCTTCGATGACTGGCGCCGCTGCAACCAGTACGCGCTGCGCCAGATCCGTCGCGGCAGCGCCCGCTACGCAGCCCATCAGGGTTTGCCGGAGCTGCGCGAAGCCATCGCCCGGCATATCGCCTTCGCCCGTGGTGTACGGTGCCACAGTAGCGATGTACTGGTGTGCAACGGCGCCCAGCAGGCCCTGGACCTGATCGCCCGGATCCTGATCGAGCCTGGCTGCCGGGTGGCCATGGAAGACCCCGGCTACACCCCGGCACGCCAGCTGTTCCTGTCTCAGGGCGCGCAGCTGCAGTACGTGCCCGTGGATGACCAGGGCCTGTGCGTGGAACAGATTGCCGAAGGCACCCGGCTGATCTACGTCACCCCCTCGCACCAATTCCCGCTGGGCATGCCGATGAGCCTGGCACGTCGCCAGGCCCTGCTGGAGCGCGCCGCGGCATTGGGCGCAATCATCATCGAAGACGACTACGACAGTGAGTTCCGCTACGAAGGCCGGCCCACCGACTCACTGCAGAGCATGGACCGGCATGGCCTGGTGGCCTATGTCGGAACCTTCTCGAAAACCTTGTTGCCGGAACTGCGCCTGGGCTACGCCATCGTCCCCGAGGCCCTGCGTGAAGCCATCTGTGTTGCCAAGCAACTGACCGACTGGCACACCCCGACCCTGAACCAGTGGGCCCTGGCCCGCTTTATCAGCGAAGGCGCGTTGCTCAAACATATCCGCCGCGTGCATGAGGTCTATGCCGCGCGTCGCGAACGGATCCTGCAACGCTTGCAGGGCGACCTGGCGCCCTGGTTCGAGGTGATTCCGGCCACCGCCGGCTATCACCTGAGCGCCCTGACCAAGGGCGGCCTGGAGGTGGAATTCCTGATCAACATGGCGCGCAAGGTCGAAGTCGGGCTCTACTCGCTGGCGCCCTTCTATGCCCAGGCACCGATACGTTCCGGGCTGTTGTTGGGTTTTGGCGCGATCGAGTTACTGGACATCGACCCGGCCCTCGACCGGGTGCGTGACACCTTGCAGACCCTCGGTTGATTGGCCTCCTGAGATTCGCCGCAATTGGCTATTCGAGCATCACCGCAGCGGCGCTAAGGTAGTGCCATCGCCGCCTGATGCGGAACTTACCGGAGAACAGAGATGAGCAATCGTATCGAATGGGCCAAGCACTCGCCTGAGGCCTACAAGGCAATGGTCGGCCTGGAAATGGCCCTGGGCAAGTCCGGGCTGGAAACCTCGCTGCTGGAGCTGATCCGCCTGCGCGCTTCGCAGATAAACGGCTGTGCCTACTGCGTCAACATGCACGCCAATGATGCGCGCAAGGCCGGCGAAACCGAGGCTCGCCTGCAAACCCTGAGTGTCTGGGAAGATACCGCTTTCTTCACGCCCCGTGAGCGCGCAGCCCTGGCCTGGACCGAAAGCCTGACCCGTCTGCCTGACCGCCATGCACCGGAACACCAGTACCGCGCCCTGCTCGAACACTTCAGCGAAGCCGAGGTAGCCAACCTGACCCTGGCCATCGCCACTATCAACGCCTGGAACCGTTTCGGCGTCGGCTTTGCGATGATCCCCAGTTGATCAGTCAGTGACACCTCCGTTGGGAGCAACTGTCTTGACCTGGTGCTTTGAAAGCGGCCTCTGCTGTGGGAGCGGGCTTGCCCCGCGATTGCGATCAGTCAGTCACATCGCATCGCGGGGCAAGCCCGCTCCCACAAAGACAGTTGCTCCCACCGAGCAGCACTCAGCCGGCCGGCGTCGGCATCACCGGTGGCGTGTATTGCAACGTGGTACCGAGCAGCCACAGCAGGAACAGCACCAGCGGAACATGCACCAGCAACTGCACGAAGGAGAAGCCGATCAGGTCGCGCGCCTTCAGGCCCAGCACCCCCAGCAGCGGCAGCATGTAGAACGGGTTGATCAGGTTCGGCAGCGCCTCGGCGGCGTTGTAGATCTGCACCGCCCAGCCCAGGTGGTACTGCAGGTCATTGGCCACCAGCATCACGTACGGCGCCTCGATGATCCACTTGCCGCCGCCGGAAGGAATGAAGAAGCCCAGTACCGCCGAGTACACGCCCATCAGCAGCGCGTAGGTATCGTGGGTAGCGATCTGCACAAAGAAGGTCGAGATGTGATGCGCCAACGTTTGCGCATCGACCCCTTTAACCTGGGTCAGGATTGCCGCGATCGAGCCGTACAACGGGAACTGGATCAACACCCCGGTGGTGGTCGGCACCGCGCGGGCGACTGCGTCGAGGAAATTGCGCGGGCGCCACTGCAGCAAGGCACCGAGCATGATGAACAGCAGGTTGTAGGTGTTCAGCCCGGAAATCGCGGTGATCGCAGGTTTGGTCGTGAACTCGTTGTACAACCAGCCCGCCGCCAGCGCTACCAGCAACAGGATCAGGATCGGGCTGTACTCCAGCCACTCGCCCGGCCGGGTGCGCTGCGGCGGCGGTGGTAGCGAAAAACTGGGGTCGATGCCGCAGTCTTGAGCGCTACGGGCACTGCCCGGCCCCGGTGCGGTGGCGTAAGCCACAACCAGGGAAACCAGTACCAACGCCAGAAGCATTACGCCCGACTGCCAGAGGAAAATGGTTTCGGTGAACGGGATCACGCCAGTGATGGCCAGAATCGACGGTGGCAGGCTGGCCGGGTTGGCCTGCAACTGCGCCGCCGACGACGACAGGCCCAGGGCCCAGACGGCGCCCAGGCCCAGGTAAACGGCAGCGCCAGCGGCGCGGTAATCCATGCGCAGGTCGGTACGGCGCGCCAGGGCGCGTACCAGCAAGCCGCCAAACACCAGCGACAGGCCCCAGTTGAGCAACGACGCCAGCATCGAAATCAGCGCCACCCAGCACACCGCCGAGCGACCGTTTTTCGGGAGCCGCGCCAGGCGGTCGATCAATTTGACTGCGGGGGGAGAACTGGCGACTACATAGCCGCCGATGACCACGAAGGCCATCTGCATGGTGAACGGAATCAGGCTCCAGAAACCGTCGCCAAAGGCCTTGGCGGTATCGGTAGGCTTGGCGCCCATGGCCAGGGCGGCGACGGAGACCAGTATGACTGCCAGGGCGGCAAACACCCAGGAGTCGGGGAACCAGCGTTCGGCCCAGCTTGAGCAACGCAGGGCAAAGCGAGCGGAGCGGCTGTCTTGGATATCAGCGGCCACGTTATTTTCCTTTTATCGTTGTTTTTTTGGCATAGCGAAGACCTCATCGCGGGGCAAGCCCGCTCCCACAGGCACATCTGCACCTGTGGGAGCGGGCTTGCCCCGCGATGAGGTCCGAATGAACTACCTGAAATTAAAACGTCATCTCTTTCACATCATCCGGCACGATCAGCTTGCCAGCGGTCTTCTCGATGATTTCCTCCACCGTCACCCCCGGCGCGGTTTCGCGCAGGATGAAGGCGCCGTTTTCGATCTCCAGGTAGGCCAGGTCGGTCAGCACCTTGCGGATGCAACCAGCACCGGTCAGCGGCAGGCTGCAGCGCGGCAGCAGTTTCGACTCACCGTCCTTGGAGGCGTGGGTCATGGTGACGATGATGTTGTCGGCACCGGCCACCAGATCCATGGCGCCGCCCATGCCCTTGACCAGCTTGCCGGGGATCATCCAGGAGGCGATGTTGCCTTCCACGTCCACTTCGAAAGCGCCCAGCACCGTGAGGTCAACGTGACCGCCACGGATCATCGCGAAGGATTCGGCGGAGCTGAAAATCGACGCGCCACGGCGGGCGGTCACGGTTTGTTTGCCGGCGTTGATCATGTCGGCATCGAGCTGCGCTTCGGTCGGGAATTCGCCCATGCCCAGCAGGCCGTTTTCCGATTGCAGCATCACGTCCATATCGGCCGGGACGTAGTTGGCCACCAGGGTCGGGATGCCGATGCCGAGGTTGACGTAGTAGCCGTCCTGGAGTTCGCGGGCGACACGCTGGGCCATTTGTTCGCGGGTAAGTGCCATGGTCAGGATCTCTTTGTTGTTCTGTTCGGGGACGGTTCAGGCTTTGAGGGTGCGTTTTTCGATACGCTTCTCGAAGGTGCCGACAATCACCCGGTCGACGTAGATACCCGGGGTATGGATCTCGGTAGGCAGCAGGACACCCGGCTCGACGATCTCTTCGACCTCGACCACGGTGATCTTGCCGGCGGTCGCGGCCAGCGGGTTGAAGTTCTGCGCGGTGTTGCGGTACACCACGTTGCCGTAGTGGTCGGCCTTCCAGCCTTTGACAATGGCGAAGTCGCCGGTGATGGCTTCTTCCATAATGTACTTGCGGCCATTGAACTCGCGTACTTCCTTGCCTTCGGCAACCGGAGTGCCGTAGCCGGTGGCGGTGAAGAACGCCGGGATGCCGGCGCCGCCAGCGCGCATTTTCTCGGCCAGGGTGCCTTGCGGTGTCAGTTCGACCTCCAGCTCGCCGCTGAGCAGCTGGCGCTCGAATTCGGCGTTCTCGCCGACATAGGAGGCGACCATCTTGCGAATCTGGTGGTCCTCAAGCAGCACACCCAGGCCAAAGCCGTCGACGCCGCAGTTGTTCGAGACCACGGTCAGGCCCTTGACGCCACGGCGCTTGATCTCGTTGATGAGGTTTTCCGGGATGCCGCACAGGCCGAAACCACCGGCCAGTACCGTCATGTTGTCGGTCAGGCCTTCAAGAGCCTGTTCATAGGTTGCTACGCGCTTGTCCAGTCCGGCCATGCTGATCCGCCTTTTGTAGTTGTTGAACCGACAGGGGTGTCGGTAAGCGTTTGACGCATCTTCACCCCAACCGACTTATTTGTTAATTTTGTTTTTATGATTGTTTGATTAATTTTTCAAAAGAATAGACCACACCGATGAACGTCAAGCAGTTGCGCGCCTTTGTCACCGTTGCCAAATACCAGAGCTTTGCCCAGGCCGGCGAGCACCTGCATCTGTCGCAACCGGCCCTGAGCCTGACCATCAAGGCCCTGGAGGACAACCTCGGCGGCGCCCTGCTCAGCCGCACCACCCGCAGTGTCAGCCTGACCCCGGAGGGCGAAGTACTGCTGCCCCTGGCCCGGCAGTTGCTGGCCGACTGGGACAATACCGAAGAACTGTTGCGCCAGCGCTTCACTCTCCAGCTGGGGCGAGTGTCGATTGCCGCCATGCCGGCCTTTGCCGGCAACCTGCTACCGGCGGTGTTGAAGGTGTTTCGCCAGCGCTACCCGCGGGTCAATGTCACGGTGCATGACGTGATCAACGAGCAGGTGCTGGAACTGGTACGCCATCGCCGCGTCGAGCTGGGCATCGGTATCGAGCCCGAGGCCAGCGCGCCGATGCTGTTCAAGCCGCTGTACCTGGACCGTTTCGTCGCGGTAGTGCCCACTGATTCACCTTTGGCACAGCAAGCCCAGGTCAGCTGGCGCGAGTTGCTGGCGGAAGACTTCATCGCCCTGCAGCGGCCTTCGGCGGTGCGCTTGCTGCTGGAGCAGGCCCTGGCGGCCGAGCATGGCAAGCTGGCGGTGGCCTTCGAAAGCCATCAGCTGTCGACCATCGGCCGCATGGTTGCCAACGGCCTGGGCGTCAGCGCCGTACCGGCCTTGTGCATCGGCCAGATGCAGGAGCTCGGCGCCCGCTGCGTGCCACTGGTCGAGCCGATCATCGAACGACGCATTGGCGTCTCCCTACTGGCTGACCATAAACTCTCTGCGGCAGCTCAGGCGCTGCTCGATGTATTACAAGAACAAGCCCGCCCCCAGGAGATGACATGCGTACAGTGAAGCTTGCCGACAAAGATGTTCCGACCATCGGCCAGGGTACCTGGTACATGGGCGAAGACCCGGGCCAGCGTAGCCGCGAAGTAGCAGCGCTGCAGCAAGGTATTGAGCTGGGCCTGACACTGATCGATACAGCCGAGATGTATGCCGAAGGCGGTGCTGAACACGTGGTCGGCCAGGCCATCGCCGGGCGTCGTGATCAGGTCTTCGTGGTCAGCAAGGTGTACCCGCACAACGCCAGCCGCAACGGCATCCCGGCAGCCTGCGAGCGCAGCCTCAAGCGTCTGGGCACTGACTATATCGACCTGTACCTGTTGCACTGGCGCGGCCAGTATCCGCTGGAGGAAACCGTCGAGGCCTTCGAACGCTTGCGTGAAGCGGGCAAGATCGGCCGCTGGGGCGTATCAAACTTCGACACCGACGACTTGCGCGAGCTGCACAACCCCGACTGCGCCACCAACCAGGTCCTGTACAACCCTGCCCAGCGCGGCATTGAGTTCGACCTGTTGCCCTGGAGCCACAAACGCCAGATGCCGACCATGGCCTACTGCCCGCTGGCTCAGGCCGGGCGTTTGCTCAAGCACCCGACCCTGAATGAGATTGCCGAGCGCCATGGTGCCACCCCGGCCCAGGTCAGCCTGGCCTGGGTGACGCGTCAGGACGATGTGATTGCCATCCCCAAGGCAGTGGATCCGGAACATGTGCGGCTGAATGCGGCGGCGGCCAGCCTGACCCTTAATAGCGAAGACTTGCGCGCTATTGACCGGGCCTTTCCGGTGCCGACGCGCAAACAGCCGCTGGCGATGGTTTGAAGGGTCTCATCGCGGGGCAAGTCGAGTCGTCGCACCGCCGCTCCCACAGCCTCTGTGGGAGCGGGCTTGCCCCGCGATGCGTTAACGAAAATCCCGACTGCGCACATCCAGCCCTTGCAACAGCGGGCTGAGGTCTTCCAGGCGCCGAGCAATCAGGTGGCGTACCCCGCTTTCACACTCAAGCCGTCCGCTCACCCGTAACAATTGTGAGCCGACCAGGGCCCGGCGCTGGCGCTCGGCCAGGTCGCGCCAGACCACCACGTTGACATTACCGAACTCATCCTCAAGGGTGACGAAGGTGACGCCGCTGGCGGTCTGCGGGCGCTGGCGGCCGGTCACCAGCCCCGCCACGCTGACCTTGTCACCATGTTCGGCGCTCTCCAGTGCCTGTGAACTGCGACAGCCCAGCACGTCGAGACGGCGGCGCAACAAGGTCAGCGGATGCGGGCCCAGGGTGGTGCCGACACTGGCATAGTCGGCGAACATATCCTCGCCGATCGACGGCTGCGGCAGGCTCACAGGCGCCTCCTCAGGAGCATCGACCCCGGCGAACAACGGCAACTGCGCCTGCACCGCTGCCACGCTCCAGCGCGCCCGGTAACGGTCGCTGGCCAGCCCGCGCAGGGCACCGGCATCGGCCAGCAGTTCGCGCGCCCGGGCATCGAGTTGCGCACGCAGGCAGAGGTCACTGACATCACGCCAGGCAGCCGCGCTCCGGGCCTGTTCGATACGCCGGGCATCGTCCTGGCGAAAGCCGCGAATCTGCCGCAACCCCAGGCGAATGGCCAGCGCCTGCCCTGCCCCCGGCTCCAGGCTGCAGTCCCAATCGCTGTGGCAGACATCCACCGGACGGATCTCGATGCGGTGACGGCGGGCATCCTGAAGAATCTGGTCGGGACTGTAGAAGCCCATCGGCCAGCTGTTGATCAACGCACAGGCATAGATCGCCGGTTCATGGCACTTGAGCCAGCAACTGGCGTAGGTCAGCAAGGCGAAACTGGCGGCGTGGGACTCGGGAAAGCCATAACTGCCAAAGCCCTTGATCTGCTCAAAGATCCGCTCGGCGAATTCGCGGCTGTAGCCATTGCCGAGCATGCCGCTGATCAGTCGTTCGCGGTGTGGTTCCAGGCCGCCATGACGTTTCCAGGCAGCCATGGCCCGCCGCAACTGATCAGCCTCGCCCGCCGAATAGCCGCCCGCGACCATGGCCAGCTCCATCACCTGCTCCTGGAACAGCGGCACGCCGAGGGTGCGTTTGAAGACTTTTTCCAGCGCCGGCGATGGATAGGTCACCTCTTCCAGCTTCTGGCGCCTGCGCAAGTAAGGATGGACCATGTCACCCTGGATCGGCCCGGGGCGAACGATCGCCACTTCGATCACCAGATCGTAGAAGTTCTCTGGTTTGAGCCGCGGCAGCATGGCCATCTGCGCCCGCGACTCGATCTGGAACACACCGATGGTGTCGGCGCGGCCGATCATTTCATAGGTGGCCGCGCAATCGGCGGGGATCTGCGCCAGGCTCAGTTCACGGCCGCGATGGCGGTACAACAGGTCAAAACAACGGCGCAAGGCACTGAGCATGCCCAAGGCAAGGATATCGACCTTGAGCAGGCCGACCAGGTCGAGGTCGTCCTTGTCCCACTGGATGACCGTACGCCCCTCCATCGCGGCGTTCTCCACCGGCACCAGGGTGTCCAGCGGCTGCTCGGAAATCACGAAACCGCCCGGATGCTGGGACAGGTGACGGGGAAAGCCGATCAATTCGCCGGTCAACGCCAGCACCCGGCGCAGCAACGGGCTGTCGGGATCGAAACCGGCTTCACGCAGTTGCTCCGGCGGCGGCAAGCGATCGCTCCAGCGTCCGCAACAGTCAGCCAGCGCGTTGATCTGCGCCACCGGCAAGCCCAGCACCCGGGCGATATCGCGCACCGCGCCGGCAGCATGGTAGGTACTGGCCACAGCGGTCAACGCCGCGCGGTGACGGCCGTAACGGTTGAATACGTACTGCAGGACTTCTTCACGGCGCTCGTGTTCGAAATCGACATCGATATCCGGGGGCTCATCGCGCTCGCGCGACAGAAAACGCTCGAACAACAGGTGGCTGCGCATCGGGTCCAGCTCGGTGATGCCCAGCACGAAACACACCACCGAGTTGGCCGCCGAGCCACGGCCCTGACAGAGAATGCCCTGGCTGCGGGCAAACTTGACGATGTCGTGAACGGTGAGGAAATAGCTCTCGTAGTTCAGCTCGGCAATCAGCTCAAGTTCGTGTTCCAGCGCCTGGCGGGCTTTCTCTTCGACACCGTTGGGCCAGCGCCAGCGCTGCCCCTGTTCGCACAAATGGCGCAACCAGGCGCTGGCCGTCTGCCCGGCGGGCACCAGCTCGCGGGGGTACTGGTAGCGCATCTGGCTCAGGTCGAAGCGGCAGCGGGCGGCGATGCGCAGGGTTTCATCGAGCAACGCCTGCGGATACAGCTCGGCCAGTTGCGGCAGTGGACGCAAATGACGCTCGCCGTTGGCGAACAGGCGTTGCCCGGCCTCGGCCACGGTGCAGTGATGACGGATCGCCGTCATGCTGTCCTGCAAGGCACGCCGCCCTCGGGCATGCATGTGCACGTCGCCCGCCGCTACAGCGGGAAGTTCCAGGGACGCGGCCAGAGCCAGCAACTGTTGCAGACGCAGCCCATCGTCGGCGCCACGGTGCAGCTCGACCGCCAGCCACAGGCGCTCGGCGAAGCGCTCACGCAACCAGTGGCCGACAGCCAGGTCCTGCTCGTCTTCATCCGGCAGCCACAGGGCCAACAGTCCCTCCAGCGGGGTATCGAAGTCCTCACGCAGCAGCTGATAGGCGCCCTTCTGCGCCCGTCGCCGGCCCAGGGTGATAAGCCGGCACAGGTGCTGGTAACCGGGCAGATTTTCCGCCAGTAACACCAGCTTGGGCCCATCATCCAGGCGTACTTCACTGCCGACGATCAATGGCAGCTCCACCGCCCTCGCCGCCTGCCAGGCCCGGACGATTCCGGCCAGGGTGCACTCGTCGGTGATGGCCAGGGCCTGGTAGCCCTGCTGGCGGGCGCGGCGGAACAACTCCTGGGCGCTGGAGGCACCGCGCTGGAAACTGAAGTTCGACAGGCAATGCAGTTCGGCGTAAGCCACTGGCGTGTTCATGCAAACCAGCCCTGCAGCCACAACGGCCCGTCTTCACCGAGGTTGCGGTAGGCCCAGGCATACAGCCCGGTGGGGGTCTGCACCCGGTAGTAGTCGCGGCGCACATCGCCACCATCCCACCAACCGGACTCGATCCGCTCGGCGCCGGTCAGCAGTTGCACGCCCACGCCCGGTAGGGCCTGGGGCTCAGCCAGCAGCCAGCCCGGACGCAGCGCTGCCGGAGCGGCCGCTGCCAGGGTGGCCGGATTATCCAGGCGCCAGGCGCATTCCGGGCGATGATCGGCCTGGGCCGACAGGCTATGCACCGCCGTGTCGCCCAGACGCGCGCGCAGGCGTTCGCGCAGTTGTTCCCAGGGCTGGTTCTGCTGCGGGCGTGGCTCGAACAGCTCGCGATGCTGCGGGACAAAGGCCGGCAGGTCTTCAGCCAGCAAGCGCAGGTTGCGTACCGCGGCCCTCAGTTGCAGTTGCTCAAGGCGCCCACGGGCCAGCTCGAACAGCATCAGCGGGTCACGCTCGGCGGCCAGCAGACCAACAGCCACACAGGTGTCGACGCCCTCGGCGTGTTCCAGGTGCAGGGTAAAACGCTGCACACCACTGTCACGGCCCGCCAGGAACGCGGCCAGATCGTTGATCAGACGGCGCAGCGGAAAGAGCAAGGCCTGGTGCGACTCGACATCGAAGTTCAGCTCCAAACGGGCATCGAAGCGGTCCGGCGGCAGGTAGAACGTCAACGCCATGGGCCGCAAGCCCAGCAGGCGGTCCAGGTGCAGTTGCACCGCCGCGGCAAAACGCCGGGCCAGAGCCTCGCGGGGCAGCGCCATGACCTGGCCGAGCCGGCGCAGGCCCATACGGCTGAAGGCGCTCGCCGCCTCCACGGGCAAACCGACCCGTTCGATAGGTAATTGCTCAAGGGCAGCGCGGGTCTGCTCGGGGCAATCGAGCGCCAGGCCATCGTGGCAGTTGGCGAGCATACGCGCGGCCACCGGGTTGCTGGCCAGGACGATGCGGTGACGAAACCCCAGGGCGCTCAGCTCCGCGCGCAACCGCGCCTCGAAGGCAGGCCAGGGGCCGAACAGGCCGAGGCTGGATTCGACTTCCAGCAACAGTACCCGCGGGTAATGCAGGCTGACCTGGGAGCTGAACTGATAAGCCCAGGCGGCGAGCAGCTGCTGCAAGGCGTCGATGGCGGCCGGGTCATGGTCGACACAGGTGAAATTGCCCGCCAGCGCCTGGGCCGTGGTCAACGGCTGCCCGGCACGCAGACCGAGGGCCGCCGCTGCCGGGTTGACCGCCTGCAGCAGGCGGCGCTGGGGCGGGCCACTGAGCAGCACCAGTGGCGTGTCGGGGTCGGCGCGCCCGCGCAGCACAGCGTCGAGCGCCAGCTGCGGCAGCAGGATACAGGCCCAGAGCATGATCCATCAGCCTCGCCCGGGGCAGGCAATGGGCAGCGCCGGGGCCAGCCCGCCCCGGCATTTGAGTACCCGCCACTGGGCTGGGCGGGCATCAATGGCAATGCGCAACGCCGCCGGTGACGGGTTCAACGCCGCCTGCAGAGGACGCAAGGCAAAGGCCAGGGTCTGGCCACTTTCGGCAGCTACCTGCAAACGGCGCAAGGCGCGGTCGTCGGCCTTGTGCGGCCAGCACAGCACAGCGCCACAACTACCTGAACGCAGGCATTGCTCTGCGGCCCAGAGCGCATCGGCCGCTGTCGTCTCGACCAGGGTCAGCCACTGCAGATCGACCCCCGCCGCCTGCCAGGCCGGTGCATAGGGAATAAACGGCGGAGCAATCAGCACCACCCGCTCAGCGCTGGCGGTCAGGCGGGCCAGGCTGGGCCAGAGCAATTGCAGCTCGCCGCAGCCCTCGACGCTGAGCAGCACCTCGGTGAGCGCGCCGGGCGGCCAGCCACCGCCCGGCAATGCCGTATCCAGCGCCGCATGACCGGTGGGCTGCAGGCCCTGGGGCTGTGCCTGAGGGCGACCCTTCCAGACCCGTTGCTGGTCGAGCAGGCCCTCGAGGCTGAGCACCGCACCCATCAGCCGCGCCTCACCAGGCCGCAGAACACGCCCTCGATGACAAAGTCCTGGCCAGGACCGACCTCGATCGGCGCATAGGCCGGGTTGCGTGGCAGCAGACGGTACTGCTGGGCACTGACCCGCTCGAAACGCTTGATGGTCACCTCACCATCGAGGCGGGCGACGATGATCTGCCCGTCACGGGCTTCTGCCTGCTGCTTGATGCCAACCAGGTCGCCGTCGAGGATGCCGTCATCGAGCATCGAGTCGCCACGTACCTTGAGCAGGTAGTCCGGCGAACGGCTGAACAGCTGGGCGTCGAGCATGAGCTGCTCGTGGATATCAACGTCCGGGCCGATGGGCCGCCCTGCGGCCACCTGGCCCAGCACCGGAATTTCCAGGACCTCGGGCCGACGCAGAGCCCCGGCCAGGCGAATGCCCCGGGCCTGGTTGCGGGTGACCTCGATGAAACCGGCCTCGGCCAGGGCCTGGATATGCTTGCGCGCCACACTGCGCGAGGCAAAGCCGAAGGCTGTGGCGATGTCGGCCAGGCTCGGCGGCTGGCCATGATCGGCAATCCGCTCACGGATGAAAGTGAGGATGGCGCTGCGTTTGGGCGATAATCTGTTCATGGGGTACATTTGTACTCTTTTCGGCGTGCACTGACCAGCCCCTGTGATCCGGTTATGATGAGCGGCCATTGCAACGGATGCCCGGAATGCTTGAAGCCTTGCTGTTCGATCTCGACGGTACCCTGACCGATACCGACAAACTCCACCTGCTGGCCATGCAACAGCTCTTGCAGGAAGAAGGCCGGGTGTTGACCGAGGCGGAGTTCGATGCTCACGTCAGCGGTCGGGCCAACGCTGATCTGTGCCGCTACCTGTTCCCCGAGCGGTCAGTGGCCGAGCACCAGGTTTTTGCTGATCGCAAGGAGGCGCGTTTTCGCGCACTGTCACCAACGCTGCAGCCCACCGCCGGGCTGGTCCGCTTGCTCGAGCATGCCGAACAGACAGGCATCGGCATGGCCGTGGTGACCAATGCGCCCCGGGCCAACGCCGTGCATATGCTCAATGCCATGGGCCTGGGCGAGCGTTTCAAGCATGTGCTGGTGGCTGAAGAGCTGCCGCGGGCGAAACCGGATCCACTGCCCTACCTCACCGGCCTTCAATGCCTGCAGGCGCGGGCCAGTCATGCCCTGGCGTTCGAGGACTCGGTGCCCGGGGTGACGGCAGCCAGCCGTGCCGGAATCTTTACCGTTGGTCTGTCCACCAGTCAGGCGCCCGAAGCCCTGCTCGCGGCCGGAGCGCAGCTGGTAGTGGCGGATTTCGAGGATCCGCGGTTGTGGGCGCTGATTGGACAAATGAGTGGGGTAACTATCTGACTTAGACATCGCGGGGCAAGCCCGCTCCCACCGAGCCGGTGGGAGCGGGCTTGCCCCGCGATGGCATCAACAGACTCACCCGGAAATGCAGCGCGTCGCTGCGGTCTTCACGTCACCCAGGCGCAGGGGGAAGTTGTTCAGGCGCTCGTACAGCTTGATGCTGCTGCCGCTGCCGCGCTCATTGATGTCCACCAGCGCAGCAGGCCCGGCACCGATTTTTTGCGGCACGACCAGGCGCAGGCCGTCATGATGCGGCTCAACCTCAAGGGGGCCACGGGTTTCAGCCAGTTGCTGCTGTACGCAGGTGGCGTACTCCTGGGGCTTCTTGCCGGAAATCACGTTCAGGGTTTCCGGCGAGCTTTCAAGCTCCGACACGCTGACGCAACCACCCAGCGTAACTGCCAACCCTGCTACAACCCACTTCATCAAGCTACACCTCCACCAAGGAAAAAGACTCTGACCGCGCCCAGACCATTTTGCTCCCTTGATTGGCAGATTTATCGTGGGTCGGGCACGAAGGGCGACAGTGTAACCGTTGATCATGGTATCGTTTTGATTTGCCCAAAGATCCATTGCGGAGAGCAACATGAAATTCGTACACCAGCGCGAACACCTCAACGAAGACGACATCGTCGTCATCGAGTGTTCCCAGCGCTGCAACATCCGCCTGATGAACGACGCCAACTTCCGCAGCTTCAAGAATGGCGGGCGCCACACCTATCACGGCGGCGCTTTCGTCGATTTCCCGGCGAAGATCACTGTGCCCAGCACCGGCTTCTGGAACATCACCATCGATACCGTTGGTCCGCGTGCGTTGTCGGCAGTGACCAAGCCGACCTTCACCCACAAGATCAAATTCATCCGCCGTTCGTCGTCGAAGCTGAGATAAGCCATGAGCCAGACCACCAAGTACGTCATCAAGTACAAGATCGATGGTGAGCGTCGTTTCGACTTCGCCCAGATGAGCAGCGACGCCCCTGAAGAAGTACAAGCCGCCCTGGAGAAACTCCACGGCGAAGACGCGAAAAAGATCACCGACATCAAGGTCAGCAAAGCCCTGTAACGGACACAGCGCAGAAGGAACCCCAGGCATGAGCCCATGGCCGGACACCCGTCTTCTCGATCTGCTCGGCATCGAACTGCCGATCCTTCAGGCGCCCATGGCCGGTTCCACCGGCTCGGCCATGGCCATTGCCGTGAGCAATGCCGGCGGCCTGGGCTCGCTTCCTTGTGCAACCTTGAGCCTGGAGCAGATCCGCGCCGAGCTGCAGGCGTTCAAGCAAGCCAGCGACGGCCCGCTCAACGTCAACTTCTTCTGCCACCAGCCACCGCAGCCGGACCCGGCCCGCGATGCGGCCTGGAAGCTGGCGCTCAAGCCCTACTACGAAGAGCTGGGCGCCGACTTTGATGCGCCGACGCCAGTGTCCAACCGCGCACCGTTCGACGATGACAGCTGCCAGCTGATCGAAGCCTTCAAGCCGGCAGTGGTGAGCTTTCACTTCGGCCTGCCGGAGGCAAGCTTGCTGGCACGGGTCAAGGCCACGGGCGCGAAGGTGCTGTCCAGCGCCACCACCGTAGATGAGGCGATCTGGCTGGAGCAGCACGGCTGCGACGCGATCATTGCCATGGGCTATGAGGCCGGCGGGCACCGTGGGATGTTCCTCAGTAACGACCTCAATTCCCAGGTCGGCACCCTGGCGCTGGTGCCGCAAATCGTTGATGCAGTGCAGGTTCCGGTGATTGCCGCTGGCGGCATCGGCGACCATCGCGGCATTGTGGCCGCCCTGGCGCTGGGCGCGTCGGCGGTACAGCTGGGTACCGCGTACCTGTTCTGCCCGGAAGCCAAGGTCTCGGCGGCCCACCGCCAGGCCCTGCACAGCGCCAAAGAGAGCGACACGGCCCTGACCAATCTGTTTACCGGGCGCCCGGCCCGCGGCATCAGCACGCGAATCATGCGTGAACTGGGGCCCATCAGTGCGCTGGCGCCGCACTTCCCGCTGGCCGGCGGTGCGCTGATGCCGTTGCGGGCAATCAGCGAACCTCAGGGTAACAGCGATTTCAGCAACCTCTGGTCAGGCCAGGCGCTGCGCCTGGGGCAAGCCCTGCCGGCCGCCGAACTGACCCGCAAACTGGCTGAAAACGCCCTCACCCAGCTCAAGCGCTAAAGCAGTGCTTTCCGTTTGTCGGGCAATCGCTATATATTCATGTATATAACGACTACCCCTCAGCCCATGGAGCTGTGTTTCATGAGTAAGTGCGCACCGCGTTTCGCCCTGGCCGCCCTGGCCACCTTCATGACTTTCAACAGTGCCTGGGCCGATGAGGTCCAGGTGGCTGTCGCCGCCAACTTCACCGCGCCGATCCAGGCCATTGCCAAGGACTTCGAGAAAGACACCGGTCACAAGCTGGTCGCTGCCTACGGCGCCACCGGGCAGTTCTATGCACAGATCAAGAACGGTGCGCCGTTCGAAGTGTTCCTCGCCGCTGACGACAGCACCCCGGCCAAACTGGAAAGCGAAGGCGACAGCGTCAAAGGTTCGCGCTTCACTTATGCCATCGGCACCCTGGCGTTGTGGTCGGCCAAACCTGGTTATGTCGACGCCAAGGGTGAAGTGCTGAAAAAAAATGAGTTCAAGCACCTGTCCATCGCCAACCCGAAAGCTGCGCCTTACGGCCTGGCTGCCACCCAGGTGCTGGACAAGCTCAAGCTGACCGAGGCCACCAAGGCCAAGATCGTCGAAGGCCAGAACATCACCCAGGCCTTCCAGTTCGTGTCCACCGGCAATGCCGAGCTGGGCTTTGTCGCCCTCTCGCAAATCTACAAGGACGGCAAAGTCACCGAAGGTTCGGCCTGGATTGTCCCGGCCAGCCTGCATGAACCGATCAGGCAAGATGCGCTGATCCTCAACAAGGGCAAAGACAACCCGGCAGCCAAGGCCCTGGTGGACTACCTCAAAGGTCCGAAAGCCGCTGCATTGATCAAATCCTACGGTTACGAAATCTGATGCCACTGGATGCCAGCGACCTGGGTGCCATCTGGCTGACCTTCAAACTGGCCAGCCTGACCACGTTGATCCTGTTGCTGGTCGGTACGCCCATCGCCTGGTGGCTGGCGCGCACGCGCTCGTGGCTGCGCGGGCCGGTGGGCGCGGTAGTGGCCCTGCCGCTGGTGTTGCCGCCGACGGTCATCGGCTTCTACCTGCTGCTGGCCCTGGGGCCCAACGGCTGGATCGGCCAGACCACCGAGGCGCTGGGGCTGGGTACCGTGGTATTCAGCTTCAGCGGCCTGGTGATCGGCTCGGTGATTTACTCCATGCCCTTTGTCGTGCAACCGCTGCAGAACGCCTTCAGCGCTATCGGCGAGCGCCCGCTGGAAGTCGCCGCCACTTTGCGCGCCAGCCCCTGGGACACGTTTGTCCATGTGGTGCTGCCGCTGGCCCGGCCCGGTTTCATCACCGCCAGCATCCTCGGCTTTGCCCATACGGTGGGTGAATTCGGCGTAGTACTGATGATCGGTGGCAACATTCCCGACAAGACCCGCGTGGTCTCGGTACAGATCTTCGACCATGTCGAAGCCATGGAATACCTGCAAGCGCACTGGCTGGCCGGCGCCATGTTGGTGTTCTCGTTCCTCGTGCTGCTGGCGCTGTACTCCAGCCGCCAGGGCAAATCGGCCTGGAGCTGAAGCATGCACAAGATGATTCATGCCCGGCTCAAGGTCGCCCGTGACGATTTCGACCTGGACGTCGACCTGCAATTGCCCGGTCGCGGCATCAGCGCCCTGTTCGGTCACTCAGGCTCAGGCAAGACCACCTGCCTGCGCTGCCTTGCCGGCCTGGAACGGGCATCCGAGGCCTATATCGAAGTCAACGGACAGATCTGGCAAGACTCGCGCCGCGACCACTTCATCGCCCCGCACCTGCGCCCGGTCGGCTACGTATTCCAGGAGCCCAGCCTGTTCCCGCACCTGACTGTCCACGGCAATCTGACCTTCGGCTGGCGCCGTGTTCCAGCCCAGGCGCGCAAGGTCAGCCTTGAACAAGCTTGTGCGCTGCTGGGCATCGAGCACTTGCTCGAGCGCAAGCCCGCCACCCTGTCCGGCGGTGAGGCGCAACGCGTGGGCATCGCCCGGGCCTTGCTCAGCAGCCCGCAACTGCTGTTGATGGACGAGCCCCTGGCGGCCCTCGACGGCCCGCGCAAGCGCGAGATCCTGCCATACCTGGAGCGTCTGCACACCGAGCTGGAGATCCCGCTGATCTATGTCAGCCATGCCCAGGATGAAGTAGCCCGGCTGGCTGACCACCTGGTGCTGCTGGAGCAGGGCAAGGTCCAGGCCAGCGGCCCGATTGCCGCCACCCTCGCCCGCCTCGACCTGCCGCTGGCCCAGGGGGACGATGCCGGGGTGATCATCGAAGGCCAGGTCAGCAGTTACGACACCCACTACCAGTTACTCGGCCTGCAACTGCCGGGCAGCAGCCTGGCGCTGCGCCTGGCCCACGAACCACTGGCACTGGGCACCTCATTGCGGCTCAAGGTGCAGGCCCGGGATGTCAGCCTGAGCCTGGTCGAAGATACCCACTCAAGCATTCTCAACCGCTTGCCGGTACGGGTCAGGGGTCATCAACCGGCGGATAACAGTGCCCATGTCCTGGTCAGCCTCGATGTTGCCGGCAGCGTGCTGCTGGCCCGGATCACCCGCTACTCGGCCGACCAGTTGGGCCTGCACAGCGGTCAGCAGTTGATCGCGCAGATCAAGTCGGTGGCACTGCTGGGCTGACCGCGCATGAACGCAAAGGGCCGGACGCCGGGAAAAGGTGCCTGGTGTTGATCCTGTAACGTCGCTAGCCCCTTGAAAGTCGATACAAAAGACCTCAGTTCTCATATCATGCAGAGAAATTTCCCATATTCGCTCAAGCCCCCTATGCTTGCCGGTGTGAGCAGCGTTCGCTGCTGTGGAATGCTCAATCGCCCCTACCGGCACTTGCGACTAAAGACTCAAAACAGATTCTGTGTTCGGCGGAATTAATATTTCCCGAAAGCGTCTTTAATGAAGGAAAAGAGGAACGCGTTCCGCGTGTTCTCGGCTTGTGCGGGCGCGGCCTGCAAAGCAACTTACGTTACCAAGGAGATATACATGCTGATACTCACCCGCAAGGTTGGCGAAAGCATCGTCATCAACGATGACATCAAAGTCACCATTCTGGGCGTCAAAGGTATGCAAGTGAGGATCGGCATCGACGCACCGAAAGATGTTCAGGTGCACCGCGAAGAGATTTTCAAGCGCATTCAGGCCGGCAGCCCGGCACCGGAAAGAGGAGAACCTCACGAGTAACGCTCACTGATTCAAGCCGCACGGATGCGCTTGACCCCGATCGCGTCAGCCCTGGTGGCGGGCCGCAATGGCCTCATGACGACGTGGGTGGGCGGAGCAATTGGTTAACCTTGGCAATCAACTTGGGTATATCGAAGGGTTTGTCGAACACCGCTGCGAACAACTCCGGACAGTCCCATCCCTCGTGCGCCTGGGCGCCGCTGATTAAAATTATCGGCAGCGGCTGCAACTGCGGATTTTCGCGGATTTTAATCGCCAGGTCCTTGCCATTGAGCCTGGGCATCATGTAGTCGGTGATCACCAGCTCCACCCGCGTACGCGCCAATGCCTCCAGCGCCATTTCGCCGTTGCCGACCTTCAAGACCTCAAAACCCTCATCTTCCAGAAGAAAGCCGAGAATATCGGCAATCAGGTACTCGTCGTCGACGACCAGAATCGTGCTCATGACTGTCCAGCCTGCAGGCTCACGTGCCCGCCACTGGCGCCGGCGTGCCGGAAAGCACTGCAGTGGCCTGAGTGAACACCGGCAGGTACAAGGTCATGCACGTCCCCTCGCCTGGCACACTGGCAACACTGACCGCACCATTGCTCTGCCTGATAAAGCCATAGACCTGACTCAACCCCAATCCAGTTCCCTTGCCAAACGCCTTGGTGGTGAAAAAAGGTTCGAAGATACGCGGCAACACACTGGGGTCAATACCCCGGCCATTGTCACTAACATCCAGCCGCACGAAGACGCCGTGCAAATCTTCGACTCCGCCATCCAGCTGACAGTTACAGCCCATCAGTCGAATAACCCCTTCATTACCCACGGCATCGCGGGCATTGAGAATCAAGTTGAGTAAAACCATCTGCAATTGCCCGCCATCAACTGCGATGTCCTGCAATCCCTCCTGCAGTTGTATTTGCAGCTCAACGCCCTTGGGCAGGGCATGCGCCACCAGCAGGCGAATCGACTCGATCAATGTCGCCACCTGCACTCGCCCCTGCTTCAACGCCTTGTGCCGGGCAAAGCTGAGCAACTGCTGGGTCATTTGCGTGCCGCGCTCACCGGCATCGAGAATATGCTCAAGCAAACGCTGGCTGCGTTGCGGGTCTTTGCTGTTGAGGGCCAGCCTCGCCGAGCCGATGATGATGGTCAGCAAGTTATTGAAGTCATGGGCCATGCCACCGGTCAACTGGCCGAGGGCTTCGAGCTTCTGTGCCTGAAACAGCTGCGCGCGCATCGCATCAAGCTGCAGGGCGGCCTCGCGACGGTCGGTGATGTCACGGGTGATCTTCGCCAGACCGATAATTTCGCCATCCACTGAACGGATCACATCCAACGCTGCCAGCGCCCAGAAGCGCGTGCCGTCCTTGCGCACACGCCAGCCTTCGTCCTGTGCGCCCCCGGTGCGCAAAGCGCGTTCAAGCAGCAGCGCCGGCTTGCCTTCGGCGCGATCCTGCTCGGTAAAAAACTGCGAGAAATGCTTGCCGATGACTTCGTCGGCAGTCCAGCCCTTGATCCGCTGGGCACCGGCGTTCCAGGAAATCACATGACCACTCGGATCGAGCATGTAGATGGCGTAGTCCACCACCGCCTGCACCAGTTGCTCGTAACGGTTGGCGTGCATGGCGTGCAAATCCGAGCGATCAGAAGAACTCATAACAGCTCCACGCAAACAGCAGTCGTAATCAAGCATAGACAGCCAGCACTGCGCACAATTCCAGGCGTTTGGCATTCCTGTTGAAAGGGCGCGCTACGCGCGTCGAAGAAGGCCGGTCCAGACCCTTCCTCGGCGGTTGACTCAAATATAACGATGAGTTATAAAGCTCGCTTGATTGCGGAGGAAACGCGTTTTCTCCAGGGCTTCGATCCAATAGCGCGCCCGGTCGCCAGACCCTTTCAAACCTGTGCGAGTGTGGTGGAATTGGTATACACAGCAGACTTAAAATCTGCCGGCGTGAGCCTTGCGGGTTCGAGTCCCGCCACTCGCACCATCTTCTGCAAAAGGCGCCTTATAGGCGCCTTTTTGCTGTCCGCGATTCACCCCGCCCAACGCAAAGGCGGCAAGCAACTGCTAAGGTAAAATGGCCCGATAACAAAGGAAGGTGGCCATGCGTTATACCTTGTTCGACAACCAGCGTGATGTAATCATTTTGCTCGCCCGTATCCTGCTGATGATCCTGTTCATCATGTCTGGCTGGAGCAAACTGACCGGCTTCGACGGTACCGTCGGTTACCTGACCTCACTCGGCGCCCCCATGCCCACCGTCGCGGCCGCCGTTGCGGTAATCATGGAGTTCTTTGTCGCCATCTTGCTGATCGTGGGCTTCTACACCCGTCCGTTGGCATTTCTGTTCGCCTTGTTCGTGATCGGCACGGCAGTGATCGGTCATCCGTTCTGGACTATGGTCGACCCGGAACGCGCGGCCAACAGCACACAGTACTTCAAGAACCTGAGCATTTGTGGCGGTTTGCTACTGCTGTCGGTGACAGGTGCCGGCAGGTTCTCGGTGGATGGGCGATAACGCGGCGACCTGCGGCTACAGGTCATCAAGCGGATCGACACCCTCGTCCCAGTCGATTTCATCCAGGGCGTCGGCTTGTTCATCGTCGTCCTGCGGATCGAACAACGGGTCGACTTCGTCCTGCTGTACAGGTTCGCCGTCGTAGAACTCATGATCGAGCAAGTGGTCGTGTTCAGGTTCGTGAATATCCGGCTCGTCGTGCATCATCAGTTCCTGCAGCAGCGCTTTTGGCAATAAGGGACGCTTGTATAAGCCAGGGGCTGCAAATCGTCAACGTCAGGGAGCGCCAATGAAATACCTGCTGATTTTCATCCTCAGCCACCTCGCGACCTACTGTGCCATTGGCGCGGTTATTGACGCACGCCTTCAGGGCCTGGCCGAAGACCTGCGCCATTACCCCCACGCCCCCATCCAGGCCCAGTACTTTGAAGACGTGCGCCTGCATGCGCAGCATTCGAAGATCGAATACTGCGCGCTGCTCGGCACGCTGCTGGCCGCGCTTCTATCGCTGCTGACATGGGGGCTGAGCTGATCAGCAGGGACACCAGAAAAGCTAACCTGGCTGGCGAAGCAAGGCAGCGTTGGCCTGACGCACCATATCCAGCCATTCGCTGGCACTGACCGAACCCGCCCGCTCCAGTTGCTCTGCAGCCATCAAGGCCTGGTCATAGGTTGCTTCCTGCAGCACACCCTCGCCAAGGAAACGGGTACGCCATTGCACAATAGCTACGGCCCCTTTCTTGTCTTCCATCCCCATCCCCAACTAGCACCGGTTACGGGCAGCAAATCGGCTTGCCGCCCAAGCGGCGGCGAGATTACACGATAGCTAAATACTTGAGAATAATTTGCATTATCGTCGATACTACTGAATAGACAGACGGTCAGTAGCCCCCCACGGTCTATCAAAGAGAATCCCCTCAACGATTTCTGTAAAATCGCTACTGAGCCAAGCATGGAGGCGCAAAAATGAAAGCAATCGGTACATTATTGTTAGCGATATCACTAACAGGCTGCGGGACGATAAACACCGTATTCAGGGACGACAGTGTGGCAAGCAGCAAGCTTGCCCGATGGCAGTCGCATTGCGATGCCATTCCACGGGTCTACAGCGGCGCAGCCCTGGACTTCTGCGCATTGCATGCCGAACCCCGGCAAACCACCGACATTACCGGTCAACCCTCAGCATTGTTGATGCTGGTGGACCTGGCATTGTCGGGCGTGGCAGACACCGTAGCGTTACCCTACACAATCTACGTACAGTACAGAGACGGCAATATTCCGAAGACCCGACTGCAGTAGTGGCGAGGTAATTGACATACCTCTGGTCGCCTGCCTTACAGCTTTGTTGCAGCGCCCCGAATGGATGACTAATAGTTAGTTGTCTGCCTGGGGAGGCACAAAAAATGCAACCAAGATTCGTTATCGTTCCGGCGGTGCCAATAGAGCAACAGTCCTTCCGCGCTGGCACCCGCTTCTACGCTACAACCGTGTCGGGCGGCTTCGACATCTACGACAACCAGGAAAAAATGCGGCTCAAGCCAAGCTACCAGGGCAAAGAAGAAGCAATGGCGCATTGCGCCCGGATGAACGCCGAAGACAGCTCAAGCCCAGTGAACTGTCCCGCTTATTTGATGCAGTCCTAGCCAAGCGGTGCCCAGCGTCACGAAGCCACGAGTGCGGGCATCGTGGCGCTGGGTTGTTTGCGCCACTGACCCTGACGCTTCGGGATGCTCAAGCTACGCTTAGCCTTGTGTCAGGCGAATGCCTTATACAGACACGGGGCATTGCCTTGACCATCATGGCAGGTAACGTTGCCTGCCATTGGGAGGCAGCATGAAACCGTTAAATGTTGTTGTCTTGAGCGCTAGCCTGTGTCTTTTTGGGGTAAGCGCTGCAATCGCTGATGAAGTGATTTCCCAGGAAGGTGACACAACGGTTGGATCTGGATTTGGTGCGGGCACAGGGCTGCTGGCTGGCGGCGCGGTAGGCGGCCCGATAGGAGCATTGGTAGGAGCAGGTGTAGGTTTTTTTGTCGGATCCGGCGTGCAGTCTGCAACCGGGCAAGAAGGACGAACTTACAAGGTGCGAAGCAGCACCGGTGAAGTAAAAACTGTTCGTTCTCCTCGCGAAGAGTTAGCCATCGGCCAGCAGGTCGACGTAAGTGGTATCAGGCTGCGGGCAGCTACTCAGTAATCTTTTCGTTTCAGCACCAGGAAAGAGCCCGCTTCGGCGGGCTTTTTACTGCGCAGTCATCGTCTCATCACACTCAGGCTTTTTGCGTTGAATCTGCGATTGCCTGCAAAAGCCTGGGCAAATTTCCAAAAGCTGATTGTCGGGCTTGAGCAAATCGATTCAACACTGCCAGCTTTTCAGGATCGCCCTCCTGCAGGCTTCTCAACACTGACGGCAACAGGTGCAAACGGCACTGCGCAAGCCAGTTGGACAATCCCGCGTGGTGCTTCCATTGCCGCTGATTGTCGAGATAAGCGACCCACATTTTGATCCAGTCCACCGGTGAGTGCGGCACCGTGCGGATTCCACGGTCATCTGGCCACCCATTCCATGAGCATCTGACCACCGATTCCACGCTGATCCGGCCACCCATTCCACGCGCATCCGGCCACTGATTCCACGGCCATCCGGCCACTCAACCGGGCAGGCAGCTACGCAGGATTTCTTCACTACCATCGACCTCTTTTTCGAAGCAGAGAGGTCGTCGTGGAGCGTTTATCCATGCGTAAGATTCGCGAAGTACTACGTCTCAAGTTCGAGGTCGGACTATCAGCTCGCCAGATTGCGGTCAGCGTGCAGGTCGGTCGTGTCACCGTCGGCGACTACCTCAATCGTTTTGCCGCCAGTGGTCTCAGTTGGCCCTGTTCGTTGTCCGATGCCGAGTTGGAGCAGCAACTGTTCCCGCCGGCCCCGGCGGTTGCCAGCGAGAAGCGGCCTTTACCCGATTGGGCATGGGTGCATGCCGAACTGCGCCGCCCCGGGGTGACCCTGGCGCTGCTCTGGCAGGAGTACCGCCTGAGCCAGCCGCAGGGCTTTCAGTACAGCTGGTTCTGTGAGCACTACCGGGCCTGGCAGGGCAAGCTGGACGTGGTGATGCGTCAGGAGCACCGCGTCGGCGAGAAGCTGTTCGTCGACTATGCCGGCCAGACGGTGCCGGTTATCGACCGCCACAGCGGCGAGATCCGCCAGGCGCAGGTGTTCGTCGCGGTGCTCGGCGCGTCCAGCTACACCTTCGCCGAAGCCACCTGGTCGCAGCAGCTGCCGGACTGGCTAGGCTCGCATACCCGTTGCTTCGCCTTCCTCGGCGGCGTGCCGGAGATCGTGGTGCCGGACAACCTGCGCAGCGCGGTGAGCAAGGCCCATCGTTACGAGCCGGACATCAACCCCAGCTACCGCGACCTTGCCGAGCACTACGGAGTGGCGGTGGTGCCGGCGCGGGCACGCAAACCGCGCGACAAGGCCAAGGCCGAAGTCGGCGTGCAGGTGGTCGAGCGTTGGATCCTCGCGGCCCTGCGCAACCGTCAGTTCTTCTCCTTGGACGAACTCAACAGCGCCATCTCCGTGTTGCTGGAGCGGCTCAACCAACGCCCGTTCAAGAAGCTGCCGGGCTCGCGCCAGACGGCCTTCGACAGCCTGGATCGTCCGGCGCTGCGCCCCCTGCCGGAGCAACCCTACGTCTACGCCGAGTGGAAGAAAGCGCGGGTGCACATCGACTACCACGTCGAGGTCGATGGGCATTACTACTCGGTGCCGTATCAACTGGTGAAGAAGCAGCTGGAGGTGCGCCTGACGGCGCGCACCGTCGAGTGTTTCCACGCCAACCAGCGAGTGGCCAGCCACCTGCGCTCAATGCACAAGGGCCGGCACAGCACGCAGGCCGAGCACATGCCCAAGAGCCATCGCGAGCATGCCGAGTGGACGCCACAACGGCTGATCCGCTGGGCCGAGCAGACCGGGCCGAACACCGCCGGCGTGATCCGGCACATCCTCGAACGGCGCATCCATCCGCAGCAGGGCTACCGGGCCTGCCTGGGCATCCTGCGCCTGGGCAAAACCCACGGCGAAGTGCGCCTGGAGTTGGCCTGCCGTCGCGCCATCAGCCTCGGCACGTGCAGCTACAAGAGCCTCGAATCGATCCTGCGCCAGGGGCTGGAGAACCTGCCGCTGGCCCAGCAGCACCTGCCCCTGCTGCCGGACGACCACGCCAACCTGCGCGGCCCCGGCTACTACCACTGAACACAAGGAATCCCACCATGCTGCCCCATCCGACCCTGGACAAGCTGCAAACCCTGCGCCTGCACGGCATGCTCAAGGCGCTGAACGAACAACTGAAAACCCCGGACATCGACAGCCTGAGCTTCGAGGAACGCCTCGGCCTGCTGGTCGACCGCGAGCTGACTGAACGCGACGACAAGCGCCTGAGCAGCCGCCTGCGCCAGGCCCGGCTCAAGCACAACGCCTGCCTCGAAGACATCGACTACCGCAGCCCGCGCGGGCTGGATAAGGCGCTGATCCTGCAACTGAGCGGCGGCCAGTGGCTACGCGACGGCCTCAACCTGATCATCGGCGGCCCCACCGGTGTCGGTAAAACCTGGCTGGCCTGCGCCCTGGCCCACCAGGCCTGCCGAGAAGGCTACAGCGTGCGTTACCTGCGCTTGCCGCGTTTGCTGGAAGAACTGGGTCTGGCCCATGGCGACGGGCGCTTCGCCAAGCTGATGAGCAGCTACGCCAAGACCGACCTGCTGATCCTCGATGACTGGGGCTTGGCCCCGTTCACCGCCGAACAGCGGCGCGACATGCTGGAGCTACTGGACGACCGCTACGGCCAGCGCTCGACCATCGTTACCAGCCAGATGCCGGTGGACAACTGGCACGAACTGATCGGCGATCCGACCCTGGCCGACGCTATCCTCGACCGCCTGGTGCACAACGCTTACCGGATCAATCTGAAGGGTGAATCAATGCGCAAACGGACGCAGAAATTGACGACGCCAGCCAACCCGGACTAACAATGCCACCCCTGCGTCGCTGCGCTCCGACTGCCCGGCCGGATGGCCGTGGAACAGGTGGCCAGATGGCCCTGGAATGCCTGGCCAGATGAGAGCGGACTGGGTGGCCGGATGGCGTGGAATCCGCAGCACCGGGACAACCCCACAGAGTGCATTCATCTGCGCCTGATCGTCGAGATGGCTTTCCACGTAGGCGATCACTGCGGCACTGAACAGGATCTGATAACTGCTCACGGTCACCAGGTTGATGCGATCGCCGTCGAACGCCTTCACGCTTCCTTCGGGAATGGTGGGGATAGCGCTCGCACTGCAGTCGATGTAAAGGGCGTCAGAATCACCTGCGGTGCTGCCCTTTTCGAGGGATATGCCGCTGGCTTCAATCGCTCGAACCCGTCCCAAGTGCACGACATCGCTTATGCGTCGTAGCGCACACAACTCCCCCTGCGACACCGTCGCAGCGCGGAATGCGGTGGGTTCGATGGTTTTGTCGATGCGCAGTAGTTCGCCAGCATTCTCGAGCCTGAAGAACAGATCGGGGATCGAATCGGCAGCGCCTATGGCTTCGAACTGGTTCGCAAGGCTGCCGATCGTTCGGACAAAATTCTCCGGGCCCGGCTGAATGTTGGCGCGATCCAACAGCCAGGAAGTGTTTGGAACGATCCACTGAACCCTGTTTGCTGCCACCCCGTTCTGCAGCAGCCACAGACAGGCATCGATGCCGGTCTTGCCTCCCCCCACCACCACATACCGCAAATAAGGCTGGCTGATCTTCGGCAGGTCGTTCAGCGGTATGCAGCGTATACCGGGGGCTACCCGGTAATGCGGCGAATGGGTCGAAGGAACGGCTGTCTGGGCAATAGTCGCATCCACCAGTTTCCTGCGCACCTGGACAGGCTTGCTGTCGCCGGTGAGCAAGGACGTGATGCAATGAGCACCGCTGCGATTACCTTCGTAGGTGTGCATCGGAAAGTAATGCACCCGACCTGACGGCAAGAATCGCTGGTGCATCAGCTGATCGAAGTAACAGACAATTTCGGCGCCTGAGGCAAGTTCATACAAGCCCCCGCCCCATTCGGAGTCGTCCGTGTGACCGGAGCCGAGCACGCGGGAGTTAACGCCATAGAAGGCAGACGGCTGGTGCAGGCGGACAAACGGGTAGGCATCGTTCCAATGCCCACCAGGTTGAGCATGTCGATCCACCATCAGCACATTCGCATCCGACTCATCGAGCAAGGTATCGACGAAGGCCATAGCTGTTGCCCCCGCGCCGATGACCAGATAATCCGTCGCTATACTGGTGGTGTTCATAGATACACCTTTACTACGCTTGAGTATTCTCCTCCATCAAGTCAGACTAGTTCTTTTTCGCATACCGCGAGAGAACAGTTGTTGCTAATCTGCATAGCCAACAGCTTTAAAGCTTAGACCTCGCAATACACGCCTTGCGAATAGTGGATTTCAACTGAAAAACTTTCGACTATAAGATCGGAAGAACCACCATGGCGAATACAAGTACATTTTTTAAAACGAACTTGTAATGATGCGCTGGAACGCGGATGTCCGGGCTCAGCCTCCAGCGGTAAGCGCGCCACTTTCTCCGCACTCATCAGGGACAAGTAATGCCCTCAGTGCTTCAGGAACCTCAATAATTTTCCTGGTAACCGGTGAGACGCAAACGTGTGTCAGGCTAGCGGTAAATGCCTTGATACCTGGCGCTACATTTCCCTCGACTAGAAATGTGAACGAGTGAAGCGAAACGCTGGAAACACTTACTTTCATGGAAAGTTCGTCATCCCAGGTGACCGGATGAAGAAACTCCAGCGAAAATGCCCTTGCCGGAGGCAGCAAATCAAAGCCTAGCAGGGTTCTTAATCCAGGACCGGACAGCCAAACTGAAAGTGCATCATGAACGGCCTCAATAACGAAGTACGAAAATCTGGGTGTGTAGACAATCCCTTCCGGGTCACAGTCACCGAACAACACCTTTCTTTTGACAATCACTGCGCTCGACACAAGATCAATCCTTAATATTGAGTGACCGTGTTCTAACAACCACCTCACCATGCCTGGTTGCCGAGGATTGGCCCAGAAGGCTCGAAGTTTTTCATCTCGCCGCCGCGCAACGAAATCACGGTATCACCGTCTGCGGCGCGGAAGCTTGAGCATTTTCGAGAACGTGATGCGCTTCGAATTTGCCAGGAAAGCGGGTTACTTAAGCTGCAACCGAAGATTGTTCAGATGCTCAAGCGCAGCCTCCTTCTCCTCCATGCCGACCGGGCCCTCGCTGCCCATGATTGAGGAATAGGCATCCTCGTAGACCTTGGCAACAATCTGGGCGCTCTCGGAGCGCTTCAGGAAAGCCATCAGAAGGTGTTCTACTGCATCGACTTGCGCTTGATTCAAGCTCACAACGACCTCCTAGACCCGGCCCCATGCCGTTCACCCGTAATACCCTATCCCAAAGCAAATTTCCACCATGCTGCAATGGCGGGAAGAATGATTTGCTTATGGATAAGCTGGCGTGTCGGCACGCTCGTCAATCTTAATATCCACAATTTTGAGGTCCCACCAGTCTTCACTTGAAACGTACTTCAAGCCGTACTCGAGTCCGGCGAATAGGTAAACGTCCCAAAACAGATAGCGTGCCCGACATTCTGCTCTCAGGACGAGGTGGTGTACCGCGCGACGACTGCGGACGAGCTGTTCGCCCTGCGCAATAAACTGCTACGGCACAGAACCCGGGTGTTGCTACAGCTCCAGTTGCACAACCGACACAACGACGACCGGCCTGACGGTCTATGACTCTAGGGCGCTGCTCGCCAGCGCCTCACCAGGCGCAAACAGCTAGTGTGCGATGCCCATGGCGCCAGCTGAGGTCTTCCGGATCAATGCCACATCGACGTGATAGTTGGAAAAATCACTCGACCTGGCGTCAGTTCGCAAGGTAGCGCTCAAGACAACGTCCTGCTCGCTTTTCAGCATCTCCAGAGTAGTGGAAAACTGATGTTCGTGAACGAGCAGCAACAGAGCGCTCTCCGCGCGCCCTGAAAGCTCCTGCTTCATTTCCGAAACGCTGAACACCAACGCAACGCCGCGCTGGTAAGAAGCGACAAGATCGCGGGTGGGCTCGATATCCAGTTCCAGAACGCCCTCGACTCGACGAAGGTTTGCCACTCGCGACTGAGTTAGCACAAGACCACAAGCTTGCAGAAACAATGATTCATACCACTCCACAGCGATCTCCTTGAAATAAGCGCGACACCAATACCCCACTTCAACGAATCACGCTACTTCGGCGAGGGTTAATCTACTTGCTGGTCAATCAAGGCAAGACCGGCAAGCGTCTGCTGGTCGTCATGCCATGAGGCGCATCAACAATCGAGTGCAGCAACGCCGTCGGCAACTGCACATTCACTTGCGCCTAGCGGTTTTAAGGAGGCTCCCTATGGCTGCGAGTCAATCAGATCGGTCGGCGAAGACCGCTACGAAGCGAAAGCTGCTCGGCGAGGAAGAGCTGCGCATGCGGGCCAGACAAGGAACTCGGAATGTCCTTGCCGAACTGATGGAGTGCCACGGCATTGAAGAGCAAACCGCGCGCCAGCGAGTGCTCGATCAGTGCAAGGCCGCCTGCCCCTCCGGCGCTGCCCGCCTTTTGACGAATACCGCGCACCACCGCAAGGCGAGGAAATATTACTTTTAAATGTTTTCGATATCTGGCATGGGCCCCGCTGCTTCAAGGATCGCAGCAAGGTCCTTGTCATCAGTGACATCGGCGATGTTTTCATATCCTCTTTTTTTCAGCTCTTCAGCCATCCCGGCCCTCCAAACCCGAACAGCAGCAGCTACCCGTTGGAGTCGCTGGATCGGTTCGGACTTCTCCATCTCCTCTTCTATTTTTTCAATGGAATCGCGGACTTTCTGCGCTTGTTCGCCGCTGATTGTAATCATTCTACCGCCTCACTTTTTTGGTTGATATTAAGTACACCAGGCGTCCGCCCAACATCAAAACGCCATCTTCTACCCCATTTAAACGAATCACACCACCCCGGCTAGGGCGGAGCCTGCACGCAAGGACGCCGACATGACCGACACAACCAGCACGACGTGAGTATGCATCGGGTGTGCGGGCTGGGCGCCATCGAGCAGTACCTGGCAAACAGGAATGTCAGTAAGGCCCGCAAACCCTGGGGTGTCGAACTCGATATGGGGGCCCAGAATGCTGGCCTGGCTGCAGGGTGACGAGTCGAGCTCAACCACGGACTGGCCTCCGGCGGCCAAGGTGCTCTGCATATCTACAAGGCCTGACAAGGAGATGTTGTGAGCACATTCGCAGTCTTCGGCATGACCGCCGATGTAGCGCTTTCTGCCCCCCTGGAGCTGACCCTGACTGACTGGAACCTTGCCGTCGAGCAGCAGGCAGCCAACATCATGTCCGGTGGGAAGGTGAAGCAACTTAGTCAGATGTTCGACGCACCGCAGTACGCCCAGCAGTTCATGGAGCTTACGAGGAAGACTGACAAGTTTCGCGACCTCCGCATAAGAGCCAAGTGCGTGATCACCGACGCCAAAGGCAAGCCGGTGATCAACGTGAAGACCAAGGCACCGAAGATCGGGTGGCTCGACTTTCAGCCGGAAGAAAGAGCCGCCTAACTCTTGTCTACGCTCGGCTGCTTGTGGATCTCCAGGCGCCGTGCATCCCTGGCGAACCATATCCCCACCCATATCACCATCAGGCAGATGAATACCACATCCCATGCCTTGTGTTCGATGGCTGCCAGGATCGCAAAAAACTGCAGGGCGGAAGCCCACCACAAAAACGGTCGTATTTTCGAGTAGCGCATATCCAACCTCTCCACCCCCCGCATATCAAAATTTTAGCCGAGTCCCGACGAGGTATCCCCATGCCCACAGAAAACCGATCCAGAAACACCGAGTAAATGGTCAGCGTGCCGCGTGAGCAACTGCAGCGCGCCGTCACGCTGAAGAAAGCTGAGGTGGCCAGCGGGATGGAAGACACTCTGTACGAGAAGCTGGCCGATCAGTTCTGTTGCTGCTAGTCAGTTGGTGAAACGAATGTCGTCGACTGCAACTGCGACGAGTACATCCACGATTTTGAGCTGGTTGCAGATAGCGCCAGCGCAGAGCCTGCACCAACCTCCTACGGCTTCAGCGGCGGTAACATGGCCGACCAGGGAGCTAAGGCGTTTGCTGCGCGCGATCCGGAAGTTGCGCAGTTACGCGCACGCTTGGTTGAGCGGGACACGCTGCTTCGGGATATCAAGGACAGCCACGGCGCCATGCTGATGAGCTGCCCGCCGCAAGATCCTTGGATCAGCAACCGGACCGATGAGCGCATCAATGCCGCCCAAAATGCTAGCGCTGCGCAAAACCCCATCCAATGACCAAAGAGTACATCTGTGCTCCACTCCTCACCCTCTATCGAATAGCCGCTATAGAGAGGTGCTCACCCGGATAACGCATCACTTATGGTCTGGCTTCCCCCCAGTTTGTATCGCCCTGCTTTGGGCAGTGTCAACTGAAGCTGGAACAAGAAGTTCCAACGAAGATGCTCGATGCACGAACAAGGTAGTGATGTCATAGGCAAAACTGGAAACACTCCAATTAAGTTGATTAACCGCCAGTCTCGCTGACACAGAGAGTTTCGGATTGTTTTTCGCTGCCACCACCAGCCGATGAGCCTTAACAAACCTATAATGCAAGCTTTCCGGATTATCTCCACGATTGTCATCGGCATAATCTAAAAACCGAAGAGATTCTTTTTCTCCAATCAACAATCGAATTCTATTGTGAAATGATCTTAAATTCTCATTCCACTCTGATACAGTTTCAAAGTACTCACTCTCTCTGATCGCTAATTTTTCTGCTGGCGCGCCATCGCAAATAGCCCAAATCAGCCGCTGAAGCCGAAAATACCGACGGTCAACAATCGAGGATAGCTGCTCGAGCAAGAGTGCTCCATCGGCGTAACGCTGACGATACATGTCCAGTCGTGCTTGACGCCGCCAAGTCATCCACTGAAAAAAGTAGCCGAGGCAACCGCCTAAAATTGTTGTAAATAGAAAACCAACAACAACTCTACCTACTTCAGTTGCGAGAGCACGCCAAATCGCTCCGAAGAATTGTTCCATTTGTCCTTCCAAGTATTGAATGAACATACACCAGTGAAATTGTGCTGCGTAGGCAGTTTTTTAGTGTAGTCACATCAACCTAAATTATCCTGTCCACTCCTATCCGATTTGTCACTGTCTGGTTCTACGGCGGGTGAGGCATTCCTGTGAAAAAAGAAGAACGCGCAGTCTGGATCGACGGCATCCCACACACGACCTTTGAAGTGATGGAAGACAGCGAACACTACTGCCACGGTTTCGTCTTCTCGATCGCCGATTTGTACCCCCTCCCCACCTCTGCCGCCATGCGCAGCGTGGAGCCTATCCTGGGATGGACACCTGATTTTTCCCGAGTGAAGTGAAATGCGACCAAGAAGTACCGAGAACCGCAACCTGCCGCCCGGTGTATATCCGACCGAAGGCCGCCTCGGAAATCGAAGACATTGGCCAGGCCTGCAGGCTGCTAGGCCGCTCCAAGGAGGAGATCACGAAGCGTGTTTACCGCCGTGTTGGCGAGGTGGTTAGCCCAACTAAATAACAGGCTGATGCGGAAACGATGCCTATTTATGCGGAAATGATCGGCTTTTCGAGCGCGCAAAGAAAAACCCCGCAGACGTTAATCTGCGGGGCTTTCAATAATGGAGGCCGAGGTCGGAATCGAACCGGCGTAGACGGATTTGCAATCCGGAGCATAACCACTTTGCTACTCGGCCTCAAATGCTCGAGACCCTTGAACAAGCGATCTCCAACATATACAACTCTTTAAGGAAACAACTCAATACAACTGCTATCTCCTTGAAAACGCTAAGCTTTTCAGCTGCCTCGTTTTCGATGGACGCAATTATGGACTCATTCGATTGAGCTGGCAACCCCTTGAATTCAAAAAGTTTATTTTTTTCTGCAAGAAGCGCCAAGCGCCTGTGAAACCCGGGTTCGAACGCAGGATTCGGGGTGACGCATGCCCGCTAAAGCGCCTTATCATACGGAACACGCCCCCTGCCCGCTGCGTAATATGCCGTCGATGATGCAAACCGAACTGGACCTGTTCAATCCTCAAGACCCACTGCACCCGCAATGGGTCGGCAAACAAGCGGTGCTACTGCCAGGCTTTGCCCTGCCCCAGGTTCAGGCGATGCTGCCGGTACTGCGTGAGGTTGTCGCCCAAGCGCCGTTTCGCCATATGATCACACCCGGTGGGTTGAAGATGGCTGTGGGGCTGACCAATTGCGGGGCGCTGGGTTGGGTGAGTGATCGCCAAGGCTACCGCTACAGTCCGGTCGATCCCCTGAGTAATCAGCCCTGGCCGGTACTGCCCGAGGTGCTGCTGGAACTGGCCAACCGCGCAGCCGTCTTGGCCGGGTTCAACAACTTTCAAGCCGATGCCTGCCTGATCAACTGTTATAGCCCAGGCAATCGCTTGAGCCTGCACCAGGACCGCGACGAACGTGACTTCACCCAGCCGATCGTGTCGGTGTCGCTGGGGCTGCCCGCGGTGTTTCTGTTCGGCGGACACACCCGTAAAGAACCCACCCGGCGTATTGGTCTGCGCCATGGTGACGTGCTGGTCTGGGGTGGCGAGGACCGCTTGCGCTACCACGGGGTGCTGCCACTCAAGCCGGGGGCACATCCGCTGCTGGGCAATCTGCGGATCAACCTGACCCTGCGCAAGGCCGGATAACGACCCGCCTGAATTGCACTCCCCAGACTCAAGCGATAGAGTCTTGCCCACCCCAATCAATAATGAAAATTGTTTCCCAACCCTGACAGGAGTCGCGGTGTAGATGCGATGGATCAAAGCATTTATTACAACACTGGCCGTCGCCTTGCCGCTGACCGCCAGCGCATTGGCTGACGAGACCTCGGTGCAGGCCCCAAGCCCCGAGAGGCCATTGGCAGGCAGCCTGCTCACAACCGCCCGCAACGCGGCAGTGGTGATCATCATTCCCGGCTGCGGCCCTACCGATCGCAATGGCAACAACCGTCAATCAGGTCTCACGCCAGTGCCCATCTGGTGCTGCTGGAGCACGCCAACCATGTGCTCAAGTACGTACCCGCAGTTGATCGGCAGGCTAACCTGACCGCCTACAGCAACCCGCAATTACCCCTGGCAGAAGGCCTGATGCAGGCGCTGAGCAGCTTTATCCTCAAGCAACAACCCGCTAACGCTCTGGAGACTCCTCGTCCGTGAACAACAAAGCTTTGAGCCAGGCTCAGTATCACCGCGCAGCCCTGCAAGTACCGGTCTACCCGCATCTGATCCAGGCAGTGGAGCAATCAGGCTTGACCGCTGGCAGCACCGCCGTGGACGTTGGTTGCGGTGCCGGCCGCGATACCCGTTACCTGCTGGAGCAAGGCTTCGTCGTCCATGCCTTCGACCAGGATGCCAACGCCCTGGCACACCTGCAGGACTTGAACGAGCACCCTCGACTTACAGTGCAACAAAGTCGTTTCGAAGACTTCGATTACCCGCAAGCCGACCTGATCACTGCATGTTCCAGCCTGTATTTCTGCCCGCCTCAAGCCTTCGAGCAAAGCTGGCGCAAGATCGTCAGCGCCTTGCGTCCTGGCGGCGTGTTCTGCGGCCATTTCATGGGGCCGGAAGACAGCTGGGCACAACTGGAGCGCGGCGATCTGAGCATCCATTCAGCTGAGCAGGTCAAGCAACTGTTCAGTGAATTCGACGTACTTGACTGGCATGAACACAATCAACCGGGACAGACCCTGCTCGGTCGTAGCAAACACTGGCATACCTGGTCAGTGTTGGCGCGAAAGACGGGTGCCCGCTAGCAACACATTAACTGTATATACATACAGATAAAGCTTGCCAGCCCCGTCAATCCTGCGCATTCTATGCCTCACTCCAGCCATAGAATGACACCCAGCCGGCATGCGTCTGTTTCTCTGCGAAAAGCCCTCCCAGGCCAAGGACATCGCCAAGGTCCTCGGCGCCAACCGCCGCGGCGATGGCTGCTGGGTGGGCACTGACGTCACGGTCACCTGGTGCATCGGCCACCTGCTCGAAACCGCCCCGCCCGACAGCTACGACGCCCGTTACAAACGCTGGGCACTGGCTGACCTGCCGATCATCCCGAGCCAGTGGAAGATGCTGGTCAAACCGAAGACCGCCAGCCAGTTCAAGGCGGTCAAACGCCTGCTCGGCGAAGCCCGGGAGCTGGTGATCGCCACCGACGCCGACCGCGAGGGCGAGATGATCGCGCGAGAGCTGGTCGAGCACTGCCGCTATCGCGGGCCGATCCGCCGCCTGTGGCTGTCGGCCCTGGACGATGCCTCGATCCGCAAGGCCCTGGCTACGCTCAAGCCCGGCAGCGAAACCTTCAGCTTGTATCACTCGGCGCTGGGCCGCTCGCGCGCCGACTGGCTGATCGGCATGAACATGAGCCGCCTGTTCACCCTGCTTGGACGCCAGTCCGGCTATCAGGGCGTGCTGCCGGTAGGTCGGGTGCAAACCCCTACCCTGCGCCTGGTCGTGGATCGTGACCGCAGCATCGCCGACTTCGTGCCGGTGGCGTTCTGGGCTATCGATGTTCTGCTCGACAGTGCCGGGACCCGCTTCAGCGCACAATGGCGCGCCGCCGAAGACACCTGCGACGATCAGGGTCGCTGCCTCAACCAAGCCCTGGCCCAGCAGGCCGCCGCGGCTATCGGCAATGCCGCCAGCGCCCGTGTGATCAAGGTGGCCACCGAGCGGGTACGTGAAGCTGCGCCCCTGCCCTTCGACCTTGGCACCCTGCAGGAGCTGTGCTCGAAAAAGCTCGGTCTCGGTGCCCAAGAAACCCTCGACATCGCCCAGGCGTTGTATGAAACCCACAAGCTGATCACCTACCCGCGCAGCGACTGCGGTTACCTGCCGCTGAGTCAGCACGCCGAGGCAGCGGCCATCCTCGCCGCGCTGCTGCGTGCCGACTCCAGCCTTGCACCCCTGCAGGGGCATCTTCAGGCCCAGCGCCGCTCACGGGCCTGGAACGATGCCAAGGTCAGTGCCCACCACGGCATCATCCCCACCGCAGCGGCCAGCGACCCTTCGCGTTTGCCGCCCAAGTACAAGGCGGTGTACACCCTGATTCGCGCCCGCTACCTGGCGCAGTTCCTGCCCAACCATGAGTACGACCGCACCCAGGCCGACTTCGACTGCGCCGGCCAGGCCCTGCGCGCGGTGGGTAAGCAGATCGTCGAGCCGGGCTGGCGCCGCGCCCTGCCTGAGGCGCTGACCCCGGCCAAAGGTCGTGAGGCTCCGGTCGCGCAAGTACTGCCAGCCTTGCAGAAAGGGCAGGACTGCGCCGTGGCCGAAGTCAATCTCAAGGACCTGTGGACCCAACCGCCCAAACCCTTCACCGAAGGCGACCTGATCAAGGCCATGAAAAACGTCGCCAAACTGGTGGACGACCCACGCCTGAAACAGAAGCTCAAGGACACCACCGGCATCGGCACTGAAGCTACCCGCGCGGGGATCATCCAGGGTCTGCTGGACCGTGGTTACCTGATCAAGCAGGGCAAGGCACTGAGTGCCACGCCAGCAGCCTTCAGCCTGATTGACGCCGTGCCCCGGGCGATTGCCGATCCGGGCACCACGGCAATCTGGGAGCAGGCGCTGGACATGGTCCAGAGTGGTGAAATGAGCCTGGAAGACTTTGTCGCCAAGCAGTCGGCATGGATGAGCAAGCAGGTGGAGCGCTGTGCCGGGTTGAACCTGACCATCAGCGGCCCGGCGCTGCCGCGTACACCGTGGAAGAAGAAGCGCAAGAGTAATGCGGGTGCGGGTAAGCGGGGGCGGGCATCATCGCGGGGCAAGCCCGCTCCCACGGCTTCGCGATAACGCTAAATAGCCTGCTTGATCGCCTGCAAGGTGTAGCTCAACGGCAACCGCCAACGGTCCTTGTCCAGCGACCATTCCCCTTGCGCATTCTTGCTCATCTGCCCCGGCAAGGCCTCCCAGGGGATGCTGTCGTGCTCCACCAGTGCGCTGATCTGCAAACCATGGCGCAACAGGGCACTGACGACCTCGCCCAACCCATGGTTCCATTCATGGGTCACCGTGTGACTGAGCGCGGAGTCCGTCTCGACATAGGTCTGGTCACTGTCCCAGACCGTCGGGGCTTCGCGTTCGAAATAGGGATACTCGATCACCAGTCGATCCTGATGATCTTCGTTCACCGCGAGCAGCATCGGATGCCCCTCGCGCAGGAACAAGCGGCCACCTGGCTTGAGCAAAGCCGCTACCGTGCGCGCCCAGCGATCGATGCTCGGCAACCAGATCAAAGCACCGATACCGGTGTAAACCAGATCGAAGCTACCGGGAGTGAGTACCTGGTCAGCGGCATAGACATCCGACTCAACATAGTCGATTGACGTGTCACAGCGTTGCGCCAGGACACGGGCCTGGGCCAGCGATTGCGAGGAAAAATCCAGCCCGCTCATCCGCGCCCCCAGCCGTGCCAGCGACAGGGTGTCGGTACCGATATGGCACTGCAGATGCACTGCGCGCAAGCCGCTAATGTCACCCAGGCGTGGCAGGTCGAAACGTACCACTTCGGAGAGGTGTTGCGGATCGGCAATGAACCTGTCCACTTCATAGTCAGCGGATGCCGCATGCAGTGACGCCCGTTCATCCCAGCTGCGGCGGTTGAGTTCCAGCGAGTCGCTCATGATCAGCCTTCCTTTGGCAAACACCAGAACGCGCAACTATAGCCCGCTCACAGCGCCAGGCTCAAACTGACCATCAGATTGCGCGGCTCGCCCGGCAGGTTCCACACCGCGTTGTAACCGCGCTCGTAGTATTTGCGGTCGAACAGGTTGTTGAGGTTCAGGCCGACGGTGGCGTGCTCGCTGACCTTGTAGTGGGCCAGCAGGTCGAGCGTGCTGTAGCCCGGCAGGCGAAAACTGCTACCGGCTTGCCCGGAGCGGTCACCGACATAGTTGGCCGACGCGCCGATATCCGCCCCCTGCAGCACGCCCCGCTGAAACTCATACACCGCCATCAGGCTACCGCTGTGCCGGGGAATGCCAAGCAGGTCGCTGCCCTCGGGCAGGCTGGCATCGCCCTTGGTCACCTCGGCATCGATATAGGCATAGGCACCGATCACGCGCACGGCATCGCTCAGCTGGCCACTGAACTGCAAGTCGACGCCCTGGCTGCGAGCCTTACCGGCAGCAACGCTGTCGCCGAAAGCATCAGTGGTGATGACGTTTTCCTTGTCGATCCGGAACAGCGCCAGGGTCGCGCCCACGCGGCTGTCGAACAGATCGAACTTGAACCCGGTTTCATAGCCCAGGCCCTTCTCCGGTTTGTACACCTGACCCTGGGTACCGATGCTGTTGGGCTTGAACGAGGTCGAGGCGTTGGCAAACACGCCGACCTCGGGAGTGAGCTGATACAGCAACCCTACTCGCGGCGTGGCCACATCTTTTTCCTGCGTGTTGCTGATCTGGCTGCTGCGGTTCTGTGCTGTCTGCTCGATATGCTCCAGGCGCAGGCCGATCAGACCGCGCAGGCGCTCGGTGAAGCTGATCTGGTCTTGCAGGTTGAGGGCGTAGCTCTGCGTGCGCTCAAAAAAGTCATTGGGCTTGACCAGCACTGGCTTCGGCTTGCCATACACCGGGTTGTAGATATCCAGGCCATAAGCCAACGAAGTGGCGCTCTGCGGGTACTTCTGGCTGTTGCGGTAGTTCTCGTATTCCAGGCCGATCAGGCTCTGGTGTTGCCAACCGGCGAAGTCGAACTGGCCATGCAGTTCAGCCTGGCTGATGTTGTCGTTCCACTCGAAATCCCGCTCGCGGTAAAAACGGCTGAGGGTGGTGCCGACCAGGCGTTGGGGCTCGGAGCTGTTGCCCTTGAGCCGGCCCTGGGTGTAGTGATTGGCCAGGCGCAGCTTCCAGCTGTCATTCAGGTAGTGCTCCAGGGTCAGGTCCAGGGTCTGGTTGTCGTTGCGGATGCGCCCGTCGTTCGGCTCGCCAAAGAATGTCGAGCGGCTGACCGGACCCAGTTCGTTGTTCACCGCCGGGACCCCACGATCAAACACCGACTCGGTACGCGAGAACTCGCTGTCGATCGACAACAGCGTGTCCGGGCTCAACTGCCAGTTCAGCGATGGACTGACGATACGCCGCTCACTGCCAACGTAGTCGCGAAAACTGCCGTTGTCCTCCACCGCCACGTTGACCCGCGACAGCACGCGGCCGTCTTCGCTCAGTGGCGTGTTCACATCCAGGCTGCTGCGATAGCGGTCCCAGCTGCCGGCGCTGGCCTTGAACTGCGTGAAGGCCTCGGCCTGGGGACGCTTGGTGACGATGTTCACCAGGCCACCTGGATCACCCCGCCCGTACAGGCTGGCCGCCGGCCCCTTGAGCACCTCGATGCGCTCGATGTTCGAGGTGTCTGGGGCGCTGTAACTGCCGCGGTTGACGGCGAAGCCATTTTTGTACAGCTCGCCGGTGGTGAAGCCGCGCACGCTGTAATTGAGGAAGGTCAGGCCACCGAAGTTGTTCTGCCGGCTCACCCCGCCGGCAAAATCCAGAGCCCGATCGATACGGGTGCTGTTGAGATCTTCCAGCACCTGGCTCGGCACCACAGCAATGCTCTGGGGGGTGTCGCGGATGTCGGTGTCGGTCTTGGTCGCGGTGCTGGAGCGATTGGCGCGATAACCTTGCACTGGACCTGTGGCGGACTCTTCGACGTGGCGCTCGCTGACGGTCAGGGTATCGAGCAACACTGGTTCGGTGGCGGCAGCGGGCAGTGCCAACAATGAGGCAGACAGGCCGAAAGATAACCTTCCTAGGGGGTAGTTCATGGGGGCTCCTTAATGATTATGTGATAACATAACAATTAATGGAGCCATTTCAAAATGGTTAACGGCCTTATCGCGGGGCAAGCCCGCTCCTACAGGTGCAGTTCACCTTGTGGGAGCGGGCTTGCCCCGCGATCAAACCTCAGGCATGCACCCAGCGCCGATGCAGCCCGCGAGCCAGTGCATCGAGCATGAACCCGAGCACCCCGATCAACAGCACCATGGCCATCAACTCCGAGTACGCCAGGCGGTCACGGGTATCGAGGATGAAGTAGCCCAACCCGGCACTGACCCCGAGCATTTCGCACGGCACCAGCACGATCCACAGGATGCCGATCGCCAGGCGTACACCGGTCAGCACATGGCCGATCACCCCGGGGATGATCACCTTGCACAGCGTCTCCCAACGGGTGGCACTGAGGCTGCGGCTCAGTTGCAGCCAGCGTGGGTCGAGCTGACGCACACCGGCTGAGGTATTGAGCAGAATCGGCCACAACGCGGCAAAGGCCAGGAGGAAGTAGATCGGCTGGTCGCCCACGCCCATCAGCATCACCACCACCGGCATCCATGACAGCGGCGAGATCATGCGCAGAAACTGGAACGCTGGCGAGGTCGCCGATTCCAGGTGACGATAGCTGCCCACCAGCAAACCCAGCGGCACGCCAATCAGCAACGCCAGCAGCAAGCCGATCAGGATGCGCTTGAGGCTGACCCAGACATGCTCGTAGACCTCAGCCTGCCCCAGCAGCTCGACCAGACTGGCCAGGGTCGCCTCAGGCGAAAAGCGTGCCGACAGACCATCAGCCTCACCAAACAGGTGCACACCCAACCACCACAGCAGTAGCAACCCGAGCAAGCCGGCAGCCCCCAGGGCGCCATGCAGTACATGCTTACCCATCAGATCACAAACTCCTCGCTACGCTCGAAACTGTCCGGCAAGCCGAAGGCCTTGAGCCCCCCCACCGCCTCGATGCTTTTACGCACAAAACGGTCATCAACCAGGTCGCGGGCCGTCTGCTGCGGGTCGAGGCCGGCAAGGAAGCCGTTCTCACCTTCAATCAGGGTGTTCTGCAAGCGACGCACCAGTTCCTCGGTGTAGCTGGGGAACGGATACGGCTGGAAGTCGATGCGCTTTTCATCCCACTGCGCATGCTGGATCGCGCCACTGGCAATGTAGGCCGCACGGTCATCGGCAGACGGTGCCAGCACCTGGCTCAGCACCTGCGGGGTATGCGGGGTGTAACGGTTAGGTCCGGCCTTGGACAGCAGGGCGGCGGCTTCGGCGCGGTGATCGCGGGTCCACAGCTGGGCTTTGACGATGGCATTGACCACCTTTTGCGACCATTCCGGGCGGTTGTTGAGATCATGCTCGTGCATGAACACTACACAGCAGGCGTGGTTGCGCCAGATGTCACCGGTAAAGCGTTGCACGCGGCCGACCTTGAGGTCTTCGGCCAGGGCATTGAACGGTTCGGCAACGATGTAGCCGGCGATGCGCTTGCTGGCCAGGGCTGGCGGCATGTCCGACGGTGGCAGCACCACCAGGTTGACCTCGTTGGCGGCCAGTTGCGCGGTGGTCGGCTTCGAGACCGGCGTCAGGCCATGGTCGCGGAACAGCTGCTGCACCACCACGTTGTGAATCGAATACCAGAACGGAATTGCCACGCTCTGCCCGCCCAACTGCTTGACCTCGGTGATGCCCGGGGCCACGGTCAGGCCCGAGCCGCCGACATGGTTCCAGGCCACCACCTTGGCCGGTACCTTGCTGCCGTAGCGCGCCCAGACGGTCATTGGCGAGAGCAAGTGAATGACGTTGACCTGGCCGGAGATGAACGCCTCGATCACCTGCGCCCAGCTGCGCAGCAGCACCGGCCGTTCGGCCTTGATGCCTTCGGCTTCGAACAGGCCATTGTTATGGGCCACCAGCAATGGCGTGGCGTCGGTGATCGGCAGGTAGCCGATGCGCACCGGGGCGTCCGGATCGCTGGCAGCACGCGCCTGCAAACTGCTCAGCAGCGGCATGGCGCCACCGGCTGTCAGCAAGGCGCTGAGTTTGATGAAATCACGACGAGTGTGAGTGAAGTCGTCCAGGCACATGGGCAGTCTCCGACGGCAGCGGCAAGGGTTCAGAATCAGGTTCAGGAGTGCGGCTGGCCCGCCGAAGGGTTTTGAGGATGTCGATACGCAACGCGCCCAGTTCCTCGACCCGCTGCTCGCGTGGTTGCGGCAGGTCGATGTGCCATTGGCCGAGGGTGCGCGCCGGGTGGTTGCCCAGTAGCAGCACGCGATCGGACAGTAGCAGGGCTTCGTCGATATCGTGGGTAATCAGGACCGCCGCAGTGTTGTGCCGGGAGATCAACTGCAGCAACAGCTGCTGCATGTCGGCGCGGGTCACTTCATCCAGCGCGCCGAAAGGTTCATCGAGCAACAGCACCTGCGGCTGACGCGCCAGGCAGCGGGCCAGCGCGGTACGCTGGGCCATGCCACCGGAGAGCTGCGCCGGGTACTGCTCGCGAGCGTGCTGCAGGCCGACCGCCTCGATCGCGTGGTCAATCCGCGCGCGGCGCTCGCTGGCCATAAGTTTGGGCTGACGAGCGAAATCAAGGCCGAAGGCGACGTTCTTTTCCAGGCTCAGCCAGGGCAACAGGCTAGGGTCCTGGAACGCCACTGCCAGGCGCGGATGCGGCCCCTGCAGCGGCTCACCGAGCAGGCTGACGCTGCCACTGCGCGCTTGCTGCAGACCGGCCAGCACCCGCAACAGGCTCGACTTGCCGACACCGCTGGGGCCGAGGATGGTGATCACCTCCCCCGGCGCCAGTTGCAGGTCGAAGTCTTCCAGCACGCTCTGCCAGCCTTGCTCACGCGGGTAGCCAAGGCTGATTCCTCGGGCTTCAAGCAACACCTGGGTCATGCTGTCGACGCCTGCCGTTGCAGCTCGGCGCGCAACTGCACCAGGCTTGGCGTGACGATCGGCACAAATGCCGACTCGCGCCAGCGCCGCGCGAAGCCTGCGCCATAAGCACTCAGGTAGGCCTTGCCACCGCTGGCCTGCAATTCCAGCTGCACGGCATCGGCAGCTGTCTCGGCCAAGGTGATGCGCAACTTGAACAGCGCAGCGGGCTGGGTCAGGAAGCGCCCCTCGAGCAGGCCCTTTTTCAATTCGGCGACGGTGTTTTCCAGGCGTTCGCGCAACACGCTCAACGCTTCGCCGAGGAACGAACGCACACCTTGCAGGTGGCCTTCCACTTCATCCAGCGAACGCCGCGCCAGGCCGATGGCCATGCCACATTGCAGCCCCAGGAACGAAGGGCGAACCGCAGGCAGGAACTGCTTGGCGTTCTCGTGCAGCAGCCAGTCACGGCTGAGGGCGACCTGCTCGAAGTTCAACGCCGCGGTATTGCTCGATTGCAGCCCCATCAGCTGCAGGTCGTCCGAGCGGGTGAGCCCGGCAGCGTTATCCGGGATCGCCAGCACAAACGGTGAAGCGCCCTCTTCTTCAATTGCTGCCGCCACGACAAAACCACCCTTGCGCAGGTTGGTGACCCAGAACAGGCGTCCGTCGAGGGTCCAGCCGTGTGCATCGGCAAGGCCTTTGACTTGCAGCGCTTCGATGCCGGACAGGTACTTCATGGCGTTGGACAGCCCGGTTGCGCCGGCCAGCTCACCGCTGAGCAGTTTCGGCAACAAGCGCTCGCGCAAGGCGGTATTAGGACTGTGCAGCAGGTATTCGATAAAGGCACGCTGGCCCCAGAATACGAAGGCAGCAGCCAGGGAATGACTGGCGACGTTGGCCACGGTTTCCACCGCGTCGGCGACCGTGCCGCCACTGCCGCCCAGGGTTTCGTCGATACCGACGCGCAACACCTGCGCTGCGGCCAACTGCCCCAACACTGCCTGCGGGTCGCAGTGGCCCAGATCGAGGGCTTCAGCCTCGGCATCCAGCCAGGTGACCAATGCAGGATCGAGCATAGCGTTTACTCCTTTAAAAAAGCGCCAGCCTGCGCCGGCGCCAAGGGTTCTTATGCCGAAGGCTGCCAGCGGTACTTGCTCAGCTCGTCATTGAGCGGCGTCTGGGCGAACACATTAGCAAAGTTGCACAGGGTGGCGAGGCTCACACCGAGAATCACTTCCAGGGCGTGACCTTCGCCATAGCCGGCTTCACGCAAAGCGCTGTAGCCGGCATCGCTGACATTGCCACGGGTGGCGATCACTTCACGGGTGAAAGCGGCCAGGGCTTCAAGCTTTTCCTGCGGCAGTTCGCCGCGGGCGCGCAGAGCGTCGACCACCTCTTGCGGCAGCTTGGCCTTGTTCAGCGCCACGGCGGTGTGACCGGCCACGCAGAAGTCGCAGCCATGATTGGTGGCGGCCACCAGCTGCACCACTTCGCGCTCGGCCAGGCTCAGCTCGGCCTTGCCGTTGAGGGCCGAAACGGTGACGTAGGTTTCCAGCGCGGCCGGGGCATTGGCCAGCACGCCGAGCAGGTTGGGAATGAAGCCCGAGTTCTTCTGGGCGTTTTCCAGGAAAGGACGAGCGGCTTCAGGGGCGCTTTGCAGCGTGTGTAGAGTAACGCGCGACATGGAGTGGACTCCTGCATACTAGGGTGTCGCACAAGTCTGTTGGTTATAAGAAATACCTTCCATATTCTAGAGTCGTTATTACTTGCTTCTGAGTCTTTCCATTAGATGATTTCCTCCAGCCCACTTGTCGATTGGTTATTAGAAAGCCTTGAGCTAGACGCCAGCCTGTTCCATGTCGGGCGTTATTGCGGTGGCTGGCACGCCAGCACCCAGGGCCTGGCACGGGCCAGTTTTCACCTGGTGGTGCAGGGCCATTGCTGGCTGCACATAGCTGGCCAGCCCCAGGCCATTGCCCTGGAAGCGGGTGATGCAGTGTTCCTGCTGCGTGACCTTGAGTACCGGTTGTCTGGCACCGCCGACTGCGAACTGGCCCGCCAGCAACCGCGCATGGCCATGCTGGCGCTGGACCATAACGCCAGTGAGGGCGTCGGCCTGGTGTGCGGGTTCTTTCATTTCCAGCCGGGCCTGTCGTCGCTGATCATCGAAGGCCTGCCCGACTGGCTGATCCTGCGTGCTGGCGACCCGGCCCTGAGTGCCGCCACCGCGCTGTTCGAGCTGATCCTCGCCGAGTGCCAGCGCCAGCCTGCGCCCTCCTCGGCCTTGCTTGAGCGCCTGAGCCATCTGTTGTTTCTCTACGTGCTGCGCCAGCAGGTGCAGGCAGACCTGCCCATGGGCGGGCTGGTATCGCTGGCCCGCCACCCACAATTTTCCGCCCTGGTCGAGCAACTGATCGAGCATCCCGAACAGCCCTGGCCGCTGGAAAGCATGGCAGCCTGCACCGGGTTGTCGCGTTCGGCCTTCTTCAAGCGCTTCAGCGAACTGGCCGGGCAATCCCCCGGGCAAGTGCTGCTGGCCCTGCGCATGCGTCATGCCTGCCGGTTGCTCAAGGCTCACAACACCGTCGAACAGGTGTGCGCTGCCGTCGGTTACCAGTCCATCGCTGCCTTCACCCGCGCCTTCAGCAAAGCCATGGGCGTGCAGCCGGGTGCCTACCGACGCCAGCATGAGGGCCGCTGAGGCAAACTGCGGGCGGTAATCGAACACAAGCGAATTCCAGCCCTCAAGTCCATCCGGGCAGACTCCGATAGCAGACCACCCACCGCCGATTGCTCGGTACAGCGTGGTGCTGATAACAATTAAAAGGAGTACTGCCAGCATGTTCGCCGACCTGAAAATTCGCACCGGAATGTTCTGGGTGCTGTCGCTGTTCAGCCTGACCCTGCTGTTCTCCACCGTCAGCGCCTGGCGCGCGGCGGTGGGTAGCGATCAGCAGATCACTGAACTGGACCTCACCGCGCGCCAGTCGGACCGCTTGAACAACGCCCTGTTGATGGCGATCCGCGCCAGCGCCAACGTCTCCTCCGGCTTTGTCGAACAGAGTGGCGGCCACCACGACAGCGCCAACAAACGCATGGCGCTGTCCGCACAGCTGATCGACAACAGCCGCAGCCTGCTCGACGAATTGGTCAGTAATGCCCAGGACCCGGCACTCAAAGCCCTCGCCGTCGACCTGCAAAACACCTTCGGCAAATACGCCGAGGCCGTCGCTGGGCAACGCGAGGCGACCCGGCAGAACGACCTGCAACGCTACTTCATCGTCAACACCGAGGCCGGTAACGCCATGGCCCGCATGCAGGCCCTGCGCCAACAGTTGGTGGCGGCCTTGAGCGAGCGCAGCCAGCAGATCATGCTTGAATCCGAGCGCCGCTTGAGCGCTGCCAAGTTGCTGAGCCTGGCACTGGTCGTGGTCACCCTGCTGCTCGCCGTGCTGTGCTGGGGCTTTATCGCCCGCCGCGTGTTGCGCCCGCTGCTCGAAGCCTGCCAGCACTTTCAGCGTTTTGCCCAGGATGACTTGAGTGTGACCGTACAAGTCACCCGCCGCGACGAGATCGGCGAGCTATTCGCCAATCTTGCCCATATGCAACAAAGCCAGCGCGCCACCCTGAGTCAGTTCACCGGCTACGCCACGCAAGTGGCCCAGGCCGCCCAGGTGCTGGAGAACATCACCGAACAGAGCACCAACAGCCTGCGCCAGCAAGACCAGGAACTGGAACAGGCCGCCACCGCTGTGACTGAAATGACCACCGCCGTGGAAGAAGTCGCGCGCAATGCCGTCACCACCTCACAAGCGGCCAACGCCTCCAACCAGCTGGCCGAGCAAAGCCGTCAGCAGGTCAGCGACAACCTTGAGGGCACCCGCGCCATGGCCAGCGAAGTGCAGACCAGCAGTGAGCGCTTGCAGCAGCTGGCCGGGCAGATTCGTGACATCGGCCAGGTGCTGGATGTGATCCGCTCGGTGTCTGAGCAAACCAACCTGCTGGCGCTCAATGCCGCCATCGAAGCGGCGCGCGCCGGGGAAGCCGGTCGTGGTTTTGCCGTGGTTGCGGATGAAGTACGCACCCTCGCCTACCGTACCCAGCAATCGACCCAGGAAATCGAGCAAATGATTGCCGGGGTGCAGCATGGCACCGAGGCAGCGGTGGCTTCGATGCAGGCCAGCACCCAGCGTGCGCAGTCGACCTTGGGCATCACCCAGGCGTCAGGTCAGGTGCTTGAGGGGATCTACAGCGCTATCGGCCAGATCAACGAACGCAACCTGGTGATCGCCAGTGCGGCCGAAGAGCAGGCGCAAGTGGCCCGTGAAGTGGACCGTAACCTGCTGAACATTCGTGAACTGTCGTCGCGCTCGGCGACCGGAGCGCAGCAGACGCGGGAGGCCAGCCAGGCGTTGTCGGGGTTGGCTGCGGAGCTGACGGCGTTGGTGGCGCGGTTCAGGGTGTGAGCGATCGCGGGGCAAGCCCGCTCCCACCGGATCATACAATCCCAGTGGGAGCGGGCTTGCCCCGCGATAAAACCGCCTACACATCCACCAGAATATTGAACCCGCCAAAGATCAACCGCTGCCCGTCAAAAGGCATGGGATTCTTGTCAGGCTGCAAGCGCGGGTCTTCCATCATCTTCTTCATCCCGGCATCACGCACCTCGCGTGAAGGCCAGAGAATCCAGGAAAACACTACGGTTTCGTCCGGCTTGCATTTCACCGCCATCGGAAACGAAGTCACCTTGCCTTCAGGCACATCATCGCCCCAGCACTCGATAACGCGCTGGGCGCCACACGCCTTGAACACCACCGCCGCTTCCTCGGCATGCTGCTTGAACTTCTCGCGGTTGGCGGTAGGCACGGCAAGCACAAAACCATCGACATAAGACATGACCTTGACTCCTGCACAGGGATTGAATCGATCAGGTTGATCTGTGCAGTAGTCGATTGACTGCCGGGTGATTCGACAGCCCGAAACGCTCACCGACGAGCGGTCAGACTCAAGTGCTTTTTCGTTTCTGCGTCGCTTTTGCGTTTCTGTGCGACAGTTCGCACTTCAGGGGCTCCTCTAGTGATTCCTGCTGATGTTAGTTTGCAGAAATGCCTGCTTCTTGAAGCAGACACCTCCTACTCACTATCTGCAAAGGAATGCCTCCAGCAATGGACTTCTCACTCAAGCACCTGGCTGCCACTACCCTGATGCTGGCCAGCCTCGCGTCGTTCACCAGCCAAGCACACGCCAACATCACCCCGCAACAGAGCGCAGCCATCCTCAAGACCTTCAACGACGCTTCGGTGAAGGACTTCAGGCAGTTCCTTGGCAGCCTGGCCAAAAGCGATGTGGGCAAAACCGACAACCTCGGTGCGACCATCAGCGCCTTCCTCGACAACAAGACCCTCAGCGCTGAACAGCAGAACGAAATCCATCGCCTGCTCGGCCTTTATGCGCGGGTCAAATACGGCAGCGCAGCCACCGAAACCCTGCGCGAACTGGTGGCAATCCCGACCATGCGCGTCGATGGCGTTGCCCAGCACGAGAACCCCGAATTCATCAAGATCGCCGACAATATCAAAGCCCTTGCCCAGGCCTTCAACCTGAACTTTCGCAACATCGACAACCGTGTCTACGAGATCGCCCTCGAAGGCAGCGGCGACGAAGTGGTGGGCATCCATGCGCATGCCGATGTGGTCCCGGTGACCCCGGAAAACTGGGTACTGCAGGACGGCACCAAACTCGACCCGTTCAAAGTCACCCTGATCGGCGACCGCATGTATGGCCGCGGTACCGAGGATGACAAGAACGGCATCGTCGTAGCGCTCTATGCGATGAAGATCATCAAGGAAGAGCAGCTGCCGCTGGCGCGCAACTTCAAGCTGCTGGTGGACACCACCGAAGAGACCACTGGCGACGCCATCCCCTACTACTTCGAACACAACCCGATCCCCAACTACAACCTGGCGCTCGATGGCGGCTACCCGGTGGTGATTGCCGAGAAAGGCTACGGCACAGTCATGGCCAGCTTTCCTCGCCGTAGCGCAGAAGGCGAAGGCGCTGAAATCACTTCGATGACCGGCGGCCTGGCGACCAACCAGATTCCCTCGACCTCGGTCGCCACGCTCGTCACCGACAAGCCCGCAGAACTGGCCGCCAGTCTGCAGAAAGCCGGTGCGGACTACGCCAAGCAAAATGGCGGCAATTTCGGCGTGACCGCCAAGGTCGTCGGCAAAGACGTGCAACTGACCGTCACCGGCGTTTCCGCCCACTCCTCCGAGCCCGAATCCGGCGTCAACCCGGTGGCCCGGATGCTCGACTTCATCCACAGCCTCGACGGCAAGGTAGCGCTCAAACACAACCAGATCACCGACGCGGCCCGCTACGCCGCCGACAACTGGGGGCTGGACTACCTGGGCGGAAAACTGGGGGTTGGCTTCTCCGACGCCTTCATGGGGCCGCTGACCACCTCACTGACCTACGTCGGCATGGATGACAAGGCCTTCAAACTCGCGGTCAACCTGCGCGTGCCGGTCGGCAAGTCGCCTGAGGTGCTCAAGCGTGAACTCAGCGACAAGCTCGCGGCCTGGAGCAAGCAGTCCAAGGTAACCGTGGCCTTCGACACTTCGATCGCCGAGCCGATGTACCGCAACCCCGAGGGTGAATGGGTCAAGGCACTGCTGGCGGTGGCCAGTGAAAACCTGGGCATGGAGAAAAAGTTCGGCACCTCCGCAGGCGCCACGTCGGTGCATGAATTGCCTAATGGTGTGCAGTTCGGCCTGGCCATGCCTGACGTCAAATACACCGGCCACAATGACAACGAGTTCAAGACTGTTGAACAGTTCATGCTCGACCTGCAGATCGTGACCGAGATGATGGGCCGTATCGGGCAGATGCCGAAGCTTTGAGGCGCATGCGGACCCGTCATTGAGGCGGGCCCCTTGGCGGCGTGCGTGTTAGCTCAATTGAGCGATCAACACTGCATTGCTATAGATCAGGCTGCCATCACTGGCCCGGTGTCCAACCAGATGGAACTGACCGCGTTGATCCTCATCCAGATAAACGCGTAACTTGCAGTCGGCCAGTGGGCCATAACCCTCTGGTATGACCAGGTTCAACGCGGCCATATCGACATCAACCATGGCTTCAGGCTCGTGGCTGTTCTGCAGGCGCTCTTCGGCCTGCTCCAGCCTGGTATGGTTAGGGCCCAGAATGTCGAAGTGTATGTCTCCGACCGGAGTGGATTTTTGCTCGCCGTTGCGTTTGCACCAGCCTTCGATCGTCAGGGTACTCATGGCAGATCCTCATGATGTAGACCGTTTTGATCACTACTGAAGGTGTTGACCTCGGTGCAGGTTGAATCGTTCCTGATTTTCTCGGTTTGGACCGGCGCTCTGTGTTGTTGTCACTGCCCATCCCATGGGGTTACGCCCCAAGAGGCATGTCCAGAAGTGGCGGCGGTATGGTGGGACCAGCTTATGTCTCTGTAGCGGATAGCAAGGTGCTCCTGGGCTTCCTGGTCGTTCAGAAGCACCGAATGGGGCATCTCCAGCCGTTGGTCAACGATCAGCCCATCCCAGATCTTGATGGTGAAGTATTTTTCCTGATGACCGCTCAGGCTCAGGCGATAAAAGTTCAGCGTGCAGTCAACAACCTCACGACTGGCCACCGCTTGCGCTAACAAAGGGGTCGCCTTGTCGATGTACTTGATAATGATCAGCGGGTGATGAATCGCATGTTGGGTGTTGTCGAGATTGGAAAGGTTGTGGGCGAAAGAAAGCACCATGATTTCGTCACGGTGTGCGGATTGACACTTGTTGGCAATAGAGTCCAGGCCGGAACAGCCAGCGGAGATCAGTCCTTGTTTCTTGCCAGTGATTGAGAGATAGCCGTGATGAGCCAAAGTACGTACTCCTTGTAAGTAAAGCACGCAGACTATTACTTAAGTACGAGCCGGGTATGTCAGGCGTTTCCGAAAAGTGTTTCCAAGTTGTTACAAACAGCGAATCCAGGATGGCTGATTTTCAGAAACGTCCGACATACCTTTGGCAAAAAAACTCGTAGCCTGCGTGGTCCGCCTACAGGGAGTACGCAGCATGGCCTATAACTACTTCGCGTCGCTCAACCGCAAGTTCCAGGAACAGCCCTTCGCCCACCAATTCTCAAGAAGGAATGCGTGATGGCGAAGCCGAGCAACAAGTCGAAACTGAGCATGAATGACTTCTGGGAAGTCAGCCATGCCGCGGCGCAGTTTACCGGTTTCGCCTGCACGATCAGTGCGCGGCATCTGCAGGATGACCAAACGCGCATGCAGTTCAATCGTGAACTTGCTTATTTCGCGCGACGGGTGGTTCGGGATGTGGAAGAGCGGCGGCTGAGTCCACAGGAGGGACTGCGGGAGTTAAAGGCGGAGCAGCAGAGTTTGCTCAGTGAGTCGCATCGCATTGTCACCCAAACACTGGGTTTGATCGGAGGGACCGTTCAAGTCGCGTCTGGGGCCGGTATTTGCTATGGCTCAGTAGGGACTCTGTGCGCCCCCCTCGGAGCGCCGCTAATAATACATGGCGGTAATAATATCTATGAAAATGCAAGAAATCTTTACGAAAGGAGCCGCGATGTTGAAGGACCGGTGCGCAAAGCTTATCAGGGCGTCGCAAAACAGCTTGGCTACAGTGAAACTGAAGGCAATATGGCGTACTTGACGGGGGATCTTGCTATGTCTGGCGCTGGTTTGCTACGTCAAGCGTTGAAGCCTGACGCATGGCGGCTCTACCGTTATATTAAAACCGATCATGAGCGAGCGTACAAACAAATGAGTAAAAAGGCGCTAGCCATGGAGCTTTTGCTAGATGCACAGTCAGCACAACAACTTAATGCCGAGCGCAAAAAATGACTGAAACCGATTTTATTTTACTTGTGCTATTCAGTATTTGCAGCGTCAAAATCCTAAACTACGGCCTTAACAAAATACCCATGACAGGACCTAGGATAATCATTAGCCTAGCCTATAACGTCTTCATGGGCATAGCTTATCTTGACATCATCAAACAACGGAAACCAATCCTGCTTGAAATTGACCCAAGCAGAACTGATTACTATTTAGCAATCCTGTTCACCTCTGCAGCAATGGTTATTTTTCATTGCTGGGCGTTCCGACCTGAAGGATAAACATGTGTAGTAATTTTTATGGGGAGATGTGCACCGGTGGTCAACGTGGCTCTACATAGAATAACCGCAGGCCATCTCTATGGCGAACACAATAAATGAACATCATCGAATTTGCTTTCTTTGTACTCTTGAGCGCCACCGTTTCCTTGCTACTGAATCGTTACCCCATCAAACTAAGATTTGTTCCATGGAATATATTTATCAGCTTCATCTATAACGCCTTGATGATTGCATTTTATCTTGATGCTATAGAAAACAAGAATTTACTATTTTTTCAATTCGATCCAAGTTCCTTTGAGTACCACCCCGTAATCACTATAGTTTCTATGATTATGGTCCTCTTCCATTGGCGGGCGGTCCGAACCAAAGCATAGGTTTCAGCCCGCGTTTGTGAAGAGACGGTAGGAGCTGGCTTTGCCTGCGATGCAAGGCAAAGCCTGCCAAATCCAGCCAACCCCGTAGTCAATCTGTAACATCGTTTGGCTGCCCTGCTCCAACGCTTGAATCCCACCCCCAACCCCGTTACCCTCCTCTACGTCGCTGTAAATCCAGCGACCAGGTTTGGTCACCTGCGAGAAATCAAGGCGCACAAGCGCCCCATCCGATTCAGCTGGCGCTTTTTTTGTGTCTGCTGTTTCGTGTTATGGCGGCTGTGCGCGGGGCGCCTTCGTGCGCGCCGGGTTCCTTGATTCCCGGTTGACCAACCTGCGTACAGTCGCCACCCATCGTTTGGTCACGGTTCGTGGCGGCTCCACCAATCAAGGAGCTCCACAATGACAAAAATAGTCCCCGATCCCCCACCCACCACGCAAACCAGCACCACCTTCGGCTCCTGCAACGGCAGCCACGATCCGCTCTTCGCCGTCCGTGCCGGTGTTTCTTCCGAAGACGCCCTGGTCCACGCCTCCGTCCTGCTCAAAAGCGCCTACCAGACCAACGCCCACGCCTGTGACATGGTCAACGAAGAAGTGCGCGGCTTGCTTTGGGCTACGGAGCAATCGCTGGAGATGAGCCTGGCGCTGGTGGAAGCACTACTGGATGAAGTCGAAGCACGCTCGGCAACGGCGGCAGTACTGCGCCGTACCCAGCAGGCGGAGCAAGCCTCGGTGAAGTCTTAATCGCAGGTTGCTTCAGGGCCGCCGATGCGGCCCACCGCCCAGGCTACTGCGACAGAAAGCTGACCAACTGACGACCATGGGTACTGAGCGACTCCCACCCCTTGATGCACAGCCGCAGTTCAAGCGTCGCCCAGCCCTCTTCAAGCAGCACCACACGCACCGGTAGTTCTTGCTCCATACGCCGAGCCGTGGTCTCCGGCAGCATGGCAATCCCGGCACGCTGAGCCACCAGTTGGGCGATGGCTTCAAAGCTGGGCGCGCGTACGCGGATCTGCAGGGGCATGGCCAGTTTCATCGCCCGCTCTTCGACAAAGCGTTGCATGGCCCGCTCGGCCGGCATACCGATGAAGGGGTACCCCAGGGCATCGCGCAGACGCGTCTGTTCACGTTCTGCCAATGGGTGCCCGTTCGGCACCAGCATCACCAGCCGCTCGCTGCGAAACGGCAACGACAGCACCCCATCGCTGATAACGCTGCCGTCATATACGCCGATTTCACACTCGCCAGTGAGCACGGCACGCATGACATCAGCGCTGCGGTACTCGGTCAGTTGCAGATCGACTTCCGGGTAGTCGGCCAGAAACGAGCCAAGCACCGCGGGCAACAGGCTGCTGGTGGTCACGGTGGTGGCGGCCAGGCGCAGGGTGATGCGGCGTTGGCCGGCGAGCTCCTTTAAGGTGTCCTGCAGCTTTTGCGCTTCGCCAAGTACGCTGCTGGCAGCCTCCAGCACCAGCCGACCGGTCGGTGTCAGTTGCATGCCACCGGCCGTACGGGTGAATACGGTGATGCCGCAACGCTCCTCGAACAGGCGCAGGCGGGTGCTGGCGGCCGAGATAGCAACCGGGATGCTGGCAGCGGCCTTGCTCAGACTGCCGGAGGCGGCAATGGCGCTCAGCAGGCGCAAATCAGAGAGATCAAAGTGCACTTGGGGTTCTCTTTTGGCGAAGGCTTCGTTCTGGAAAATGCGATTCTGCGCTGCTTGCCTTCACTTTAGAATAACGCCTGTACCTTCTCCTCTGTCGGGCTGCTGATGAATAAATTACGTGGGTTTTGCCAGCGTTGCGTCGAAAACGGCAGCCTGTTTGCAGTGCTGTCGGCACTCGGTTTCAGCCTCAAGGCGATTTTCGTCAAGCTGTCTTATGCGGCCAGTCAGGTGGATGCAATCACGCTGCTGGCGATGCGCATGGGTTTGTCGTTGCCACTGTTTGCCTGGCTGGTGTGGGCCAGCCGCGGCCCGGCCAATGCGCCCATGACCCTTGCCGATGGTGTACGGGTGATGCTGCTGGGACTGTTCGGTTATTACCTGGCGAGCCTGTTCGATTTCTACGGGCTGCAGTACATCAGTGCCGGGCTTGAGCGGCTGATTCTGTTCACTTACCCGACCCTGGTGCTGGTGTTCCAGGCCATCGCCCTGCGCGAACGCCCTACCCTGCGCACCCTGGCGGCGATGGGTTTGTGCTACCTGGGCCTGGGCATCGCCTTCGTGCACGACGTCAGCGCCAACGGAATGGGCGGCCAGGTGATGCTCGGCGCGGCATGGGTGTTTGCCAGTGCGGTGACCTACGCGCTGTATTACTCAGGCACCGGCATGATGCTCAAGCGCATGAGTTCCATGCGCCTGGCCGGGCTTGCGGGCAGTGCGTCGTCGTTGATGGTGCTGGCGCACTATCTGCTGACGGCCGATACCCACCTGCTCTGGCAGCTGCCCTCTGCGGTATGGGTGTACGCGGCGTTGATGGCTCTGGTTTCCACGGTGTTGCCGATCTATTGGGTGGCGCTGGCGATTCAGCGCATGGGCGCCACCCATACCGCCGCGGTCGGTAATCTCGGGCCGGTGCTGACGGTGCTGGCGTCATGGGCTGTGCTCAGCGAAGAAGTCTCGCTGTACCAGATCATCGGGCTGGCCTTGGTGTTGTTCGGGGTGTCGCGGCTCAAGCCGGTGCGGGCCAAAGGCGAGACGCAAGTGTCTGGACAGGCCAGCACGGCGGCGCAAAAAACATAGGTGGGCAGATCAACTAGACTGCAAGGTTCGGGTGCTGAAATTTCCTGAATGCACCCGTTCCCCAACAGTAGTTACTGCCACCGAGTTGATCTGAGTACACACCGTCATGTGTAAGTCATGTGATTCAACTTCTTCTTCAAACACAACTGATCGTCGTCGTTTTCTTCGCATTGCCGGACTTGGAGCAGGTGCCCTGCTGCTGTCCGGTGCGCTGCCTGGCAGGTTTGTCACGGCGGCCGAAAAAACGGCTGCGCCCCCCAAACCGCAAAACGCAATCAACCCCGACCAGGCGCTACAACGGCTGATTGCAGGCAATGAACGCTATGTCAGCGGAAACTCGGACACACACGATTTCAAGGACGAGCGCGAAGCCTTGGTGTCCGGCCAGAACCCGTTCGTGGCGGTGCTCAGTTGTTCCGACTCGCGGATCGCCCCCGAATACGCGTTCGACACCGCACGCGGTGACCTTTTTGCGATTCGCGTGGCCGGCAACTTCGTCACCGGCGAAGGCCTGGCCAGCCTTGAGTACGCCGTCGCCGTACTCGGCACACCGTTGATCCTGGTACTCGGCCATGAAAGCTGTGGCGCGATCGATGCCGGAATCAAAGCGCTGAAAGATTCCACCGTGTTCCCCGGGCACATTCCGAAACTGACGGAGGCACTCAAGCCCTCTATCGAGAAGGTCCTCAAACAACCCGGCAACTTGATGGAAAATGCCACGGCGCAAAATGTCAAAGACTCGGTCCAGAGCCTTAAGGGCGCCACGCCCTTGATCACCGATGCGCTCGACAAGGGCAAGTTGAAAATCGTCGGCGGCGTCTATCGCCTGGCCACCGGCAAAGTCGAGCTGATTGCCTGACCCCGGACGCGGGCAAGGAAGCCCGGCTGACCGTGCGTCTACATTGTTTGTCCCCAGTCCCGGTTTCGGAGACCCAAGATGACCAGCAAGAATACGATTTGCCTGTGGTTTGACGGCACGGCGCTGGACGCTGCGACGTTCTACGCCAAGACCTTTCCGGACAGCACCGTGGTGGCCGTTCATCACGCGCCTGGCGACTACCCTTCGGGCAAAAAAGGCGATGTGCTGACGGTGGAGTTCACGGTGATGGGCATCCCCTGCCTGGGGCTCAACGGCGGTCCGATGTTCCAGCACAGCGAGGCGTTTTCGTTCCAGGTTGCCACGGATGACCAGGCCGAAACGGATCGCCTGTGGAACGCGATTGTCGGCAATGGCGGCGAGGAAAGTGCCTGTGGCTGGTGCAAGGACAAATGGGGGCTTTCGTGGCAGATCACGCCTCGCATCCTGACGGCGGCAATTAGCAACCCTGATCGGGCAGCAGCCAAGCGTGCATTCGAAGCGATGATGGAAATGGGCAAGATCGACATTGCCGGGATTGAAGCGGCGCTCAAAGGCTGAATCTGTGGGGCGACTGTGGTTGGATAGCGGCCACGGCACTATCCCCGGTGGGAGCGGGCTTGCCCCGCGATGCGATGTGACTGAAAAATCGCAATCGCGGGGCAAGCCCGCTCCCACCGATGGTGTGGCATCGTGGCTGATGAGTGACTACTGGCTGTACACCGTCTTTCCGCGGAAGACCGTCTGCAGCACTTTGGTGTCGGCGATTTGTTCGGGTTTTCCTTGCTCAACCAAGTCGAACAGGTTGCGGTCGAGAACGATGAAGTCAGCCGACTTGCCCGGCTCGATCGAGCCGATCAGTTGGTCCTGCCGAACCGCGCGGGCACCGTTGATGGTGTAGGCATCGAGCATCTGTTCCAGCGTCGCCGACTGCTCTGCATTGTAGGCCGGCTCACCAGGTATGGCGCGGGTAATGCCGGCGGCGATGTTCATGAAAGGACGCGGGTCGCGTGAGTCGACCGGCGCGTCACTGCCGGCGACCAGTACTGCGCCGGTTTTGGCAGAGCTTTGCACCGGGTAGATGGCGTTCCAGGTGTAACTGTTTTTGTTATAAAGCAGGTCGTTGATGTCCTGACCCTTTTTGCTTTTTTCCAGGAACGGTGTGATCAGCACGTCATAGTCGGGCTGCTGGTTGATCCAGGCGTAAGTGTAGGTGAGGTACACCCCGAGCTCGCCAAGGCGGCGTTGATCGTCCGGGTGGATGACCTGCAGATGGGCAATGGTATGCGGGATGTGTTTGTTGCCATTACGCTGACGGGCAGCTTCCAGGGCATCTACCGCGACACGCGTGGCGCGGTCGCCAACACTGTGGACGTGAATGCTGAAGCCATCGGCATCGAGGGCGCTGGCGTAGTTCTTGAAGTCTTCAGCCTTGTAATTGACGATGCCGTTTTTCTTCGAGTCTTCGCTGTCCTTGGTAACGGTGACAACCCCGGTGTCGGCGTTGAGCTTGAGGTGGGGGGTCTGATAGTTGTGCAGCATTCCGGCATTGGGTGAGAACGGCGGCGTGCTGAAGGAATCCCCTTCGAGCACACCGTCGGCAAATATCTTCACCGCATCGGCCTTGATCAACGGATTGTCCGCGAACGCAGCACGCACCTCCTGCGCTTTTTTCAGGTGCCCGGCAATGTCCACCTTGCCCTTGTAATCGTCGTCAATGAAGCAGGTGGCGGCGGTGACCCGCATGTTCAGCAGATCCTGCTTCTGCATCTTCACCAACTGTTCGCGGATGAAGTCATTGCTGCAAGCATCCTGAATGCTGGTGATGCCGCTTTGCGCCATGACCTTGGCCACCTCCGGCAAGATCTCGCCATAGACCTTTTCGCCGCGTGGATCGCCGGGCTTTTGCGCAAACATGTCGAAGTTTCCGACCGGAATTTTCTCTTTGGCCGCGTCGCGCACTACGCCGGTGTCCAGGCTGACGTAGGGCGCCAGCTCGGCGAACACACCACCCTTGGCCAGGGTTTTGGCAGTGAAGCCAACGCTGTTGCCCTGTTCATCCTCGGCCATGCTCAAGGCTTTGGAGTTGTAGGCGCTGGCATGGCCATCGACCCCGGACAAGATGATCGGATGGCCATCGGCGGCCGCATCGAGGGCCTGGCGGATGGTTTTGTAGTTGGCCGTCGGTTCATTGCCCTCATAGGGAACCCACTGATCGATCTTCAGCCAGGCACCGGGCTCGCTGGCGTAGCGCGGCAGGCATTCCTTCACCTTGCTGGCCAGCTGATCGAGGTTTACTGCCTTGCCTTCAAGGTCGCAGACATCCAGGGCGACGGTGCCCAGCACATGGATATGGTTGTCGTGCAGGCCTGGCAAAACCATCTTGCCGCCCAGATCGACCACCTGAAAACCTTGCTTGATGAAGGATTCCGCGCCCTCCCGGTTGCCGGTATAGACGAACCTGTCGTTGGCAACGGCGATCGCTTCGACCTTGCGGTGCTGGCCATCCTGCGTGTAAATCTCGCCGTTGAGGTACACCGTGTTGCTGCCGACAACTGGCACAGGCGTCTGGCTGCAGCCGCTGATCCCGGCGAGCAAGGCGATGGAGCAAAGCGTTAAGTGTTGTTTTTGTTTTAAGCGCATACCGTCTCCGATTAAATTACAGTAATTACTGTAATTTGCACTTCTACCAGCGTTGCCCATTGGCGTCAATCAGTGAGATTTGACTCGGTTGGACAAGACAATGTGAAATGCGCGCCTACTAACAATAAGGCTGTGCGTTCGATGACTTCGCTAGATTTGAAGATGCGCCGCGAGCCGCGCCAGCAACGCACCCTGGCGATCATCCAGAAGATTGAACAGGCGACGCTGGCACTGCTCAAGGAAGGCGGTATTGGCCTGCTCAATACCAACGCCATCGCCGAACGCTGCGACATTGACATCAAGTCGCTGTACCGCTTTTTCCCGAACAAGGAAGCCATCGTCTATCGCCTGGCCGAGCAGTGGCTGGAGGAAATACGCCGGCGGCAACAGGCGATTTATCAGAGCGATCTGGGCCTGGTTGAAATCTGGGACGCGCTCGATGACATGATCGACGGGATCGAGCAGCAGTTTTCCGGCTATGGCGCACTCTGGCAGGCCATGGATGTCATTCCGGCGTTACATGGCCTGGAGCAAGCGCACGAGACACTGCAGATCGACAACATGGTGGTGCTGCTCAGAAAGCACGGCTGCTGCTGGCCGCAGAAGGACATCACCGAACTGGCCAGGTATTTGTACCGGACCTGGGATGTGGTCAAGCAAGGCAGCATCGAGCAAGGCGAAGCGCGTGGGCTGATGTGGCGTGCGCATAAAAAGTGGCAGCATCGCCTGCTGTTGTCGGCGGTTAAATGCCGGGACAGTGCCGAGTTTGAACAGGGTCTGGCAGATTAAGCCAGCACCGACGAATCCAGGGAGCGACACATGACATTGACTGTCGACAGTTTGGTCAGCATCGCCATGACCAACCCTATAAACGCCGAGCTTGCTGCACGTTTGCCAGCGTTGGGCCTGAGTCAGTGCATGCTGACGGCCGGCTGTCTTTTCCAGGCGGTCTGGAATCATCAGGCGAACCAGCCAACGGCGTGGGGCATCAAGGACTACGACGTTTTTTACTTCGACGATGACCTGTCCTGGGCGGCCGAGAACGAGGTCATCAAGGCCGCTCAACAGCTGTTTCAGGACCTTGGGGTGAATGTCGAGGTGAAGAATCAGGCGCGCGTTCATCTCTGGTACGGCGAGCGCTTCGGCAGGCCGTATCCTCAGCTGATGTCAGCCCGAGACGGAGTTGATCGTTACCTGATTGCCGGTACCTGTATCGGGCTGGATGTCGGGAACGGTGAGCTCTATGCACCCTACGGCCTGACCGACATTGAACACGGGCTGCTACGGATCAATCCGAACAATGCACAGCCTGATCTGTTCGAGCAAAAGGCAAAAAGCTACCAGGCGCGCTGGCCGTGGCTGAAGATAATCACTCCATGCTGACCCTGGTGGGTGGGAGCGGGCTTGCCCCGCGATTGCGATCTGTCAGTCACATCCTATCGCGGGGCAAGCCCGCTTCCACCGGCCACAAATCCGCTTAGCCTAGTTCCGGCAGGCTATAGCGTTCGGCAAAGTACTGGCGGAAAAACTCCACCGCCACCCGCACCTTGGCCGAGCTGGCCAAGGGCGAGGTGTACACCGCCCAGATATCCGCCGGCTGATGATAGTCGCCCAACACCTGAACCAAGCGCCCGTCTGCCAGGCTGTCATGCACATCCCACCACGAACGTAGCAAGATCCCGCGCCCATCCAGACACCACTGGTGCGCCACTTCGCCATGGTTGCTCGACAGGCTGCCGGTCACCCGCACGCTTTCCTCGCCATTGGGCCCTTCCAGTTGCCAGATGCCGAAAGGATGGTCGCGTTCTTTGATCACCAGACAATCATGGCTGCCCAGCTCAGCCAGCACTTTCGGCGTTCCACGCCGCGCCAGATAGGCCGGTGAGGCGCACAGCACCCGGCGGTTCTTGGCCAGCGGCTTGGCAATCAGATTGGGCGAAATCGTGTTGCCGACCCGGATATCCAGGTCGACGCCCTCTTCGATCAGGTCGACCAGGCGATCATGAACATCCAGACGAACGTCCAGACGCGGATAACGCTCGGCCAGCTCCGACAAGGCCGGCGCCACAAAGCGCCGCCCCAGGCCCAGGCTGCTGGCAATGCGCAGCTGACCTGTAGGCTCGCGGTGCTGGGCGCTGATGTCGTCACCCATGCGCTGCACCGCATCGAAGATCTGCTGCGCCCATTGGTAAACCCGCTCGCCCTCCTCGCTCACGGTCACCCGCCGGGTGGTGCGATGCAGCAGGCGCACCTCAAGGGTCTGCTCGAGCACACGTATGCGTTTGCTGATGAACGCGGCGGACATCCCCAGTTCGTCGGCCACGGCGGCAAAGCTGGCGCGTTTGGCCACCTGAAGGAAGATATTGAGGTCGTCGAGGCTCGGAAGATTATTCACGTTTCGTGTTCTAAGAATCTATGAATGGCGAGATTATCTCTGAATGAAGCCCTTATAGCATGGTCCGCACCTGTTCCCTAGACAACGAGTGCGCCCCCATGAGCAAGACTTTCAGAATCGCCGCCATCCCTGGTGACGGCATCGGCATCGAAGTTCTCCCCGAAGGTATCCGCGTGGTCGAGGCCGCTGCGCGCAAGCATGGTCTGGACATCAGCTTCGAATTCTTCGAGTGGGCCAGCTGCGATTACTACCTGGCCCACGGCAAGATGATGCCGGATGACTGGTTCGAACAACTGAAGGACTTCGACGCCCTGTACTTCGGTGCGGTCGGCTGGCCGGACAAGGTCCCGGACCACATCTCGCTGTGGGGCTCGCTGCTCAAGTTCCGCCGCGACTTCGACCAGTACGTCAACATTCGCCCGGTACGCCTGTTCCCTGGCGTGCCCTGCCCGCTGGCCGGCCGCGAGCCGGGCGACATCGACTTCGTGGTAATCCGCGAGAACACCGAAGGCGAATACTCGTCCCTGGGCGGACGCATGTTCGAAGGCACCGAAAACGAGTTCGTCCTGCAGGAATCGGTGTTCACCCGCCGTGGTGTCGACCGCATCCTCAAGTACGCCTTCGACGTGGCCCAGACCCGCGAGCGCAAGCACGTCACCTCGGCGACCAAGTCCAACGGCATGGCCGTGAGCATGCCTTACTGGGACGAGCGCACCGCCGCCATGGCTGCCAATTATCCGGAAATCAGCTGGGACAAGCAGCACATTGATATTCTCTGCGCCCGTTTCGTGCTGCAGCCGGACCGCTTTGACGTAGTCGTAGCCTCGAACCTGTTCGGCGACATCCTCTCCGACCTCGGCCCGGCCTGCGCCGGCACCATCGGTATCGCGCCATCGGCCAACCTCAACCCCGAGCGCAAGTTCCCGTCGCTGTTCGAGCCGGTGCACGGCTCGGCCCCGGATATCTTCGGCAAGAACATCGCCAACCCGATCGCGATGATCTGGTCCGGCGCGCTGATGCTCGAGTTCCTCGGCAACGACGGTGCCGACCCACGCTACCGCGCCGCCCACGACGACATCCTCAAGGCCATCGAGCAGGTCATTGCTGCCGGTGACACCACCCGCGACATGGGCGGGCAGAAGTCCACCCAGGAAGTGGGCCGGGCGATCACCGCACTGATCGAAGGTTGATGGGACGGGGCCGATTGTCTGAATTGTCGGACAAGACGGCCCTTTTCCTCTTGCGAGCGGCACAGATTGCATGCAGAATCTGTTAACCCAAAGATTCACGTTAACCTTCAGTTAACAACCAAGGAAGGAGCGTTACCGCAACACCCCGGAATGCCTGCCGGGTATAGATAAGTACGCCAACGTCCAGGAGACGATGATGTCGCACAAAAATAAAAAGATTGATGTGTTCCTGATCACCGTGAGTTTGATTGCCGTGCTGCTCACCGTGATAGGCCTTGCAGCCTTCCCCGGCGAAGCTGAAAGCGCGGCCAACCAGTTGTTCGAACTGTCCACCCGGACCTTCGGCACCAGCGTTCAGGTGTTGGTGTTCGGTAGCTCCCTGGCCGTGCTTTACCTGGCCTTCAGCAAATACGGCAATATCCGCCTGGGCAGTGGCAAACCCGAGTACGCCACCGCGACCTGGGTGTTCATGTTCATCTGCGCCGGTATGGGTTCCTCGACCCTCTACTGGGGCGTCATGGAGTGGGCCTACTACTACCAGACCCCTGGCCTTAACATCGCTGCCGCTACCCCTAAAGCCCTCGAATACAGCGTCAGCTACTCGTTCTTCCACTGGGGCGTCAGCGCCTGGTCGATCTACGCCCTGGCTTCGCTGGCCATGGCCTATCACTTCCATGTGCGCAAGAAGAGCGGCCTGAACCTGGCCTCGATCGTCGAAGCGGTCACCGGCTTCAAGGCCACCGGCCCGGTTGGCCGTACCGTCGACCTGATCTTCCTGCTGACCATGATGGGCGCCCTGACCGTGTCGCTGGCCCTCACCGCCTCGACCCTGACCCGTGGCCTGCATGACCTGACCGGCACCCCGGACACCTTCACCGTGCAATTGATGGTGATCGGCGCCGTGGCGGTGATGTTCTCGCTCAGCTCCTACATCGGTATCGATGGCGGTCTGCAGCGCCTGAGCAAGATGGTCTGCATCGGCGCCCTGGTGTTTGCCGGTGTGGTGCTGCTGGTCGGCCCGACCCAGTTCACGATCAACAACACCGCCAACTCGATTGGCCTGATGATCCAGAACTACGTGCACATGAGCCTGTTCACCGACCCGGCCGGCGACGGTGCCTTCACCCGCAACTGGACGGTGTTCTACTGGCTCTGGTGGGTGTCTTACGCTCCGGGCGTGGCGATGTTCGTGACCCGCGTTTCGCGTGGCCGGCAGATCAAGGAAGTGGTCATGGCCCTGCTGCTCGGTGGCAGCTTCGGGTGCTGGTTCTTCTTCGGCGCGCTGGAAAGTTACAGCATGCACCAGTTCATTACCGGTGCCGTGGACGTGCCGAAAATGCTCAGCGAACAAGGCGGCGAATCGGCGGTGACCCACCTGTTGCTGGCCCTGCCGTGGGGTCAGGTATTCCTTGGCGTCTACCTGTTCATCATGGCGATCTTCTGCGCCTCGCACATGGACGCTGCAGCCTACGCGGTGGCGGCCACCAGCACCCGCAACCTGCGTGAAGGCGACGACCCGACGCCAACCCATCGCCTGTTCTGGTGTGTGGTGCTGACCCTGGTGCCGCTGGCCATGCTGTTCGCCAAAGCCTCGCTGTCGACCATGAAAACCGCTGTGGTGCTGACTGCGATCCCGTTCATGGTGATCCTGCTGGTGAAGATCTACGGTTTCTTCAAATGGATGATCGAAGACTACGGCCAGGTACCGGCCTACCGCATTGAAGAAGAGGCGGCGCGCATGGCGGGTGAGGAACCGCAACACCAGGCCCCGCGCAGCGCTGCTGCCGTGCACTAAACAACCCCTGTGGGAGCGGGCCTTGCCCCGCGATGGATGGTGGCTGACACACCGCAATCGCGGGGCAAGCCCGCTCCCACACAGCAGCCAAATTTTTTTGCCTGACTTGTTAACTGATAGATATGCGTTAACTGATAACTAAAATAACCGAGCTTGAGAGACCCGATCATGAATGACTTCAAACGCCTGCCCGCCGATTTCTGCGCCAACGCCGAAGAGGCTTTCACCATCCCTGCCAGTTTCTACACCCAGCCGGCAGTGTTCGAGCACGAGAAAGAAAACATCTTCGCGCGCAGCTGGATCTGCGTCGGCCATCGCAGTGAAGTGGCAGAAAACAACGCCTACATCACTCGCGAAGTGATCGGTGAGAGCATCATCGTCGTACGCGGTCGCGACAGTGTGCTGCGCGCCTTCTACAACGTCTGCCCGCACCGCGGCCACCAGTTGCTCAGCGGCAGCGGCAAGGCCAAGAACGTCATCACCTGCCCATACCACGCCTGGACCTTCAAGCTCGACGGCGACCTGGCCCACGCACGCAACTGCGACAACGTGGTGAACTTCGACAAAGAGAACTCGACCCTGGTGCAGCTGCGCGTCGAAGAATACGCAGGCTTCATCTTCATCAATATGGACATGGAAGCAGGTTCGGTCGAAGACCAGCTGCCAGGCCTGCAAAAACGCATGCGTGAAGCCTGCGCGGTGATCGACGACCTGCACCTGGCGGCACGCTTTGTCAGCGACACCCCAGCCAACTGGAAGTCGATCGTCGACAACTACCTCGAGTGCTACCACTGCGCCCCGGCCCACCCAGGTTTCGCCGACTCGGTAGACGTTGGTCAGTACAGCCACAACCTGCACGGCAACTGGACCCTGCAATACGGCCTGGCCAAGCCTTCCGAGCAGTCGTTCAAGTTCGACGAGAGTGTCAAAGACCCGTCCTTCGCCGGTTTCTGGGCCTGGCCGTGCACCATGTTCAACGTGCCGCCAGGAGCGAACTTCATGACCGTGATCTACGAGTTCCCGGTCGATGCCGAAACCACCCTGCAGCACTACGACATCTACTTCCTCAACAAGGACATCACTGAGGAGCAGCAGAAGCTGATCGACTGGTACCGCGAAGTGTTCCGTCCGGAAGACCTGCGTCTGGTGGAAAGCGTGCAGAAAGGCCTGAAGTCCCGCGGCTACCGTGGCCAGGGCCGGATCATGGCCGACCGTGAGCGCAGCGGCATGAGCGAACACGGCATCGCCCACTTCCACAACCTGATCGCCGTTGCCCACCTCAACGACTGATAACCACCGCCGCCGGCTGCACAGACAGCCTGCGGCGGCTTTCGGAGTGCCTTGCGTGAAACTCAATGACAACAAGCTGTTCCGCCAGCAAGCCTACATCGCTGGGCGCTGGTGCGACGCCGATGACGGGCGCAGCCTGCAGGTAACCGACCCGGCCAACGGCGAGCTGCTGGGCAGCGTGCCGCTGATGGGCGGTGCCGAAGCGGTACGCGCCATCGAAGCCGCCGAAGCCGCACTGACCGACTGGCGCGCCCGCACCGCCAAAGAGCGTGCACAGATCCTGCGCCGCTGGTTCGAACTGCTGCTCGAACACGAGCAGGACCTGGCCCGGCTGATGACCTTCGAACAGGGCAAGCCGCTGCATGAAGCCCTGGGCGAAATCCGCTACGCCGCCTCCTTCGTCGAGTGGTTCGCTGAAGAAGGCAAGCGCGTCTACGGCGATGTGATCCCAAGCCCTGCCAACGACAAGCGCCTGCTGGTGATCAAACAAGGCATCGGCGTGTGCACCGCGATTACCCCGTGGAATTTCCCCGCGGCGATGATCACCCGCAAGGTCGCCCCTGCCCTGGCGGCAGGCTGCACCATGGTGGTCAAACCGGCCAACGAGACACCGTTCTGCGCCCTGGCGCTGGTCGAGCTTGCCGAGCGCGCGGGTGTGCCCGCTGGCGTGTTCAGCGTAGTCACCGGTGATGCACCGGCCATCGGCGCGCAGTTCACCGGCCACCCGTCGGTACGCAAGTTGAGCTTCACCGGCTCCACTCCGGTCGGTCGCCTGCTGATGGGCCAGTGCGCTGAAACCATCAAGAAAGTCAGCCTGGAACTGGGCGGCAACGCGCCGTTCATTGTCTTCGCCGACGCCGACATCGACGCCGCGGTCGAAGGCGCGTTGATTGCCAAATACCGCAACGCCGGGCAGACCTGCGTGTGCGTCAACCGCTTCTACATCCATGACAGCGTCTACGCGCAGTTCAGCGAACGCTTCATCGAACGCGTACGCCAGCTGGGTGTTGGTCATGGTAGTGCCGAGGGCACGCAGATCGGTCCGCTGATCAGCGACAAGGCGGTGGCCAAGGTCCGCAGCCTGATTGACGAGGCGGTCGGCAAAGGCGCCGAGCTGGTACTTGGCGGCCAGGCCCATGCCCTGGGTGGCAACTTCTTCGAGCCTACCGTACTGGCCAATGTCGGCCCAGGCATGGAACTGCTGGAAGAAGAAATCTTCGGCCCGGTGGCGGCGCTGGTGCGCTTCAACAGCGACGAGGAAGTCATCGCCCTGGCCAACGCCACCCAATACGGCCTGGCGGCGTACTTCTACAGCCGTGATATCGCCCGGGTGTTCAAGGTCGCCGAGCAGCTGGAATACGGCATGGTCGGGGTCAACACCGGGTTGATCTCCAACGAGGTCGCGCCGTTCGGTGGCATCAAACAATCGGGCCTGGGCCGTGAAGGCTCCAAGTACGGCATCGAAGATTATCTGGAAATCAAATACCTGTGCCTCGCCGTCTGAGCGAGCGTCGGGTTCCGGGACGCGGCAGGGCCTGCCGCGCACCCCTGCAGTCGAGGTGAATCATGGCCAACAAATACGAAATGTTCAGCGTGCAGGTAACCGACGTGCAACAGGCCACGCCGCTGATCAAGCGCTTCACCCTGGCCCGCGAAGACGGCGCACCGATGCCCGCCTTCACCGGTGGCAGCCATGTCATCGTGCAGATGCAGGGCGCCGACGGCAGCCAGTTCAGCAACGCCTACTCGCTGATGAGCGACCCGCGTGACACCCGCAACTACCAGATCGGCGTGCGCCTGGAAGAGCAGTCCAAAGGCGGCTCGGCGTTCATGCACCAGCAGGTTGAAGTCGGCACCCGCCTGACCATTTCCTCGCCCAACAACCTGTTCGCCCTGGACCCCAGTGCCGGCCGCCATGTGCTGATCGCCGGCGGCATCGGCATCACCCCGTTCCTGGCGCAACTGCATGAACTTGAAGGCGGCGCTGCCAACTACGAACTGCACTATGCCTTCCGTGCCCCTGAGCACGGTGCGTTCCAGGATCAGCTGGCCAGCGGACCGCATGCTGACAACACCCATTTCTACATCGATAGCCTGGATCGCAAGCTTGACCTGCACACGCTGTGCGCCGGCCTGGCTGAAGATGCCCACTTGTACGTGTGCGGTCCGAAACCGCTGATCGATGCGGTTATCGCCACTGCCGCCAAGGCCGGTATTGCCGAACAACGCGTGCATTGGGAACAGTTTGCAGCCGCCCCTGTGACCGGTGCTGCCTTTACCGTGGTATTGGCCCAATCGGGCATCGAACTGCAGGTGGAAGAAGGCATGACCATTCTTCAGGCCATCGAGAAATCCAAGGCCGCCAAGGTCGAGTGCCTGTGCCGGGAGGGTGTGTGCGGCACCTGCGAGACAGCGATCCTTGAAGGTGAGGCCGAACACTTTGACCAATACCTGAGCGATGACGAAAAAGCAGCGCAGCAGAGCATGATGTTGTGTGTCTCGCGGGCGCGGACGGCGCGGTTGGTGCTGGATCTGTAAGTCACTCGGTGGGAATTCACTAGGTGCTTTACTGCCACACCATCGGTGGGAGCGGGCTTGCCCCGCGATGCTATCTGGCTGGCACACCGCAATCGCGGGGCAAGCCCGCTCCCACCGGGTACTTTGTAGGGCAACTGTTTTGCCTGTCACAAGCGAGGGCGTAAGCAACTCCACCCGTTGATGCAGCATCAATGCAAACCCGCCAGCTTGCACGCCTCGACAAAGGTCGCGCCTTTTTTATCCATCGCCTCTTTGACGATCTGGTTGGCTTTCACCAAGGCTGGACTCGGCTTTGCCCACTGCTCCAGCGGCAGCGGCTGTGACCATGCCTGCACCTGCTCCGGCAGCGTCGGGCGCCCCTTGCGGTGGCCCCATTCAGCGAGCAGGTAAGGCATTTTCCAGAACACCAGGACGCGACGGATGTACCAGAAGCGCAAGGGCCATCGGGATCGCTTGGAATAGCCATAGCGCTCTCGCTCCTCAGCCGTTAAATGCTCCCCGCCTTCATCCAGGCCTCCCATGGCCCGCGCGTCTTCGCGCTCGATTTCAAAGGTGTGCAGTCCTTCATAGGGCTTGAGTCGATCCCCGGTTGGAATCAACCCCAACACAGCCAGCATCGGGTTCGGCGTATCTACCAGTTGACCGTCTTCCATGTAGTTGCGAATCGATGCCCACATCCCGAGGGAGTGGGCGTCGCTGGGTTGTGGCAGCAGGAGAAACTGCACTTTGTCTTGTTCCTCATCCTCCAGCCCCATGCCCAAGGTGTACTGGCGGGTGGCGCCATAGCTGGTGACGCCCTGGGTGTTGCTCACCCAGGCGACCACACTTTCCCATGGCACGATCAGGGCGCGGTGGGTTTTGTCGTCGACGTAGCAGACTTCGCGGCGCTGGCGGTTGAAGCGCACGGGGTAGGTTTTGGCGGCCTCGTAGACGCTAGAGACCATTCCGTATACATAGGCACCGAATGGGAGAATGCCTAATAACGTATATCCAGAAAATACCTGGACGGCCATCGCCAGATCTTTAAATGGTGTAGGGAAGTTCTCAGGATAGAAAAGAACTCCATAGGTAATGATAAGAACAGGTGCAATAAAAGCAGAAAACAAGAGCATCCATATCCCTGCTGCCAGTATCTTCCCTTGCTCAACCATTCCCCGGTTACTGCCGCCCAGTTCCAGATAGGTATCGTTCATCTCCGAAAAATTACGACGCGATGATTGGACCTGCCCGGTGTACACCGGCAGGGGCGAAAAAAACAGGGTCTCGTTCAGTCCCTTGACCCGTATTTCACCGGCACAGGGCCGCTGACTACGAATGTCCGGCGCAGGTTCAGCGGCAGTGCTTTTGTTTTGGCGTTTGAACAGTTTGCTAAACATTGGCAGTCGCCAGCTCGTCTCTGAAGACCAGTCTGAAAGGCGCCTTACCCGTTCCCGTGGGCATGCTTTCCACCGCGTCGAGTCGATAGATACCCTCGGTCATGATGGTCACACCATAATCGCGGGTGATGTACAGGTTACGCAGCACAAAAGTGGTGTGATGGAACACATCGCGCTCGGCTTCCAGTTGCAGGGCTGTACCGATCAGGTTGGCACTGGCACGGCTGTGCCGGGCATCGCCAGCAACGCTGGCTCCTACAATAAGTGAGAATCTCAGCAGCCCCGCCCGTTGTAACTCCATCAATGTAAACCCGCTGTCTTGCAAGCCTCGACAAAGGTCGCACCTTTTTTATCCATCGCCTCTTTGACGATCTGGTTGGCTTTCACCAAGGCCGGGCTGGGCTTTGCCCACTGTTCCGGCGGCAGCGGCTGTGACCATGCCTGCACCTGCTCCGGTAACGTCGGGCGGCCGACTCGATGGCCCCATTCAGCGAGCAGGTAAGGCATTTTCCAGAACACCAGCACGCGACGGATGTACCAGAAGCGCAAGGGCCATCGGGATCGCTTGGTATAGCCATAGCGTTCTCGCTCCTCAGCCGTTAAATGCTCCCCGCCTTCATCCAGGCCTCCCATGGCCCGCGCGTCTTCACGTTCGATTTCAAAGGTGTGCAGCCCTTCATAGGGCTTGAGTCGATCCCCGGTTGGAATCAACCCCAACACGGCCAGCATCGGGTTCGGCGTATCCACCAACTGCCCGTCTTCCATGTAGTTGCGAATCGACGCCCACATCCCGAGCGAATGGGCATCGCTGGGTTGAGGCAGCAGCAGAAACTGCACTTTGTCTTGTTCCTCATCCTCCAGCCCCATGCCCAAGGTGTACTGGCGGGTGGCGCCATAGCTGGTGACGCCCTGGGTGTTGCTCACCCAGGCGACCACGCTTTCCCATGGCACGATCAGGACGCGGTGGGTTTTGTCGTCGACGTAGCAGACTTCGCGGCGCTGGCGGTTGAAGCGTACAGGGTAGGTTTTGGCCGCCTTGTAGACGCTAGAGACCATGCCGTATAAATAGGCGCCGATCGGAAGAGTGGAAAGAAGCGACACGCTGATACTAACCTGCAAGAACATATACAAGTCGTGCCAAGGATCACTGAAATTTTCCGGATAGAAGAGCACCCCGCACATAATTACCAAGCTTGGCATTATGAAAGCCAAAAATATAGGAATCCAAATACCTGATGCGAGTATTTTCCCTTGCTCAACCATTCCCCGGTTACTACCACCCAGCTCTAGGTAGGTCTCGTTCATCTCCGAAAAATTACGACGCGATGATTGGACTTGGCCGGTGTACACCGGCAGGGGCGACAAAAACAGGGTTTCGTTCAGTCCCTTGACCCGTATTTCACCGGCGCAGGGCCGCTGACTACGAATGTCCGGGGCAGGTTCAGCGGCAGTGCTTTTGTTTTGGCGTTTGAACAGTTTGCTAAACATTGGCAGTCGCCAGGTCATCTCTGATGAATAACTTGAAAGGAGCCTTGCCCGTTCCGGGAGGCATATTCTCGACCGAGCCCAGTCGATAGGTGCCCTGAGTCATGATGGTCACACCATAAGAACGGGTGATGTGCAGGTCACGCAGCACAAAAGTGGTGTGATGGAACACATCGCGCTCGGCTTCCAGTTGGTAGGCGATGGTGAAAGCCAGGGCGAAGATCGAGGTTTGCTCGCAATTATGAATCGGCAGATGCAGCGTCAGTGCTTGTTGTTCTTCACTGACGACGATGAAACGCGTGGCCCATATCGCGGTGCTTTCGTTCCAGCGCACCGGCGGCAGGGTGGGCCTGTAAGGCTGGTGTATGTAGTTGTCACGGCCCTGTTGGTAGGCTTGTAGCTGCAACTTGCGCTGGTCCATTTCCTGGGTGCTGATGCCGGGTAGCACCAGTTTCAGGTAGGTTTTTTTGTCATCGCGGATCAGATCGCAAGTCGGCTTTTGCACGACCTTGGCAAGCTCAGTCCATTCGTCTTGCAGGCTGCGGTGCCTGGATTTGTTGCCCCAGCACTGTTCTCCATCCATACTTGCAGGTCATCCAGATTGAAGTAGTTGTACAAGCCTTCACCTGCCAGTTGCAGGGCTGTGCCGATCAGGCCTATCAGGTTGGCACGTGCACCGATAGCCAAAAGCCGTGGACTGGCCTCCGCCCACGCCAACGCGCGCAGTTCGGTCGGTGTTTTCAGGATGTTCTTGATAATCGAGCCCGTGTGCTTGGCTGCCCAGGTGTTGGTGCCAACCAATGTCCCATCACCGGTAATTTGCAGCGTGGTAGCAGCGAGCCCCTTGTAATTGCCTTTAGCCAAGGCCTGCCCCCATTGCAGGGAGTGTTTGCCCAAGTCGATTGATGCTGCTGTGCCACCAAACGCAAATGCCCAAAATCCGGCAATACCGCTCCAACGCCCCAAACGGCTCATAGTGTTTAACTTACCGGCAGCGCTTTCCATCTGCTCGATATGTGCTTGAAAGACCGTAATAGAAAGTCCTTGCGCAGCTGCAAAGCCAGCTGCGGTCATTCCAATTAGAGACTCGGTGAAAGCTAAATAATCCCCTAAAGAGCGCTTGTCGTTTTTCAGGAGAGTGATTAGCCCATCAATAAACTTCTGCCCCTGAATAACAAACAGCACCAACGCGATCCCATCGCCTTTCGACTTCACCGCCGCTAACAGCGGCTTGTTAAAGGTTCCAGTGGCCCGGAAGTCCCGCGCGGTCCTGGTCATCTCCGTACGCAACTGCGGGTCCAGGCCATCGATCACCGTGCCAATTTGCGCCGGGCTGTCGCCACCGACGGTCAAGGCGCCCGCCAGCCGCTCTTCCAGGGGCAGCAGTGCGTTTTTCAGCAGCTGGATCCGCTGGTTATAGGCCGCTTCGCTGCCAGGCATGGCGACACCTGAGGATTGCCGCATCAATTCGCGGTTGCGCAGCCGGTAGGTTTCCTTGAGTTGACTGCGCAGGTTCATCGATTGCTCGCGGGCCTGATTGAACGCCGCGATTTCTGTTGCTGAGGCCCCGCGTAACGTCAGGCCCTGGCGGGAAAATTCGCGCAACAGTTGCAGTCGCGCCGGTGCCCCGATGTGGCGAATGTAGCCATTGGGATCAATGTTCTGTCCCTGCCTGAAGGTATCGTGAGCCTTCTCCAACTGATCAGCTACTTCCAGTTGATGTGCAGGGACGTAGGCCCCTTCCAACATGCTTTGCAAACCCATGAACTGGGTATTCAGCTTGGTGTAGTTAGGCAGGCGCTCGGTCATCAGGAGGCGGAACTGATTACTCAGCACATTGACGCCGGCCAGACTTTCCGGTGCGGTGAAGGCACTGATGGTGAACTGGCTCAGTTCAGCCAGTTTCTTGGCCACGTCGGCTTGTGCAGCCAAGGTCAGGGTGTCGAGCCCGGGCACCACCGTCAGCAGGTTGGACTCCAGGTAGGCGGCCAGTTTTTCCGTGGCTTGTTGATCCGCGCACATCGCTGCTACGCAAACGAACTCGGTTTCCAGGCGGTGCTGGATCTGGGCATCGAGGGTGAAGTCGTAATACCAGGCGGCACGGTGGAAGTGGCCGGCAGTGAACAGGTTGAGACGATCGTCACGGATGTTCTGCAGGCGCGCATGCCAGTGACTCAGCAGGTTTTGCTCGGTGATGACGAAGGCTTCCATCGCGGCGCGATCGACCAGATCGTCGATGCCCCTCTGGCCCAGCTCCTTGCCGTGCAGCGTTTGCCAGCTCTGCACGCTGAGCTTGTTGATGGTGCGCTGGTGTTTTTCATAAAGCAGCGTGCCCAGGGCATCCTTCATGTCGATGAAGGCCCGGGCATAGACATTGACTTCGGCCGCGCGGCGCCAGTGCTGATCAGGGCCGAAGATCCCCGGATCCTTGTGGTCGCGACGGACCTTGAGAAATTCGTAGATGCTCGCTTGTTGTGCCTCGCTGGTCTCGTCCCTCAGCGCCTGGATATCCGCATCCGTTTCGCTCAAGGCCTGCAGACGCGAGTCGTTGACGTCGTACAAGGACTGGATGTAAGCGCCGCTGAGGTACTGGGCCTGACGCCTGTCATCAGCACTCCACTGCTCGATCCAGTCCGCGACTTTCAGCTGGGCAGCGGCCAGATCGCGCATCACGCCAATGTCGTCGCGCAGCAGCAGAAACAGGTAATCATTCTGGTAGGCGCCGAGTACCTTACTGGTCAGTGCTTCAATCTCGGTGTCGTGGAACAGCGGCTGGTCTTCCCAGTGGTACGGCACTTTCTCCTCAGGGTTGACACCGTCGGGAAAGGCTTTGGACGGCGGCAGTTGGGTGACGCCTGACGCGTCCGGCACCTGGGCGTTTTCTGCCACTTCCGCCAGCCATTTCTCCACCTGTAATGTGCTCAACAGGTTGGCGCCGCCGTAGAGCGGGCAGGCACTCTGCAGTTCGACACGTTGCATCAAACGCTGGCGCTCGTCCCCTGACTTGAGCACTTGCGCGCACTTGAAGGCCGTCCACTGAATTTCGGAGTAACAGGCGTACAAGGTGTGCTGCCGGGTGAAGATCAAATGCGGTTCGCCCACCGACGTGGTACGCGTATCGGCGGTCACCTCGTTGCTGTTCCACAGCAGCTTGCTGATCTCGGCGTTTTCGACACGGTATTCGTGCAGGTAGCCGGTGTTGGCATCGATGATGTACAGGTAACCATCGCGCAGCAGGCGGATGCCCAGCGGCTGGCTCTTGATCTTGAACGGCAGGGTCAGCTCGGCGGTCGGATCGAGGTGTTCAACCAGTCCGTAACGCAGCGGTAGCAACTGCAGCTTCTTGTTCATCAAGGGGCACACGCCGATGGGAGAGCGTATGTCCTTGACACTTTTGGCCATGGCGGCGGTATTGGCGCTGATTTTCGGCGGTCGTTGCACAGTCATGGCTGGCTTCCTTGTCGTTGATCGGCGCGAAGCTCAGCCAGTTCGGCCGCAAGCTTTACTCGGGCCAAAAGAGCATCCGGTCTCGATTTCGTCAGCAAGTGAGCGATGTCTGGATGGTCAGTCAGCGGTTGTCCGGCCAGATAGCCGAAAACGTTCGCGTAGAAGCTAAGCTCCTGGTCTGAGCAGAAGCCTTGTTGATAGGCCTGTTCCGTCATGTTCTGCACATACGACCGCTGTGCAGTCGGTGCTAGGGTCGCCAGCAAATCCGGAAAGTACTTGTGCAAGTGCTCAATCAAACCCGAGACGGCGTTGCGAAACTCCACGCTTCCCAACGCGGTGAGTTCCTGGTCGGTCAATCGATACGTCGCGGGCTCGGCAATGGCCTGATGGGGGCGCGCGTGTTGCCGCCAGACGCCCTCGACGCCATCCGGCAAACAGACATGCGTGACAGGACCGAACCAGCGCGCGCTGCGGTCTTGCACCGCAATGCTGAACAACTGATGCATGACCGCTGGATCGGCAATGCGTGGCATGACGTCCACGCCGTCTACCTGTTCAACACAGAGCAAGTGGCGCCAATGCTCACAGAGCTTGTGCACATCGGCACTACTGAAAAGCAAATAGCCCCATTCGAGGGCGGCGTGTTCCTGAAAGTACGCCAGCAGCGGATCATGAAGGCCGTTGAGCGCGATCAAACAGGGGGAAATGTCTAACAACTCATGCCAGCGCGTATTCAAGTACAGGTTGTAAGCAGGATTGCCCCATGGGTGCAGGCGTTGCACCAGATCCGGCACGCTGACACCATCCAGTAGTAAGTAAGCAGGCGTCGCCCAGGGCAAATCGTGTGGCAGTGGCGGCAATTCAAGCATCGGTTTGTTCCCCTTGCTGTATAGCGGCTTGGCAAACCACACAGACCGGCTTTTTGGCCAGCAAAGCCTTGCGCTGCGTCAGGGGCAGCACCGGCGCGTGAAGCGCAGCCAGTTCAGTTGGCACGGCTTGTTGGAGCACAGCACCGGGCACGGGTGTCCCGCCGATTTGAATGTCGGTGCTGCTGAAAATACCGCCCGGACCCATCACGATGTGCTGGCCGCCAGCGCTCAAGGTGATGCTGGCGCCGGCATCGAGAATCACATTGGCTGTTGTTTTGAGGTGGACCTGTTGGCCGGCCTCGATCGCCACCGTATGCCCGACCCGGGTATGGCTGCTGCTGGCAACCTGCAGGTAGTCGTTGGCCTTGAGTTCGACCTTGCGGTCCGCCTTAACGGTGCGCTGGTCTTCGGCTTCCAGCACCGCAATGCTGTTGCCCTTGATGGTTTCCCGGCGTTCGTTACCGACCTCCAGCTGACTGTCGTTCTCGATTTTTTGCTCCATGTCGCGCTGGGCACGCAGGTAAATCAGCTCCTGGCCAGCCCGGTCTTCAATCGACAGTTCGTTGTAGGCCGGCCACTGGGCGGGGCGAGCTGCGGCTGCGCAACACGGTTTTGGTTTTGTTCGTGGGCAACGGGTACGGCACCGCCGTGCGGGTATTGGGCACACAGCCAGTAATCAACGGCTGGTCAGGGTCACCTTCCAGATAGGTCACCACCACTTCCATACCGATGCGCGGGATGGTCACCGCGCCGAAGCCCTCCCCGGCCCAGCTGGAGGACACCCGCAGCCAGCAACTGCTCTTGTCGCTGTTCAGCTCGGCGCGGTCCCAATGGAACTCGACTTTGACCCGGCCATGCTCATCGCAGAAAATTTCTTCGCCTTCAGGCCCGGTGACACGGGCGGTCTGGCTGACCAGCACGGATTTGCGGGTGACCAGCGGTGGCCGATAGAACACGTCCCAGGGAATCGCACTGAAGCTATTGCGGTAACCCTGGCTGAAGCCGTCTGCGGATGGGTTGTCGCTGCCGGCCGACTCCCCCAGCACCTGCGGCTGCTTGCCTTCGTGGCTCACGCTGAGCAGCAACCACAAGTCGTTGCACGCTTTACGCGGGTGCTCGCGCAGGTCGAAGAAATGGCCGCTGCGCAGTTCAGGCTGATCGCTTTTGCCTTCGGCCAACCGGTAGTCGCTGCGATGCCGTTCCAGGGCTTGACGGGCAAGCTGCCTGCCGCGCTCTTCGGTTTCGATCGCCGTGGGGTAGCGGTAGTCTTCAAGTGCCGGAGTGAACTCGGCGGTGAAGCGACTTTCCAGCAATCGGCTTGGGCGTTTCAGGTCATAGTCGCGCCGGGTGACGGTACTGGTCCGCGTACTGAAACGCTGGGAGAACTGGCTGACAACTGGATGATCGGCCACCAGACCGGCGCCTTGCTGATACGGGGTTGCCCCCAGTTTGGGAAAATAGGTCTGAGCGTCGGTGAACACCAGGTGGTGACCCTCCGGGCTGTGCTGGTGGTGCCAGGCAATGCCTTCTTCACTGCACAACCTTCGAACTAGATCGAGGTCGGATTCACCATACTGAGTGCAGTACTCGCGCGCGGGACAGGGGCTGACATGGAAGCTAAAGGCATCGGCCTGGATGCCGTGGCCCTGCAGCACCTGAGCGATAATCTGCGGCACCGTCAGCTGCTGGAAAATTCGTTGGTTGTGGCTGAACTGCAAGTAATGCAGGGCCGGGACCAGGGTCAGCTGATAGCGGGTCAGGCGTGTGCCGGGCTCCTCCACCCGAACGTCTTCGATGCGGCCATGCAGCCCTTCCCCGTTCAAGCCGAAGCGCAGAAACGCCGGCTGGCTGAGCAGGCTTTCCAGATCGAAGTCAGGGTATTCACTGACCAGCGCGATCTTGATCGCATACAAGCAACTGATGGTTTCGGTACCGTCAAACGCCAGCACCTTGAAATCATTGCGAACCTCGGGGATCAGCAACTCGAACTGCACACTATTGGCCGGTGCGAACATGCGTTTGTCCTTAAACGGGGGAAGAGAAACCACGCTATGCCCACGCGATATCGCGCCTGAGCGGGCGTAAACACCCGGAAAAGCTACCAAGAGCGACAAAAAATAGATGTCAGACGCTTCCTAAACTGCATCTGTATTTTCTGGTCTTCAGTTGACTGGTTCACTCAAGCCCACCCCACACCCGTCAACCCAAAGTTGACAGCTTAGGTATACTGACAGGCTCTTGGCCCCGATCAGGACACCTGCCCCATGTTGGAAAACAGTTTCGCCTTCCGCCTCAAGGAGCTGCTCGAGCATCACAAGCTGACCCTGCAAGCCGTGGGCACGGCCTTGGGGATCTCGCGCACCGCGGTGCACAAATGGACCCGCGGCGGCGAAATCGACTACGACAACCTGCGCAAGCTGGCTGACTTTCTCCAGGTCAACTGGATCTGGCTGCGCTACGGCGAAGAGGCCCTGCAGAACATCCAGCAGCCGCAGGTGGTCGAGCTGCCGATGACCGACCTGCGCCGGCGCTACACCGCTGAAATCATGGAAAGCGAAACACGCATGAAGCTGGCCCAGGAAGGTGCGCGCATCGTCACCTGGGAGTGGAACCTGATCAGCGACGAGGTCACCTACTCGCCCAATGTCGAGCAGGTCTATGGCTGGCCGGTGCATCGCAACGAAGACTTCTGGGCCCACCTGCCAGCCGAAGACGTCGCGCAGATGCAGGCCATGTATGCGCAGGCGGTGGCCGACGGCAGTGGTTGCGAATGCGATTTCCGTATCACTCGCCCCGATGGCGAACTGCGCTGGATTTCCTCCCGCGCCACGGTCGTACGCGACAGCGCCGGACGCTCGGTGAAAATGGTCGGTATCAGCATGGACAACACCGAACGCCAGGTCGCCGAGCAAGCGCTGCGCAACAGCGAAGAGCGTTTTCGCGCAATCTTCGAACTGGCCTGGGGCGCCCTCGCCTACATCGACCCTGACGGCAGCTGGCAGCGGGTCAACAACAGCCTGTGCGAGCTGCTCGGCTACCGCCCTGAAGAGCTCTACGCCACGACCTTCCAGCAGATCACCCACCCCGACGATCTGGCGGCCAACCTGCAACTGCTGCAACGCATGCTGGCTGGTGAAACCGAGCGCTATGAGGTGGAGAAACGGGTGCGCCACAAAAACGGTGAGTACATCTGGGTACGCGCCCGCACTTCGCTGCAGCGCCGGGCCGACGGTGAGCCGGAACACCTGATCAGCGTGTTCGAAGACATCAGCGCCGAACGCCAGGAGCACGAACGGCTGCAGGCCCACATTGCCGGTCTCGAAGCCAGGTTGGCGCAACGCGCCTGAGTCACTTCACGTTGATTGGGAGCGTAATGGATGCTGCCAGGTTCCTCCTATCTTTCGGCCCGGTCCCTGCGCGTGGCCAGGTTGCGCGGCAAGGTCGGGCTGTATTTTGTCGCCGCCTTGTCGGTGCTGGCCGGCATGACCGATGCCATTGGTTTTATGGCCACCGGTGATTTCGTCTCGTTCATGAGCGGCAACACCACACGCCTGGCGGTATCGCTGGGTGAAGGTGAGTTCGCTCTGGTGCTGCGTATTGGTGTGGTGCTGCTGGCCTTTGTGCTGGGTAACGCCCTCGGCGTGGTAATTGCCCGCCTCACTGGCCGGCGCCCTTGGCCGCTGTTGTCGATCATCGCCGCCCTGCTGGCGCTGGCCGGCCTGTTGCCGCTGAGCTGGCAATTGCCAGCGTTGGTCGCGGCCGTTACGGCCATGGGCATGATCAACGCCGTGGTCGAAGAAGTGAACGGTTTGCCAATCGGCCTGACCTACGTCACCGGCGCGCTATCGCGCTTTGGTCGCGGACTTGGCCGCGCGCTGCTGGGCGAACGCCGGCACGGCTGGCGGGTGCAGTTGATTCCCTGGACCGGGATGTTCGTCGGTGCCATTGCCGGGGTCTTGCTGGAGCAGGTCTTCGACCTGGCCGCCCTGCTGTTCAGCGCCCTGCTCGCTGCCGCCCTGGGGTTGATCTCGTTGAAGATCCCCCGGCGCTGGCAGCTCGGGTACATGCCTCGCTAGTGTTTACAGGCAGGTGGCCAACGCCGCCATACGACGCAGGGCGACACTGTCGTCCTTCTTGGCGTAGTAGCTGACAGCGGTGTTTGCGCCTTGCGACTGGATATCCGCGAAGGACTCCGCTTCACGCGTATAGACCGTGAAGCCACCCTGCTTGCCCGGTTCCAGGTAGCCACTGGCGTCGACGCCAAACACCGCCTCGTCCTGCCAGCCGAACTGGATGCACTGGGCAACGCGGTCGGCGGGTTTGCTCGAGGTGAAGCTTTTGTTCGGTGCCTGGGTCCGTGCCGCTTCCATGGCCGAAGAGGCACAACCGGCCAACAGTGCTGCAGCGACCATCGCCATTACTACCCGCATGACACACCCTCGTCGGAAAAAAGCCGACTTTATCATTGCCGGGCCGCCAACACCCGCGCCTCACACCGTGGCGACGATAAATGTGCGTTTGAATGGAAACAGGGTGCGCCCGTCATCCTCGACAGGGTAGTGACTGTGCAACAACTTCAGGTATTTGTTGAGAAAGGCTTCGCGCTCGAATTCGTTCAAAGCGCTAAGCACCGGCCGCAAAGCCGACACCTTGACCCAGTCGAAAATCGGCGAATTGCCTTCGACCACCTGCAGGTGCTCGGTTTCCCAGATATCCAGCTCACGGGTCAGCGGTGCCAGCAAGCGGTAATAGCTGTCCAGCGACAGCACATTGCGCGAAGCCATGAATTTGCGCAGCGCCAGAGTACCCAGAGGCAGGCCGCTAGGCCCGGGTTCGCTCAAGGCGCGCAGCATCAGCAAGTACCAGGGTGCATCGCGCCAGTTGGGCATGTGCACAGCCAGACAACCACCCGCCTGCAGTTGTGCCAGCAACCGTGGCAGCAGGCTTTCGTGGTCTTCGATAAAGTGCAGCACTGCAGCGGCAAACAACAGATTGGCCGGTTTTTCCGCTTGCCACTGGCTGACATCCGCGTTCAGCCAGTTGACTTTGATGGGCAAGGCTATCGCCTCTTGCAGCATCTCAATGGAGCTGTCGACACCGAACAGTTCGGCCCGCGGCCAGCGTTCGGCTAACAACCGTGTGGCGATGCCAGTGCCACAGCCCAAGTCATAGATGCACTCAGGCTTCTCCAAGGGTAGGCGGTTCAGCAGCTCAAACACCGGCCGCTCACGCAGGCGGGCAAATTGCTGATAGCTTTTCGGATCCCATACGGTATTGCCGCCGGGCACGGTGGTGCAGTGTTTAGCGATCATCTCAGCCTTCCTTTGCCTACGATCAATCCTGGTGTCCAATGGCATTCAATACCCTGAGCACCAGGGCAAACCCACGACGGGTTTGCGGTTCTCGTAGTAGCAACAGCAGGCCATACAAACTTGGGGGTGTGGTTTCCTGACGGGTCTGGGCTTTGGCCAGGCGAATGGCGTTGCCAAGGTTCCAGGACAAGGCCGTGGCTTGTTCAAACTGCACCGAGAGTTTTTCGACCATGGCCGCATCGAGCAGGTCGACCAGATCGGACAGCAATGATGCCAGATCGACCAGGTTGTCCAGGCGACCACCATCGAGCAGCGGTTGCAGTTTGTTCAAGAAGGCCTCAAGGCCGGGGTTTTCGCCCTGCAGGGCGAGCGTATCGGTCACTTCCATGTCAGTCAGCTCCTCCCGGTGTCGGGTCACAGCATCCCGCGCGCAACGGCCCAGTACAGGCCGCGGTTGAATCCATTCCTGAGCAGGCCGCCGAGTTTGGTCGGCGGCGTCGGCAGCACATCGTGGCGGTAGTCGTAGGTCAGCGGCATACCGGCGTTCAGGCCCATCTGCGCGGCGGCCTGGACCTTGCCGTCATACACCGCCACTGTGGTACCCAGGCGGATCTCGCCGGCAATGTTGTCAGCAATCACTGGTGCCTGGTTGTGGCAGGCACCCCCGGCCTTGCTGACAGGCAGATCGACGGTGTCGCCGATCACATACACCCCATCCAGACCATAAACCTGCAAGGTTTCGTGATTGGTCGGCAGCCAGCCTTCCTGGTTAGCTGCCTGCGACACGCCACTTTCCCGCACCGCATCCACCGCGCGGATCGGCGGCGTGGCCATGAGGATGTCGTAGGGTTGTGCATCCCCTTCTTCCGAGTAGGCGATGCGTTGGTCAGGATCGACCTTGCCGAGGGTGAAGCCGCGCTGAAACTGAATGTTCTTCTGGGCAAAGATGCCCAGCAGGATCTCGCCGGTAGGACGCTGCAAGAACAGGCAATTGCGCAGCAGCTGTGCGGTGGTCGGGTAGGTATAGATGATCTCGACCTTGTCACGCACACCGCGGCGGCGCAGGTAGTCATCGAGCATTAACGTGGTTTCCACCGGCGCGATACCACACTGATGGGGCACGTTGGGCGTTTGCGGGAAGGACACGGTAATGAAGATCCGCCCCTTCTCGATGCTGGCCAGACGTTGCGCCAGCTGACGCGCCGGTTCGTACTGGTAGAAATGATCACCGCCCTGCTGCAGCCCTTCGATACGTTCGGGTGCCGGCACGCATCCGGTGGCGATTACCAGAAAGTCATAGCCAAAGCGTTTGCCGGAACGGGTATGCAGCGTTTGACCGGCGAAATCGAAGCGGGTGACTTCCTGCACCTGAAAGTCGATTTCCGGGCGCAGCAATGAACGTTCGGGGCGCTTCAGTTCCTCCTTGAAGAACTGGTTGAAGGCCACGTACATGAAGGCTGGTTTGTAGTAATGATCAGGCGAATTGGACAGCAGCGTAATACGCACCTGATCGCGCAGAATCTCCGGATAGAGTTTGCCGACCAGTTGATTGGCGAGCATGGTGCCGCCGACCCCGCCACCGACGATGAGAATATGGTTTGCCATACGCACGCTTCCTTGCGAACAAAGCTCTGCCGCGTCGAAGTCTATAGTTGGAGAAGCTGCGGTGATATGCCAATAACCCTTGGCTATATAGGTTAATTCGTTTTCCTTGAATTTCGCCGAAGATGACCTCTGATACCGTATCAGATGACAAATAAAGGCCACATTGCATGTGCGGAAGACTCAGCCAGTACCGTGGCATTCACGATTTCGTCGACGCCCTGAGCATGCCCGGTGCCCTGGCCAATGAAGTCGGCGATCAGCCTTTGGCGCACTACAATGTTGCCCCCAGCACTAACGTCGCCGTCCTGTCCGCGCAGCGTGCCCATTGGTTGCGTTGGGGCTGGCGCCCGCACTGGGCCCATGACCGGGCAGCACCGATCAATGCGCGGGTGGAGAAAGTCGCGCATTCACCGTTCTTCCGGGCGATCTGGGGGCACCGGTTGATCGTACCGATTGATGGCTGGTTCGAATGGGTCGATGAAGGCGAAGCAAAAAAACAGCCCTACTATATTCATCGCCGCGATGGCCTGCCGGCGTTCTGCGCCGGCATTGGCCAATGGGGAGTGGCCGAGGACGATGGCTTTGTCATCATCACCGCCGACAGCGTCGGTGGCATGGTTGATATCCATGACCGCAGGCCGGTGGTGCTCGCGCCGGCCCTGGCCCGGGATTGGTTGAACCCTGATTGCGACAAGGGCCAGGCTGAACAGATGGTGCTCAACCTGGGTGAGCCGGCAGAGGCCTTCAATTGGTACCGTGTCGACAAGGCCGTGGGCAATGTGCGCAACCAGGGCGCCAACCTCATCGGTAGGAGCGGCGGTGCGGCGACCCGACTTGCCCCGCGATAAGGCCACCGGCGCCTTCAATCGCGGGGCAAGCCCGCTCCCACCCTGTGTAAATCAATGAACCACCCTCCACTTTCTGCCAAACTTCCAGCCTTCAAGGATCGGGAAGACTGCATGAACCACGAATTGCTCTGGGTGCTCGGCCTGCTGTTTACCAGCGTGGTCTTGTTCATCGCCAACAAGCCACGCATGGATGTGGTCGCCCTGCTGGTGATCGTGGCCTTACCACTGACCGGTATCCTCAGCGTCCAGGAAGCCCTGGCCGGCTTCAGCGACCCCAACGTGGTGCTGATCGCCGCGCTGTTCGTGATCGGCGAGGGGCTGGTGCGCACCGGCATTGCCTACCGCATCGGCGAATGGATGGCCGACCGTGCCGGCAACAGCGAAGTGCGCCTGCTGGTGCTGTTGATGGTCTGTGTGGCCGGGTTGGGCTCGGTGATGAGCTCCACCGGGGTGGTGGCCATTTTCATTCCGGTGGTGCTGAGCATCGCCGCGCGCATGAAGGTCTCGCCCAGCCGGTTGATGATGCCGCTGAGTTTTGCCGGTTTGATCAGCGGCATGCTCAGCCTGGTCGCCACACCGCCCAACGTGGTGGTGCACAGTGAGCTGGTGCGCCACGGCCAAAGCGGTTTCAGCTTTTTCAGCTTTACCCCGTTTGGCCTGGTGATCCTCGCGCTCGGCGTCGGCTACATGCTGCTGACCCGCCACTGGCTCAGCGGTGAAGTGCGCAAGGACGGCAGCCCGCAAACCCGCCGCACCCTGCTTGACCTGATCATCGACTACAAACTCGCCGGCCGTGAACGACGCCTGCGGGTGCGCCCGGACTCGCCCTTGATCGGCCACAGCCTCAGTGAGTTGAAGTTGCGCACCGTGCATGGTGCCAATGTGGTCGGCATCGAACGTCAGCACAAGTTCACCACCCGGGTCATCAGCCCCGACTCCAGCACCACGGTGCATGAGGGTGATGTGCTGCTGCTCGATCTGTTTGCCCCCCGCGACGATCTGCGCAGCCTGTGCCAGACCATGAAACTCGAACCCCTGCACTTCAAGGCCGCCTATTTCATCGACCAGTCCCACGCCGTGGGCATGGCCGAAGTGGCGGTGGTGCCCGGCTCGCAGCTGATCGGTAAAAGCGTGCTGGAGCTGAACTTTCGCAGCCGCTGGGACCTTAACGTGGTCGGCCTGCGCCGCGGCCAGAACGCGATTGAAGAACAGTTGGTGGAAGAGAAGCTCAAGCTTGGCGACACCCTGTTGGTGATCGGCCCGTGGAAGTCGGTGCGCCAGTTGCAAGCGCAGCCCAAGGACTTTCTGGTGTTGAGCCTGCCGGCGGAAGTCGACAATGTCGCCCCGGCCCTGAACCAGGCGCCCTATGCCCTGATCAGCCTGGCGGTGATGGTCGGCCTGATGATCAGCGGCGTGGTACCCAATGTCATCGCTGCGCTGATCGCCTGCCTGCTGATGGGCGCCGGACGCTGCATCGACATGAACAGCGCCTACCGCGCGATCCACTGGCAGAGCCTGGTACTGATCGTCGGCATGCTGCCGTTTGCCCTGGCCTTGCAGAAAACCGGCGGGATCGCCATCGCAGTGAATGTGCTGGTGCAGTTGCTCGGCGAGGCCGGGCCTTACCTGATCCTCGCCTGCCTGTTCGCCATTACCGCGATCATCGGTCTGTTCATTTCCAACACGGCTACAGCGGTACTGATGGCCCCGGTGGCGATCAGTACCGCTGAACAGCTGGGCGCCTCGCCCTACCCCTTCGCCATGATCGTCGCCCTGGCGGCTTCTGCGGCATTCATGACACCGGTTTCGTCACCCGTGAACACCCTGGTGCTCGGCCCCGGTCAATACCGCTTTGCCGATTTCGTCAAAATCGGCGTGCCCTTCACCTTGCTGGTGATGGTGGTCAGCGTGTTCATGGTGCCGTGGATTTTTGCCCTGTGAACGCAGCGGCGTTTTGCTGCTTGAGGGCCACGGCGGCATTGCGCCAATCCTGCGCCCAGCCATCGAGCACCAGCTTGAGGTTCTCGGCGGTCATCACCTGATCGTCGTTCTCCAGCGGCAGGCCGGTGCCTTTGCGCACCACTTCGGCGACCACAGTGCGACTGCCGCCATCGAGGAATGCCGCTTCGGTGGCAATCACGCTGTCCAGGTCACGGATGCCGACGGCGCTGCTGACCCCTGCGGCTACCAGGGTCACTGGCAGATACTCATAGAAATGCAGTGACTGGGTGTGTGCGCTGACCGAGGTGATTGCCGGGCGTACGATCAAGGTGTTTGGCCCTGGCTGCTCGACCAGGTTCAGCACCTTGCCCAGTTCGCGTTTAAGCGCCGCATCGTAGTAGATGGTTATCGCCTTCAGGGTTGTCTCGGGGATCTGCGCGCTGGCCTTGGGTTGCGGGTAGAACTGGCTTGGTGCGATGTACACCTGGCTGTAACGCTCCATGCGCAGTTTCGGGCTGACCCAACGCAGCACCGACTCACCCGATGCAGTCTTGTGCTCGCTCAACTGGTCATAGTTGCGCAGAAAGCCGGAATACTCCTTGGGCGATACCCTGCTCTGGCTGCAGCCAACCATTAACAGCGACAGGCACAGTACCGGGGCAGAAATCAGTTTACGCATGACGAGTGTTCCCGGCCTGGTGGCGGATGGCCCTGGGGGCAGTACCGGAGCGATCGACTTGCAGCTGACCGTTGGCCATGATCCAGTGCACCAGTTCTGACAACGACACTTTGTAGCTGTATTCCATCCATTGGCTGTTGCTGGGGCTGTACCGCTCGAAGTAATGGCTCAGAATCACGTGTGTACCCTCGCGGCACAGGCCCAGGCGAGAGTCCTGGTAGCTGAGCAGCGCGTTGCGCCACAGATCCTGGGTGCGCAGGTCGAGGGTCAGGGATTGGCTGCAGTCAAGGCCGTCGATTGGAGGTTGTGCCGGCATGGAAGATTCCCTTGGTTTGGTCTGCCGACAGGATCGCCCAGGGCCTTTGCTGGCTGATGTCCGCTTTGTGTCGCGAATGCAGCTTTATTACATGATTGAAATATGTGACCGACGCAGCAGAATAGTTTTAGATACGCACTTTTGACGCCCCACTGGACCTGATCGTGAGCAGACTGCTGATCGTCGATGACGATGTGGAAATTTGTGCCCTGCTGAAGAAGTTCTTTGTCATGCATGGCTACGAAGTCGACCTGGCCGCCAATGGCACGGCGATGTGGGCGGCTATCGAAAAACAACGTCCGGACACCATCATCCTCGACCTGATGCTGCCCGGCGAAAGCGGCCTGAACCTGTGCCAGAAACTGCGCAGCAGCACCGGCATCCCGATCATCATGCTCACTGCAATGGACGAGCTGAGCGACCGTATTGTCGGTCTGGAACTGGGCGCTGACGACTACGTGGGCAAGCCCTTCGACGCCCGCGAACTGCTGGCCCGCTTGCGTGCCGTGCAACGCCGCGCCGGCGAGCAGCTGCGCAGCCTCGGTGAAGATACCCGGCCGCTGATCCGTTTCGACGACTGGCAGCTCGATGTCACCCGCCGTGAACTGCGCACCCCGCAAGGGGTGATGGTGCCGTTGTCGGCGGGTGAATTCGATTTGCTTCTGGTGTTTCTCGAACACCCGCAGCGCATCCTCACCCGCGAGCAGTTGATCGACCTGGCCCGTGGCCAGGGCCATGAAGCCTATGACCGCAGCATCGACGTGCAGGTCAGCCGCCTGCGCCGCAAGATCGAGCCGGACAGCAAGCGCCCGGCGCTTATCCGCACCGTGCGCAACGGTGGCTATCTGTTCGACGCCAAGGTCAGCCGCACATGATCCGCCTGGGCCTGCACCACGACGGCATCAGCCGGCGCATCGCACTGACCATCATTGCCGCCATGCTGATCTCGGTGGCGCTGAACATCCTGTTCGTGCAACTGGCCGGGGTCTGGGCGCGACCGCCGCTGGAGAAAACCGGCCTGCTTGAACAGATCGCCGTCACCGCACGGGTACTGGAAGCCGCGCCAGCCGACAAGCGCATGCAACTGGCAAACGCGGCGAGCAACCCGATGCTGCATGTGCAGTGGAGCGCCCAACGTGACGCCCTCGCCTTGCCCGGTCCGGGTGAACAGGTAGCCCCGCAGGCGGTGCCGGCTCTGACGCAACTGCTGGCCACTGTTCCGCTGCGGCTGGAAGTCTACCAACCCGCCGACTGGCCGGCCGACAACCCCGACGCGCACTACAAACTGGTCATGCAACTGGCCGACCAGAGCTGGCTGGCGTTCACCCCGCCTTATCGCAGTTGGGGCCTGAGCACCGGGATGCGCTTTACCATCATCGGTATCCTGGCACTGATTGCCGCGTTGCTGGTGGCCTGGATCGGTACCCGTCAACTGGCCGGCCCGCTGCAGCGTTTCGCCCGTGCCGCTAGGCGTTTTGGCAGCGACCTGCGCGCCCCGCCGATTCGCCTGGAGGGCCCCCATGAGCTGCGCCAGGCCATTACGGCGTTCAACACCATGCAGGCGCAGATCCAGCACTTCGTCGCCGAACGAACGCAAATGCTCGCGGCCATTTCCCATGACCTGCGCGCGCCACTGACGCGTATGCGCTTGCGTGGCGAGTTCATCGAAGATGCCGAGCAACAGCGCAAGCTGTTCCGTGACGTGGATGAAATGCAGAGCATGATCAATGCTGCGCTTGGCTTCTTCCGCGACGAAACCCACCTGGAAACGGCCACACCTTTCGACCTGGCCGAGCTGCTGCAAACCCTGGTCGATGATTACCGCGACCAGCAAATTGACGTGGATTTCGAAGGGCCGGCGAACCTGGTGTATCTCGGTCGACCGCTGGGCTTGAAGCGCGCAGTAACGAACTTGATAGAGAACGCCGTCAAGTACGCCCAGCCACCGTCGATTCGCCTGAGCAGTAATGCCCGCAGCCTGTTCATCGAGGTGCGTGATCATGGCCCGGGGATTCCGGATGCGGCGCTGGAGGACGTATTTGTGCCGTTCTTTCGCCTGGAAAGCTCGCGCAATCGCGACACCGGTGGCGTCGGTCTGGGCTTGCCGTCGGCGCGTACGGCGATTCGTGAACAAGGCGGTGAGTTGACCCTGCGCAACGCGCCTGACGGCGGGTTGCTGGCGAGAATCGTATTGCCGCGGGTCAATGACTGACCGCAAAAACCGTTAACGCCCACTTAACAGCAGACCTCTACATTAGGGTTTCTTCCCTTCAGAACGTCGACTTTGGCTCACCTCGTGTGAGCCTTTTTTTTTGGGTTTTAGGCGGTGAGCTTATCCATTTGATGTAGCGCCGCTGCTGGCCCCTTCCGCCCTTACGGCGGCAAAACCGCTGGCTCCTACATACGGCCCTACGCTGCGCACCAGCCCCCTCCAGACACCTACGCTCAGCCTCCTGAAGTCGCGAAGTTACGGGTAGCGCCTATACGGGCGTATCTTCGAAATCAGATGTTGGTGGCGGCAGGCTGATGCTATCGCGGGGCAAGCCCGCTCCCACCGGGTTAATTGGTCTCCCGGTGGGAGCGGGCTTGCCCCGCGATATCGACCTGCCAGTTACCTCGCATCGCGGGAAAATCCCGCTTCAAAGCCTTGCTCTTGCTCTTCATGCACGCAAGTGCAGGCGCCGCGGACTGCGACTTCAGAAGGCTGAGTGGAGGTGCCTGTAGGGGCCAGTGCGTAGCACCTTCGGCGTAGCCGAAGAGCGCGAGCCGTAGACTTGGCGAAGCAAGTCGTAGGCCGCGTGGCCCCGGAAGGTGCTGGAGCGAAGGGACCCGGAGCGCAGCGTAGGGCCGGATGCAGGAGCGAGCGGTTTTGCCTACTTTTTCCAAGAAAAAAGTAGGCCGCCGTAAAGGCGGAAGGGGCCGACAGCAGCACCACACAAAATGGATAAGCTCACAGCCTCAACATCCCAACCCAAGGACTCCCCAGAATTCCGCAAAGAAACTTTCCTTGCCTTGAGCATTCCGGAAACAAAACCCCGAACGGCTGGTCTGAGCCTGTACCCTCCCTACCGCTGTGCGGATCAAGGAACCACAGTGCTGAAACATCTGACCCGCTTCGCCGTGATCACCACGGTACTGGCCACCGCCGGTTGCTACTACCACGACTACGACCGCGACGATCATCGCTGGGACCGCGACCACCGCTACTCCCGCGATTGGGACGACGACCGCGATGACCGCGACCATCGCAAGTACAACAAACGCTATCGCGACGACGACCGCTATCGTTACTACGACAACGACCGCCGTCGCGACCGGGATGATGATGACGACGATTAACCGCCTGTGGGAGCGGGCTTGACCCGCGATGCGATGTGACTGTAACTCCGCAATCGCGGGGCAAGCCCATTCCCACCGACAGCACCGGCCTGGATCAGATTTCCCAGATCACGTTGACCGCTGCATAACGCCCTGGCTGGGTCAAACGGCCCAGGCCAGCGGCATCTTCATCACGCCCCTGAACGTCACCCCAGTTCCAGTACTTCTTGTCGGTGACGTTGAACAGGCCGCCGTTGATCGACACTTGCTCGGTGACCTGCCACCAGGCGTTGAGGTCGAGAACGCCATAGCCCGGGGCCTCGAACTGACGGTCGATCAGCAAATCGGCATCGCCGGTATGGTCGACGCGGTCCTTGGCTTGCACCAGGGTCCAGGTCAGCTGCCCACCATAAATACCACTCGGGGCATCGTAACCCAGGCCAATGACCGCCTTGAGCGGATCGACGCTATTGAGTGCCTGACCGGTTTCTTCATCCTTGCCACGGGCATAGGCAATCGAACCCAGCGCACGGGTACCGGCAGGCATGAAGGCGTCGAGCTTGATGTCACCTTTGGCTTCGGCGCCACGGATGGTGACCTTGCCCAGGTTACGGGGCTGGAAGGTCAGCAGGCCGGTGCCGTTAGGGTCCGGCACTGTATCGGTGGCAATGAAGTCCTTGTACTTGTTGTAGAACAGCGCAATACCGAAGCTGCCCAGGTCATAACGACCGCGCAAGCCGAATTCATAGCTGTCGCTGGTTTCCGGCTTCAGGTCCGGGTTGCCGATCTGCTGGTAACCGAACTGCGGGTTGCTGAACTCACCGTACATGTTCACCGGGCTCGGCGCGCGGAAGCCGGCGGCGTATTGCCCGTACACGCTTTCATGCTCGGTCAGCTGATAGGTGACGGCGAATTTTGGCGAGATGTGGTCATCGGTGATGCGTGACGGATCGGTTTCCGCCGGCAGCCCGTTGAGGAATTCGTCGGTGACGTGCGGAGTCTGACGGTAGTAGTCGTAACGCAGGCCTGGCAGCAGGGTCCAGCGGCCGATCTCGATGTTGTCCTGAACGAACAGACCCAAGGACTCGCTGGTCGGATCCGGGAAGTCGCTGACCGGGAAGTTTTCAGTGGCCGGTACGGTGGCGCCGGTGTCGAGGCGAACCTCTTTGCCGGTACGCAGGTTACTGGCCTCGATGCGTTTGAGCTCGGCACCGTAGATCATGTGATGACGGCTGTCGCCGACGGTAAACTGCTTGTCCGCCTGGGTGTTCAGGCTCCACAGACGCTCGTCGTACTGCGAGTCACGCGTACGCACGCGGTTGACCCGCGAGACGGTCTGGCGCTGTTGCAGGGTTTTCTGCTTGTTGCTGCTTTCCTGGTAGTTGAGCTGCCATTTCAGCTGGTCGGCCAGCAGGCTGTCGAGGCTCAGGGTGTGCTCGAGGCTGTAGCGGTCACGGTCAATGCTGTCCTTCGATTGCGAACCGAGGATGGCCGGGCTGGTGAGGGTGGCCCGTGAAGTGATGTCGCTCAGCAGGTTGCTGTTGGCGTCGTCCTGATAGCGCTCGTAGGTGAACTGCAGGCGGTCGCCGTCGGCATAGTCCCAACCCAGCTTCGCCAGCAGGTTCTCGGTGGTGTAGTCGAGCGGGTTGGCCTCTTCTCGCGAGCTGCCGACGCCGCCGTTGCCACCCCAGGTGTCGGTGGACTGACCGTCACGACGGCCCAGGTGCAACAAACCGTCTACAGTGCCGCTGCGCCCGGCGAAGGTGGCGCTGCGCTGCCAGCTGTCATCGCTGCCGTCGTAGCCAGTCTTGAATCGTGCGTAAGTGTCGTCGCCCTCTTCGAGGTAGTCGGCGGCATCCTTGGTCAGGAAGCTGACCGCACCACCGATCGCATCGCTGCCGTACAGCGAAGACGCCGGGCCGCGGATGATTTCCACCTGTTTGATGGTGTCGAGGTCGACGTAGTTGCTGCGCACATCCTGGAACGGGCTGAAGAAGTTGCTTTGCGGGACCCGCACGCCATCCACCTGGGTCAGCACGCGGTTGCCGTCGATGCCGCGGATGTTGGCACCCGACAGACCGAAGCGACTGCCGGTACCACTGACCGAAACACCCGGCTCGTAGCGCACCAGATCCTTGAGGTTCTTGTCGTTGTGCTGATCGATTTCACGTTCGTTGTGCACCGACACCGTGCTGGGCACCTGCAGCAGGGTTTGCTCGGTACGCGTCGCGGTCACGCTGACGGTATCGAACTGGGTAACGGGCTCGGCAGCCAGGGCCAGCGATGGCGAGAGCAGCAGCAAGGCAAGCCAGGAACGCTGGGGAAATGGCGGGCGGATCGACATCTAACTGACTCCTGATGGTCAGGCCCGATGCGTTAACCGTCGGGGCTGACAGGGATGTGTTGGATTTTGTTTTGGGCTCAGCAATGCCCCTTTCTGTGAAGGGCCCTTTACTGTAAATGATTCTCAGCAGCATTGGCGGCGACGATAACCAGCTTGACTTACAAATGCAAATTATTACCATGCGCATTCATATTTCAATAAGAACTAGACCTGCATGAAACACCCTTGGGGCTACCTGGTGCTGTCGGTTGCGCTGCATGTCAGCGCGGGCTGGCTATTGCACTCGCTACGGGCAACGCCCGAGCCCCTGGCGTGGCAAGCGCCGATGGCCATTCAACTGGTCAGCCTGGCGCAAGCCGTCGAGCCTGCACCTGCACAGTCTGCTCGCCCGCACGCACCACCACCTCAAGCCGCAGCGCCAGCGCCGGCACCGCTGAAAGCGCCAGTGCTGCCGAAGCCGGTGCCCCCAGCCGCCAAGCCGCTGCCGGTAAAAACCCAGCCTGCAATCGTCAAGTCAGCGCCCGCGCCACGCCCCGAGCCACGCGCCAGCCGGACCGCCGTTGCTTCGGCAGCATCGCGCCAAATCACCAGCAATCCGGTATCGGCACCGGCAAACAGCCCCAGCACGCCCGCCCCTGCTGCGCCGCCCGTCTTGTCAGTGGTCAGCCTGCGCCCCAGTTTTGTCAGCCCTCCGCCGCCACCTCGCTACCCGTCGCAGGCCCGTCGCCGCAACCAGCAAGGGATCGTCCGCGTCGAGGTGTGCCTGGACGAGCACGGCAAGCAACTCAAACTCACGCTGGTGCGCTCGTCGGGGGTGACAAGCCTTGATCAGGCCGCCCTCGAAGCCGTGACCCAGTGGCGCTTTCGTCCCGAAATAGTCGATGGCCGGGCCGTGCCCAGCCGTGTGGAAATACCAATAGAATTCGCCCTTACGGCGAACCGATGACCCTGAAGGAGTTCACCATGACCGCCCCAACGCTCGCCCTGGCTGCCGGACCTGAGCTTTACCAGCAGTGGCAACAACTGCGCACCGAGCAATCGGGCCTGCGCGCCCGCGATGCTGCCGCCAAGCTCGGTGTCAGCGAAGCCGAACTGACCGCCAGCCGCCTGGGCGTCGATACTGTGCGTCTGCGCCCGGAATGGAAAACGCTGCTGCCTGCACTGGGCGAGCTGGGTTACATCATGGCGCTGACCCGCAACGAACACTGCGTGCATGAACGCAAAGGCGTGTATCACGAGGTGACCATCATGGGCAGCGGCCAGATGGGCATGGTGCTGTCACCGGACATCGACCTGCGCCTGTTCCTCAGCGGCTGGGCCAGTGTGTTTGCCGTCGACGAAAACACTGCACGCGGACCGCAGCGCAGCATCCAGATTTTCGACCGCCAAGGCACCGCCGTGCACAAGGTGTTCCTCACCGCCACCAGCGAACAAGCCGCCTGGGCGCCTTTGGTTGAACGTTTCCGTGCCGAAGAACAAAGCGTCGAACTGGACCTGCAACCGCTGCCAGCCGCCAAAGCCCCGCGTGCGGACAGCGAAGTCGATGCCGACAAGCTGCGCACTGAGTGGTCCGCCCTGCAGGACACTCACGACTTCTTCGCCCTGCTCAAGCGCAATGATGTAGCGCGCACCCAGGCTTTGCGCCTGGCAGGTCATCAATGGGCTGAACCGCTGGCCACCGTCGAGCTGACCAACCTGATTGAAGAAGCCGGCAAGCGTGAAGTACCGATCATGGTGTTCGTCGGTAACCAGCACTGCATCCAGATTCACTCGGGCCCGGTCAGCAACCTGCGCTGGATGGACACCTGGTTCAACGTCCTCGATCCTGCGTTCAACCTGCACCTGAAAACCACCGGCATCACCGAACTGTGGCGTGTACGCAAGCCAAGTGTCGACGGCATCGTCACCAGCTACGAGGGCTTCGACGCCAACGGCGAACTGGTCATCCAGCTGTTTGGTGTGCGCAAACCAGGTGTGCCGGAGCGAGACGACTGGCGTACTCTGGCAGAATCCGCGACTCCGATGACCGTCTAAGGAAGCACCTAGATGCGTAAGAAAATCCTCCTGGCCTGCGCTGCTGTGCTGTTCAGCCAGCTGGCCAGTGCCAGCGATGCCCTGCCCCAGCGCTGGGTGAGCGCTGGCGGTGCGTTCAGCGAATGGGTCGTAGCCCTGGGCGGCGAAAGCAAGCTGGTCGGTGTCGACAGCACCAGCCAGTACCCGCGCTCGTTGCACAACCTGCCCGCCATCGGTTACCAGCGCGCGCTGGCGGCCGAGGGCATTCTGGCCCTGCGTCCGGACATTCTGGTCGGCAGTAATGAAATGGGGCCGCCGCCTGTTCTGGAACAACTCAAGGCGTCGGGTGTACGCATCGAGCTGCTGTCGGCCAAGGCCGATGTGCCCGCCTTGCAACAAAACCTGACAACGCTGGGCCAATTGCTGGGCCAGCAGACCCAGGCACAGGCCCTGCTGAGCAACTACCAGCAGCGTCTGCAACAGCAGGCCGCCGTGGTCAAACAGGCCCGTCAACAGCACCCGGCGCCACGGGTATTGCTATTGCTCAGTCATTCCGGGGGCAACCTGCAGGTGGCTGGCAAGGACACCCTGGCGGCCTGGATGATCGAGCAAGCCGGTGGCCAAAGCCTGGGCGAACACACTGGCTACAAGCCAGTGTCCAGCGAAGCCATGCTGGCCCTCGATCCGCAAGTCATTCTCCTGGCCGGTAGTCGTCTGCAAGGCGACGCAGCACGTACCGCGCTGCTTGAGCAGAACCCGGTACTGGCGCAAACCCAGGCCGGTCGTGACGGTCGTGTGCTGGTGATCGACCCGACCCTGCTGGTGGGTGGCCTTGGTCCGCGGGTGCCGGATACCCTGGCGACGCTGACCGCAGCCTTCTATCCGCACGCCAAGACGCTGAGCGCCGAGGCTGGCCAATGACGGCAATTGTCCGACCGCGGCCGATGCTGCTCGCTCTGGGACTGGTGCTGGTGTTGGTGGTCTGGCTGTCGCTGGCCCTCGGGCCGGTCAGCCTGCCCTTGGGCGAAACACTGAAGGCCGGGTTACGTCTGATCGGTCTGCCGCTGGAAGGCGACGCCACACAACAGGCAGACCTGATCCTCGGTCAGATCCGCATGCCGCGCACGCTGCTTGGCATTGCTGTCGGCGCGGTGCTGGCGTTGTCCGGGGTAGCCATGCAGGGGTTGTTCCGCAACCCCTTGGCCGACCCGGGCCTGGTCGGCGTATCGGGCGGCGCAGCGCTGGGGGCGGCCATCGCCATCGTCGGCGGTAGTCTGGTCGGCGGACTGCCGGCGGCCATCGAGCCTTATGTGCTGTCGGTGTGCGCCTTCGCTGGCGGCCTGATCGTCACGGCCATCGTTTACCGCTTCGGGCGCAGCAATGGCCAGACCAACGTCGCCACCATGTTGCTGGCCGGTGTGGCGATGACCGCCATGGCCGGTGCCGGGGTGGGTCTGTTCACCTACCTGGCCGATGACGCCACCCTGCGCACCCTGACCTTCTGGAACCTGGGCAGCCTCAACGGCGCCAGTTACCAACGCTTATGGCCGTTATTGATCGTGGCCGTAGCGGTTGCCTTGTGGTTGCCGCGCCGCGCCGCTGCACTCAACGCGCTGCTGCTGGGTGAATCGGAGGCACGTCACCTGGGCTTCGACGTCGAACGGATCAAACTGGAGCTGGTGTTGTGCACCGCCCTGGGCGTCGGTGCCGCGGTTGCGGCAGCGGGGTTGATCGGCTTCATCGGCCTGGTGGTACCGCATCTGATGCGCTTGCTGGTCGGCCCGGACCATCGGGTGCTGCTGCCCGCGTCGTTGCTGGCTGGCGCGGGTCTGTTGCTGTTGGCCGATCTGATTGCACGCCTGCTGTTGGCACCTGCCGAGTTGCCGATCGGCATCGTCACGGCACTGATTGGCGCGCCGTTCTTCCTCTTTTTGCTGGTACGGGGGCGCACCTGATGCTTGAAGCAGACAACCTGCTGGTACGCCGCGGCCATCGCACGGTACTGGCCAATATCGACATTCAGTTGCCCCCTGGGCAAGTGCTCGGCGTTCTCGGCCCTAACGGCGCAGGCAAGAGCACCCTGCTGGCAGCGCTGTGCGGTGAGTTACCGCTCACCGAAGGCAATGTCAGCCTTGATCAACGCAAGCTTGCCGACTGGCCCGGCCAGGAGCGTGCCAAGCGCCTGGCGGTGCTGCCGCAGAGCTCAAGCCTGAACTTCGCCTTTCCGGTCAATGAGGTGGTCGGCATGGGGCGCCTGCCCCACGCCAGCGGTCGCGTGCGCGATGCCGAAATCGTCACCGAAGCGCTGGCGGCGGCTGACGCCTTGCACCTGGCGCAACGCAGCTACCTGGCGCTGTCCGGTGGTGAGCGGCAACGCGTGCACCTGGCCCGGGTACTGGCCCAGCTCTGGCCCGGCGCCGAGGGCCAGACGCTGCTGCTCGACGAACCGACATCGATGCTCGACCCGTTGCATCAACACACCATTTTGCAAGCGGTGCGTGACTTCGCCGAACGTGGCGCGGCGGTGATGGTGATCCTCCACGACCTCAATCTGGCGGCGCGCTACTGCGATCAACTGCTGTTGCTGCAAGACGGCCTGCCTCACGCCTATGGCCCACCGTCAGAGGTGCTGACCGCCGATGCACTGGCGGCGGTGTATGGACTGCAAGTGCTCATTCACCAACACCCGGAACGCGGCCACCCGTTGATCATCGCGCGCTGAAACCGCCCCCTCATCCTGCCGTGATCGAGGGGTAACTCTTTAGCAAGGAATCCCGATGCGCCTTCTGTTGCTCTGCCTGGTCAGCCTGTTGGCGGCCTGCCAAACCCGAGACGTACTGCCACCACCGGCCCCGATCGCGCCACAGGGGCGCGATCACGCTGATCTTGGGGTGATCCGCGAACTGGCCAGCGGCCGGACCCTGACCCCACCAGAGCTGGTTCAGCGCCTGGCCGCCGCGCCACGGGTGCTGGTCGGCGAACAACACGACAACCCTGATCACCACGCCCTGCAACTGTGGCTGCTGCGCGAGCTGGCCGGCCAACGGCCGCAAGGCAGCTTGCTGATGGAAATGCTCAACCCGGAGCAGCAGGACAAGGTCGATGCAGCGCAAGCCACGACCCGTGCCGGGCAACCGCCGAGCGATGCGTTCCAGGCACTGGCCTGGCAGGCCAACTGGGACTGGGGTGTCTACGGCGCGCTGGTCACCTATGCCCTGCGCCAGCCGTATCCGTTGCTCTCGGCCAACCTGAATCGCTCGCAGATCATGCAGATCTACAAACAGCGGCCAGTGCTCGAAGGTGCAGCGTCCACCCGTCCTGAAGTGCAAGCCACGCTGCTCGAGGATATCCGCGAGTCGCATTGCGGCTTGCTGCCCGAATCGCAGATGCCAGCGATGCTCGCTGTGCAGCAGCAGCGCGACCGGCGCATGGCCGAAAGCCTGTTGGCCGCACCCACGCCTGCCGTGTTGCTGGCCGGGGCCTTCCATGTACGCAAGGATCTGGGGGTGCCGCTGCACTTGAGCGATCTGGGTGCGGGCGAAGGTAACCAGGTGCTGATTCTGGCTGAGGTGGGCAAGAAGGTGACTGCCGAAAGTGCTGATTATGTGTGGTACACGGCGGCACAACCGGTTCAGGATCATTGCGCCAAACTGCGTCGTTGACTTGGATGCCTGTACTCCTTTTTTGAGGTTCTTCGCGGAATCCCGGGGGTATGATCGTTGGGTTGGGTTGTTGAGGCTGTGAGCTTATCCATTTGATGTGGCGACGCTGCCGGCCCCTTCCGCCTTTACGGCGGCCTACTTTCCTCTTGGGGAAAGTAGGCAAAGCCGCCTGCTCCTGCATACGGCCCTACGCTGCGCTTCGGGTCCCTTCGCTACGGTGCCTTCCAGGGGCATCGCGGCCTACGACTTGCTTCGCCAAGTCTACGGCTCGCGAACTTCGGCTAAGGCCGAAGGGTGCTACGCACCAGCCCCCTCCAGACACCTACGCTCAGCCTCCTGAAGTCGCAAAGTTACGGGTGGCGCCTGTGCTGACGCATCTTCGAAATCTGATTCTGGCGGAGCCAGGATGTCATCGCGGGGCAAGCCCGCTCCCACCGGGTTAATTGATCTCCCGGTGGGAGCGGGCTTGCCCCGCGATATCGACCCGCCAGTTACATCGCATCGCGGGAAAATCCCGCTTCAACGTGTTGCTCTTGATCTTCATACACGCAATTTCAGGCGCCGCGGATTGCGACTTCAGAAGGCTGAGCGTAGGTGCCTGTAGGGGCCAGTGCGTAGCACCTTCAGCGTAGCCGAAGAGCGCGAGCCGTAGACTTGGCGAAGCAAGTCGTAGGCCGCGTGGCCCCGGAAGGTGCCGGAGCGAAGGGACCCGGAGCGCAGCGTAGGGCCGGATGCAGGAGCGAGCGGTTTTGCTGGAACTGTCCCATGACAACGGACGCCAAGAAGCGATACTTACATCGCTAACTTGGAGGTTCCCATGTACCCACCAAATCGCCGTAGCTACACCGACGAATTCAAGGCCCAAGCTGTTGCACTGGCTGAAACGGTCGGCAGAACCGAAGCCGCTCGTCAGCTAGAGATGTCTGTTAAGACGCTGGATAACTGGGTCGATGCGTCACGCAAAGGTCTTCCGTTGAGTTCACCGGAGCGTCAACCTGTTACCAAGGAGAGCAGCGAGCTGGCGCGATTACGGGCCGAGAATGCTGAACTCAAAATGGAGCGTGAAATCCTAAAAAAGGCGGCGGTATTCTTTGCCAAAGAGTCCAGGTGAGATACGCCTTCGTCGCTAAAGAGCGGGCTCAGTTCCCGGTGCGTTTGTTGTGCCGGGTGTTGGGCGTGTCAGCTTCAGGATTTTACGATTACCTAAACCGCCCGGTTCGCCCAGATCCAGACAAACAGATTCGAATTGATCTGCGCAGGATCCATGCCGCCAGTCGAAGCACCTATGGGCGGCCACGGTTGGTCGAGGCATTGCGTCAGATACCTCATCGAGTCGGCCACAAACGGGTTACGCGGCTGATGCACGAGGAAGGTATCCATGGCAAACCCAAGGCTCGCTTCCGGCCCCAGACCACGGACAGTCGCCACTTCCAGCCTGTCGCACGCAATGTGCTTGACCGTCAGTTTTCGGTACAGAGCGCCAATCCAGCCTGGGTGAGCGACATCACCTACATTTCAACCCGAGAAGGCTGGCTGTACCTGGCGGTGGTCTTAAGCATCCAGACCCGCCAGGTGCTGGGCTACAGCTTGGCGGACAGGATGCCGGATGATTTGGTTGAGCGCGCATTTATCAACGCTTGGAACGCCAGTTTGGGGCCTTCTGGGGTTGTGTTCCATTCCGACCAGGGACGCCAATATACGAGCAGCAAATTTCGCCAAGCATTGGCCGAAAAAGGCTTTACGCAGAGCATGAGCCGCAAAGGAAACTGCTGGGACAATGCCGTCGCTGAAAGCTTTTTCGCTACGCTTAAGAAGGAAGAAGCAAGCGGGGTCTATCAGAGCAAGAGGCTAGCTTATGGGGCAATCGCGAGCTACATCCATGGTTTCTACAACAGCAGTCGGCTGCATTCGGCGTTGGGTTATCGTTCACCGAACGCTTATGCAAAGGGCTTGAGGCGGAATCCTTAACACCCAGCTTCTTGGCGTCCGTTGCCAAGGGACAGTTCCATGCCTACTTTTTCCAAGAAAAAAGTAGGCCGCCGTAAAGGCGGAAGGGGCCACCAGCGTCACCACACAAAATGGATAAGCTCACAGCCCCAGCACCCCACTCCCAGAATCATCCCTCAGGATTCCGTGAAGAGCCTGTTTTGAGGGGTATTGGCATAATGAAAAACGCTCAGCCCAGCAAAGCCCGCGGCCAACCGAGAATCTCCTTCGGACGCGGCGGCGCATAGGTGCGAACCTTGGAGGTGCTCAGCTTCAAGCGCACCAGCGACTCGGCCAACGCCACCGCCGCCGTCACGCCATCCACCACCGGCACACCGGTCCGCGCCTGGATGCGCTCATCCAGCCCGACCATGCCGCCACAACCGAGACAAATGACCTCGGCCTTGTCGATACGCACCGCCTCCTCCGCCTGAGCCACAACCGCCCCGATTGCCCGCTCGGGATCTTCTTCGAGCTCCAGCACCGCCAGGCCACTGGCACGCACCGAGGCACAGCGGCTGTCCAACCCGGCCAGTTTGAGGCGATCCTCGATCAGCGGCACAGTGCGATCCAGGGTAGTCACCACCGAGTAGCTATGCCCCAGCAGCATGGCCACGCTGGCAGCCGCTTCGGTGATGTCCACCACCGGCACATTGAGCAGCTCCTGCAAACCTTCACGGCCATGTTCACCGTAACCGGCCTGGATCACCGCATCATAGGGCTGATCGTAGCTGAGCACCCGCTCCATCACGGCAATTGCTGCCAGGTAACTCTCGAAGTTGCCCTCCACCGACTCGGCGCCGAAACGCGGGGTCAGACCGACGATTTCAGTACCCGGAGACGCCACGCTGCGCGCCTGGCGGGCAATGGCTTCGGTGATCGACACGGTGGTGTTGACGTTGACTACCAGTATTCTCATGACTCGGTTCCTTGTGCGTGACGCTCAGTGCTGGGCGCTGTCGACGGCAAAGTGCTCGCCGGAACAGTCCACGTAATGTTTTTTGCGATCGGAAATCAGGTAGTACACGCCACCGGCAATGGCCGCGCCGAACAGCCAGGAGAACGGTGTCAGCTCGCTGAATGCCGGTACCAGGGCCAGCAGGACTGCGGCGATGGCCGAGGGCACCAGGGCGGCGATGGCCTTGTAGTTGACCCCACGGGTGTAGTGATAAGTGCCGCAGGCCGCCTCGCTGTAGAGGTCCGGGACGTGCACCTGGGCTTTGCGGATCAGCCAGTAGTCGACCATGATGATCCCGTACAGCGGGCCCAGCAGCGCCCCCAGGCCGGAGAGGAAGTAGACGATCACCAGCGGGCTGTTATAAAGGTTCCAGGGCAGGATCAGCACCGCCAGGGTGGCGCTGATCAGGCCGGCGCGACGGAAGTTCAGGCGGCTCGGGGCCAGGCTTGAAAGGACGAAGGCCGGGGCGACGAAGTTGGCCATGATGTTCACCGCCACGGTGACGATCAGGAACGCCAGGCAGCCGAGTACCAGGAAGGTCTTGTCGGGAATCGCGGCAATGATCTGGGTCGGGCTGTCGATGACTGTGCCATCGATGCTGAACTGCGCACCGGACAGCACGAAGCTGATCACCGCGAACACCAGAATGTTCACCGGCAGGCCCCAGAAGTTGCCGACGCGGATGGTCTTTCGGCACGGCGAAGAACGCGCGAAGTCACAGAAGTTGAGAATCAGCGTGCCGTAAATCGCCAGCCACAGCGCGCCGCCGGCGAAGATCTGCGTCCACATCTTCACCCCGGTCAACGGTTCACCCACCGACCAGGCCAGGTTGCCATCCACCCGCAGATACATCCACACCGCCAGCACCAGCACGGTTGAAAGGATCACCGGGCCGGCAAAGGATTCGTACTTGCGCACCATCTCCATGCCGAAGGTCAGAATCACCAGCTGCACGAACCAAATGGCGACGAAGCTGGCCCAGCCCAGGCTTGAGAGACCGAGGATGGCGTTGTGATCGAAGCTTGCCAGCGACGGCCAGATCGCCACCAACAACACCCGCAACACCACCGAAGCCAGGTAGGTCTGGATGCCGAACCAGGCGATGGCGATCACCGCACGGATGATCGCTGGCAGTTGCGCACCGTAGATACCGAAGCTCATGCGGCTGATTACCGGGAACGGTACTCCGGTTTTCTGCCCCATGTAGCCGGACAGGTTCATGAAGAAGTACACCAGCGCCGCACCGACGGCCAGGGCCGCGAGCATCTGCCAGCCGGACAGGCCGAGAGCGAACAGGCCCATGGCAAACGAATAGTTGGCGATGTTGTGCACATCGTTGGTCCACAAGGCGAAGATGCTGTAACCGCCCCAGCGCCGTCCGGCGGCTTTGGTCGGGGCAAGGTCGGCATTGTGCAGCCTGGGGCTTAAGCTGGCATGCCCGGACACCTGCGCAGAGATGGCAGGGTCAGGTGACAGGTACGCGGTATCCAGAGGTTTGGAAGTATCCAATTGCATGTTCCCCGGGCTCCTGCTGCAGCGCCTGTGGTGCTACAGCAAATTATTGTTGGATTTGAGAGTTGGGACCGCTGTCGGCGCCTGGACGCCGATGCATACAAAAATTGTATGCAATTTTCGTATTACGATTTTCGAGGAACAATATGTGTGCCAAAGGACGGGCAAGTGAATCGCCGCATTACTTGACCATTTGAATTAACTAATTGATTTATAAAAATTTAAATTTTTAGAAAGTCACACTGAAGAGCCAATTTATTTGACCGAATGGTCAGCGTGCAAAGTGACAAGAATGAGAACACGGGTAACAGAAGTAGGTAGCGCGTATACAATTATTCGATACCAATGCACACACTATTGCGGGGCAAGCCCGCTCCTACAGATCCCGGTGGGAGCGGGCTTGCCCCGCGATAGGCCTGATCATTTTCACCATGAAACTTTTGGTCACCGCACATTTCCGGCATGCTGGCGCAATCAAGGAATCACGGAGCTGGTAATGACGGAAAAACTCCCCGCATCGACCGTAGAGCGCGTCTACCTGGGGGTCCACGAGGCAATCAGAAAACGCACCCTGCGCCCCGGCATGAAACTGGGCGAGTCCTCGCTTGCGGAGCTGTTCAAGGTCAGCCGCACGTCGGTACGCGCCGCACTCAAGCAGCTGGAAGGCGACGGGCTGGTGTCCACCGAGCTGAACAAGGGCGCCTGGGTCTCGCTGCCCAGCGATGAAGACATCCGTTCAGTGTTCGAAACCCGGCGCCTGATCGAGATCGGCATTGTCACCGAGCTCTGCCGCCGCGCCGACAAGAGCCTGCTACAGCCCCTGCGTCTGCATGTGGCACAAGAAGAAGCGGCGGCCGATGCCGGTGATCACGCGCGCTACGTCAATCTGCTCGGTGAATTCCACCTGCGCCTCGCTGAAGTGCTGGACAACCCGGTGCTTCTGGACTGGTTCCGCAAGCTGATCGAGCGCGGCTCGCTGTATGCCTCGACCCTCGATGACGAACGCCATGAAGCCTGCCGCGGCAATGAGCACCTGCGCCTGATCGAGTTCCTCGAAGCCGGCGATCAGGCCGCCGCCATCGAACTGGTGTGCACTCACCTGAGCGGCATTGAAGAGGCGATCCTCAAAGCCACCCACAATCTGAAGGCCGACTATCACCCGCTCAAGCACCTGATCGGCGGCTGAAACAAGGGCATTCACGAATCCACTGCTATCGATCCCGATATTTAATTGGCCGATACCCCGGCACTTTTATAGGGTGTGCGGCCTCCACCAAGAGGTCGTGAAATGTTTGATCGTGTATTCGTCAATGCCGTCGCTGCCGACGGCAGTCCGCTGTCCCTGGCCGTCGCCGATGGCCGTATCGCTCGCCTGGGCGCTGATCTGGGCGCCATTGAAGGTGTGGAGCGCATCGACCTGGGCGGGCAACTGCTGCTGCCGGGATTCATCGACGGCCATATCCACCTGGACAAGAGTTTTGTCGGCGACCGCTGGCATCCGCATCAGCCGGTCGGCAGCCTGCGTGAACGCCTGGCCGTGGAAAAACGTGAACTGGCCCTGGCGCCGTCAATGGTCGAACGTGCCGATGCGCTGATCAGCCAGGCGGTGTCATTCGGTACGGTAGCGATGCGCAGCCATGTCGATGTCGATGCCACTACCGGCTTGAGCAACCTGCACGCAGTGATGCAGGCGCGAGAGAAGTGGCGCGGTATCGTCGACATTGAACTGGTGGCCTTCCCCCAGGCCGGGGTGATGTCCTGCCCGGGCACGGCCGATGTGCTGGAGGCCGCCATACGCGAGGGTGCCGAAGTCATTGGCGGTATCGACCCGACGACGCTCGATGGCGATGCCGAAGGTCAGCTGGATGTGGTGTTCGGGATCGCCGAACGTCACGGGGTAAAGGTCGACATTCACCTGCACGAGCCGGGTTTGCAAGGGGTCGAGCAACTGCAGCGGATCGCCGCCCGCACCTGCGCCGCGGGCCTGCAAGGGCGCGTGAGTGTCAGCCATGCCTATGCCCTGGGCCAAGTGCCTGAGGATGTGCTTGAGCGCATTGGCGCCACCCTCGCGAACGCCGGGGTGTCGATCCTCACCAACGCCCCGGGCGATCACGCCTTCCCGCCGATCCTGCGCCTGCGCGCCGCCGGGGTGAATGTATTCGCCGGTAACGACAATATTCGCGATGCCTGGTGGCCTTACGGCAACGCCGACATGCTCCAGCGGGCGATGCTGATCGGCTACCGCTCGGGTTTCTACAGCGATGAAGAGCTGAATGTGGCCCTGACCATGGCCACGTCGGCGGGCGCCGCCGTGATGGAGAAAAGCGACTATGGGCTGAAGGTCGGCAACGAAGCGACCTTCATTGTCATCAAGGCAGCCAATGCCGCGGCCGCCGTCGCTGCGGCCCCTGCCGAGCGGCGCATGGTCCGCCGTGGCGAGCTGCAGGCCGCACCGGTTGGCCTGCAATTTGACATCCAGCGGGCCTAGCGAAAACCTGCTCGGCAAAGCCAGACATCCCGCCGCGCGTGTCGCTGGCGGGATGCTTTTGTGTCATCAGCTGGCCGGTTTCCAGCCGCCCCGCTCCGCCGCCTCGCGAAACTTGGCCCGGTTGGCCGGCGTGTCGGCTGGCTCCGACTCACCGAAAATGGCTTTGAGCCAATGGCCGTCGGTGGGGTTGGGGAAGATGATGTACTGGCTGCCGAACTTGTCGCGGCTGTCGTCCACCTGCTGCGCCCGCTTGTCGACACTGTCGAGATAGAAGCTGCGCTCGAAGTCGTTGAGGTTGTCACCCAACTTCAGCAACACGTTGTATTGCCCGGCGATTTTTTGTTGCGCAGGTTCCTTGTTCGAGCTCTCGCGCAGAATGGTCACATGGGCCTCGTCGGCGTAGGGCACCTTGTATTTGCGCAGGTTGTTCAGGGCGTACTCATAGGTCTTGTCGCCCTGCTCACGGCTGGACACGTAGAAGATTTCCACGCCACGGGACTTGGCATACTCCAGAAACTCGAGGGCACCTGGGGTAGGCGTCGGGCCATTGTCAGCCACCCACCGGTCCCAGACCGCATCATCAAAGAACTCCTTGCCCTGGGCGATCAGAAAACCCCAGTAGGTATTGCTGCTGAGGATGGTGTCGTCGATATCGCTGATGATCGCCGGTTTCTTGTCTCCCGGTTTCTGATTGGCCAATGCCTGGTCCAGGCGTGCCTTGGCGACGTTGAAACCTTGATAGTACAACGCGCGGAACTCCGCGGCAGTCTGGCGCCAGGCCACTGCATCGACCAACAGGTTGGAGGGTACGGCGCCAGACTCTGCACTTGCAGGCTGGGCATTGACCATGGGCGCGGCCAGCAACAGAAGCGCCAGGGAGATCGCATTTTTGAAATGGGGCATTGGATGACTTTCCTTGTAATCTACCGCTCTTGAGTGGCGGCAGTTGCGGTACTGATACCTCAGGCCTTGAGCCCCCCGCAATCGAAGCGACGCGCAGGCACAACAATGTGACGCACCCACGCATTTTGTCTGACCCGATGACGGCAGCAGACTGCTGGCAAAGTACCATCTGCTCGGCTAGCATGCCGCGGAAAACCGGCGCAAGGCCGCATGGAGAGCGATACGAGTGCTGCTGAGCATCCCGACCCTATTGATGGTGGCCGTGTTCATTTTCGGCCTGATGGGCCTGTTGACCCTGCACGCCTGGAGCCGCGGCGTACGCGAGCAAACCCTCGGCTACCTGGGGAGCATGCTGATACTTGCCGCCCTCGGCGCAACCCTGGTGAGCCTGCGTGGCCAGGCCCCCAACTTCATTTCCCTGGTGCTGGGCAATATCGTCCTGCTGCTGGGGGCAGCGCTGAACTGGACCGCCATGCGTGTGTTCGGCGGTCGTCCCGCGCACCTGCCAGGCATATTCGCCGGCGCGCTGTTCTGGTCGTTATGGGGGCTGATGCCAGGCTTCTACGGCGACCTTGGCCTGCGCGTGACCCTGTATTCGCTGCTCACTGCCGTCTATGGCGGCCTGTCAGTGTTCGAGTTGTGGCGCAACCGCAAGCGCCTGGAAGTGGCTTACCTGCCTGCGCTGCTACTGACCCTGGCGCACACTGGCTTTTACGCCGTGCGCAGCTTCGCCGACCAAGGCGTATCCTTGGAGCATGCGCTTGCCAGCACTGGCCACGGCACGATTTTTTTCGCTTTCCTGCTGTTCGAATCAATGCTCTACGCCATCGGCATCGCCTATGTCACCCTGGCCATGGTGCGCGAACGCACCGAGCTGAAATTCAAGGCTGCCGCCTATACCGACCCGCTGACCGGCATCGGCAACCGTCGCGCATTCATGTCGCGTGGCGCGCAGTTGCTGGCGGACTGTGCCCGCCGCGGCGAGCCGGCGGCCCTGTTGCTGTGCGACCTGGATCACTTCAAACGGCTCAACGATGCCTACGGTCACCAGACCGGTGACCAGGCGCTGATCGCCTTCAGTCAGGTCGCCAGCCAGAGCATTCGCCAGGCAGATGTGTTCGCTCGCATCGGCGGTGAAGAGTTCGCCTGCCTGCTCGGCAACGCTGATGAACACGAGGCACTGCGGATCGCCCAACGCATCTGCAACAGCTTTCACGCCTTGCCGCTGCTGGACGCCGGCGTACTGAGCGTCAGCATCGGCATCGTTGCCGGCAATGCCGGCGAGCATGAGCTTTCACGCCTGCTGTCGATGGCCGACAACGCGCTGTATGCGGCCAAGGACCAAGGCCGTAACCGTGTGCAGCTGTACCAGGGTGCTTTCAGTGCTCCCGAGTCAACCAGTCCAGCAACCACAACCCCGCCGGCCCTGGTGGGCTGAGTCGCGACCAGGCAGCATCCACGGCAATCGGACGCGGCCATCCACCCAGCACCAGCTCTACCAACTGGCCGTGGCCATACTGCTGCACCAGACCGTGCGGCAACTCGGCCCAGCCGAAACCTTGCTCGGTCATTTCCAGCAGCAACAGGTAATCCGGCGCCGACCAGACTCGCCCCTGCGGTTTGTTCTCGCTGTCGGCATAGGTATTGAGGTACAGCTGGCGATGGCTGGCCAGGTGCGCCTGGGTCGGTTGCTGCAGTGCTGCCAGCGGGTGTCCGCTGGCAACGAAAATGCCCATCTGCGCTTGCCCGGGCAATCTGCGCACGCCGATATCCGGCGGGTAATGCGCTTGCGCCGCCAGCAACCCCAGGTGCGCGCGGCCGCTTTGCAGCAGGCTCAAGACATCCCCCCCTTCAGCGATCATGCATTCAAGTTCGATATCCTGGTAGCGCTGCTCGAACTGGTGCATCACCTGATTGTCCGGGGTGAGCTGATACATGTCCGAGAGGACGATGGTCAGCCGCGGTTCGACGTTATCGGCCAGGCGGATGCTCAGCTCGTCGAGTCGTTCGCTGGCGGCAAGGATCTCCTGGACGTGCCCGAGCACCTTGCGCCCGGCTTCGGTCAGCACCGGGTGACGAGCCTGGCGATCGAACAGGCTGACGCCCAGGTCGGCCTCAAGGTTGGAGATCGCGGCACTGATGGTCGACTGGCTTTTGCGCAACTTGCGCGCCGCTGCCGAGAAGGAGCCAAGGGCGACGGCTTCGACAAAGGCGTGTAGGGCTTCGGGGGAATAGCGCATTGGTCTATCGCTTTTATCGATGGAATACATTTTTAACATAAGCAAAAAAGCGATGACAATCACCTCGTCGAATCCAATCGTTCCAGGTGATGTCATGCGTGTTTCCAACAAATCCTTCGTCGAGCGTATCGTCCACGCCGTAGGCTTCGAGGCCATTGCCGTGCTGATCTGTGCCCCGCTCGGCGCCTGGCTGCTCAATCGCTCGATGCTCGAAGTCGGCACCCTGGCCGTGGTGCTGTCGACCGTGGCGATGCTCTGGAACATGCTCTACAACAGCGTGTTCGACCGGCTCTGGCCGGCTGAGCGGGTCAAGCGCAGCGTCAAGGTACGGGCCCTGCATGCCAGCGGCTTCGAGATCGGTTTTGTGGTGATCGGTGTGCCTATCGCCGCGCTGATGCTCAACCTGTCGCTGGTGCAGGCGTTCATGCTGGAGATCGGTTTCTTCGTCTTCATGCTGCCGTACACCATGGCCTACAACTGGGCCTATGACCTGCTGCGTCAGCGGCTGCTCAACGCCCGCACCAGCCCGCTGCAAGTGCAATGAGCGTTGCCGCGGGCAACGCCTTTAAATCCATGGGGGCTTGGACTCGTGAAATTTATCTGGTAGTTTTTCATGAAAATATACCAATAAAAATTCACGAGACCCGCCATGTTCAAGCAATCCGCCCAGCATGTCGCCAGCTACTACGCCCGCACCTACCCCGGTGCCATCCCGCTGCGCCCTACCCTGCATGAGCGCCTGGACACCGAGGTGCTGATCATCGGTGCCGGCTTCAGTGGTTTGCATACGGCCGTGCGTCTGGCGCTGGCGGGCAAGCGGGTGACATTGCTGGAGGCCAGCCGTGTGGCCTGGGCGGCCTCGGGGCGCAATGGCGGGCAGGCGCTGCTGGGCTGGTCGTGCGACATGCCGCCACTGGAAAAGCATCTCGGTATGGAACGCACGCGCCGTTTGTGGGACAGCATGTGCTGGGCCGCCCACGAGATGCGTGAACTTCCTGAACGCCATGGTTTCGATATCGACTACCGTCCCGGCAGCCTGTGGACCGCCGTGCTGCCCCGGCGCGTCGGCATGCTGCGCGAAGCCCAACGCGAAGCCAGCGAAAAATGGGGATACAACGAGCTGCAACTGATCGAGCGTGAAGCCTTGCCGGAGTGGATCGACAGCCCACGTTACCAGGCCGCGCTGTACGACCCGCAAGGTGCGCACCTCAACCCGTTGAAACTGGCCCAAGGCCTGGCATCGGCGATTGAAGAGGCCGGTGGACGCCTGTACGAACAGACCCGCGTACTCGATTACCGTGAAACCGCCAATGGCTTCGTTGCCCGCACCGAACACGGCGAGGTGCGCAGCGATGTCCTGGTCCTGGCTTGCAATGCCTACATCGACAAGCTTGACCGACAACTGTCGCGGCGCCTGCTGCCAGTGGGCTCCTACCAGGTGGCGACTGTGCCCCTGGACCCCGCCTTCGCACGTTCGTTGCTGCCCCGAAACAGCTGCGTGATCGACAACCAGTTCGTACCGGATTATTTCCGCCTGACCCCTGATCACCGCTTGTTGTTTGGCGGTGGCTGCACCTATCTGGGCGGCATTCCCCAAGACGTTGCCGCCGCCACCCGCCCGGTGCTGGAACGCGCCTTCCCGCAGTTGCGCGGGGTTGCCATCGAGCATGCCTGGGGCGGGCATCTGGATTGCAGCCTGCGGCGTACCCCGGACATTGGCCGCAGCGGTCAACGCTACTGGTTGCAGGGTTTCTCCGGGCATGGCGTACTGCCGACCCTGGCCGGCGCCCGCGCCGTCAGCGATGCCATTCTCGGCGACAACGATTTGCTGGCGTTGTACCAGGCCATCGACAACGGCCGCTTCCCCGGCGGCGATCTGCTCGCCGCCCCGCTGGAAGCCGCGGCCAAGGCCTGGTACCGCCTGCGCGACAACCTTTGAGAGGACAGCACCATGGACATGCAGGATGAAATCGAAGGCCTGGCGATCCTGATCCGTGACCTGCGCAAGCACCGCAACCTGACCCTGGGCGAACTGGCCCAGCGCATTGATCGCTCGGTGGGCTTTCTGTCCCAGGTCGAACGTGGCCTGTCGCGCCCCACCGTGGCCGACCTGACCGCCATCAGCGAAACCCTGGATGTGCCCACCACCTATTTCTACAACCTGAGCAAACCACGCGAAGTGGACTGGGTCACCCGCCCAGGAGAGCGGCGCACGCTCTACTACGCCGGGGGTATCACCGACGTGCTGGTCTCGCCCAAGCTCACCGGCAGTTTCTCCATGCTCGAAAGTCACCTGGCCCCCGGTGCCACCAGCGGCGAAGGCCACTTGAACGACAGCTCCGAGCAAGGCGGCTTTGTCCTCGAAGGGCAATTGAGCCTGTGGCTCGATGACAGTGAAGAACCGGTGACCCTGGGTCCCAACGACAGCTTCCAGCTCCCGCCGCACAGCCAGTTTCGTTACGCCAACCTCACCGAGCAACCGACACGGGTGCTCTGGGTATTCCGTTGAACCACGCTGCAGGATCGCAATCGATGACAACAACAAAAAGCTTTCCCGATCTGCTCACTGAAGTCCGTGACTTTCGCACTCGATTCCCCGAGGTGCGCTATGTCGACCTGATCAGCCTGGACATTCCCGGGCACTTCTATGGCAAGCGCTACCCGATCGACATGCTCGAGAAGGTCGCCGCCGGCAGCCCCTTGAAGCTGCCGCAGAACTGCGTGCTGCTGGGCGTCCAGGGCGGTCTGTTTCCGATCGGCGACTACTGCTTCCACGATGGCGACCCGGATGCGCCACGGCGCCTGATCCCCGGCACGCTCAAACCGGTGCGCTGGGAGAACCAGCCGCTGGGGCAGATGCTGATCAGCTCCGACGGCACCCACGCGCCCATCGAGTTCGAACCGCGGGAAGTGCTCGCCCAGGTCCTGCAGCGTCTGCAGCGTCGCGGCATTCGCCCGGTAGTCGCGTTCGAGCTGGAGTTCTACCTGTTCGACCGCAGCCTCAAGGAAGGTCTGCCACAGTTTCCCCGCGACCCGTTCAGCGATGACCCCGACGACCAGCCGAACATGCACATCGAGCGTCTGTCACGTTACTCCGACGTACTGCGCGAGATGGTCGAGGCTGCCAATGAACAAGGCGTGGACGCTAACGTCATCACTGCCGAACTTGGCCCTGGTCAGTTCGAGATCAACTTCGGCCACTGCGACGACGGCCTGCGCGCTGCCGACTGGGCCGCACTGTTCTGCCGCAGCACCCGTGGCGTGGCACTCAAGCACGGCATGCGCGCCAGCTTCATGAGCAAGCCTTACCTGGAGGCACCGGGCAGCGGCATGCATGTGCATGTCAGCCTGTATGACCAGGACGGCAACAACCTGCTCGCCGCCGATGAGCAGCGCCCGTTGCGCCATGCCGTGGCCGGCTGCCTGGAACTGCTGCCCAGCTGCATGCCGATCTTCGCCGCCAACCACAATGCGATGCGTCGCTACGGCGCCATGGTCAATGCGGCCAGCCGCGCCAGCTGGGGTTTTGAGGACCGTGACGCGTGCATTCGCATCCCCGAATCCGACCCGCGCAACCTGCGTATCGAACATCGCCTGGCCGGTGCCGATGCCAACCCGTACCTGGTCCTGGCCGCGATCCTCAGCGGCATGGAACATGGCCTGGATGCCGCCCGGGAGCCCATCGCGCCGCTCAACGAAGATCGCAGCAGTGGCATCGAATTTCCCAAGGACATGCTCAGTGCCGTCAGTGCCATGCGCCAGCACCCGGTAGTCAACCAGAGCCTGGGCAGTGAATTCGTGATGGTCTATTGCGAGAACAAGCGTCAGGACCATCTGGCGTTCATGCAGGACATCAGCGCCCGGGAGTACCGCTGGTTCCTTTGATGCAGTCTTGAATGGGCAGCGCCCTGTGGGAGCGGGCCTTGCCCCGCGATCTGCCGCGAAGCGGCAGCGAATCCAGCCGATGCGGTGTAGCAGCTGCACCGCGTGCTGAGGTTTACGGCTGCTTTGCAGCCGATCGCGGGGCAAGGCCCGCTCCCACAGTCCCCCTATCGCCACCCCAGATCTTCAGCAAATCGCAGCAAATACCCATCCGGATCAAGCACCAGAAAATTCCGCTGCCCCCGGTGCTGATCATTGCTACGGTACCAACGCTCCTCAACCGCCTGTCTAAGGGTGTAACCTGCCCGCTCCAGAGCGCCTGCCAACGCCAAGGCATCGGGGCATTCGATGGACAGGTTCATCCCACGGCCAAACGGCGGCTCCAATGGCCCAACACGCCAGGGCGAGTCCGTGTGCCAGTCTTGCTCGAGCATGATCTGGCTGTTGCCGAAGGACAGAAAGGCAAACTTGTCCTCCGCGCGGTCGTACTCAACCTTGAAGCCCAACACGTCGCAGTAAAAGCGTAGGCTTTGCCCGAGGTCGGAAACGATCAGTTCCGGGACCAGGGCGTTCATCTTGAACATGTACTGCTTCCTTTCAGTTATTTGCGAGCCAATCTATCTACAAATCGTTGAGCAAACCAGGAAATTGACCCAATGAGCAAAGCACCCTATACCCCGCCCAAGGTCTGGACGCATGACGCCCCGTCGGGTGGTGAATTCGCCAACATCAACCGGCCAGTCGCCGGGCCGACCCATGACAAGGTACTACCGGTCGGCAAGCATCCCTTGCAGCTTTATTCATTGGCCACCCCCAATGGCGTGAAGGTCACCATCCTGCTCGAAGAACTGCTGGCGCTCGGGGTTAGCGCCGCCGAGTACGACGCCTGGCTGATCCGCATTGGCGAAGGCGATCAGTTCTCCAGCGGCTTTGTCGAGATCAACCCCAACTCGAAGATACCGGCCTTGCTGGACCGTAGCGTGGAGCCGGCCATTCGCGTGTTTGAGTCCGGTTCGATCCTGCTGTACCTGGCAGAAAAATTCGGCCATTTCCTGCCCTCCGACCCCGCTGGGCGTACGGAAACCTTGAACTGGCTGTTCTGGCAAATGGGCTCGGCACCTTACCTTGGTGGCGGCTTCGGACATTTCTATGCATACGCGCCAGAGAAGTTCGAGTACCCGATCAACCGCTTCACCATGGAAGCGAAACGCCAACTCGATGTGCTTGATCGCCGCCTCAGCGAAAACCGCTATCTGGCGGGTGACAGCTACACCATTGCCGATATTGCCGTCTGGCCGTGGTACGGCCAGCTGGTGCGGGGCAACCTGTATTCGGCGGGTGAGTTCCTCAATGTGCAGCAATACACCCACGTGCAACGCTGGGCAGAAGAGATCGCCAAACGCCCTGCGGTACTGCGTGGGCAACGGGTAAACCGGACCTGGGGAGATGAGGAAACCCAGGTGCCGGAGCGGCATCAGGCAGCGGATCTGGACTGATTCTCGATCAGCCGGAGGGGAGATGTTCACCCATAACCAGAAATGGGGAACTCCCCCCACCCACCTACAAAACCGGCTTAGCGCCCTTTACAGGGCCTGCATACAAGCCATTGAATAAAAACTGCTTTTTCTTCGATAACCCTCGACCCTCCAAGTTGGTGCGCTTTTTGCCCCTGCCATTACAAAGTGGCAGTTTGACACTCATATGGCATCGCAGCAGCACCCAACCGGGTACGGAACGAGGTTACCGCTATGTACAACAACCCTATGCAGCGCCGATCGACCCTTGATCTTTTCCGCTATTCTGGCGTTGCATCTGCGCTGTTGATCGCACTCGGAATTTCCTCTGCCAGTGCCGTGCCGATGGACGACACCAGCCCACCGTCACCGACCGACCCCTCGGCCTACACGCCCCACCCCACCGACCCTGTGGCCGTGCAGCAAGCGCTGGAGGCGCTGAAGTCGTTGCCCGAGGGCAACCACGGTGCGCTTGCGTTGCCTAACGGCGCGTACGGCGACCGAACCACGCCACGGACTGAAAACGTTCTGCAGCCGGCTCAGCAGACATCCTTCAATTACCCCACCAATGGCCTGGCCAGCCCGCTATTCGGTGCACAACCCTTTACCCAGCAGATGCTGCTGTATGAGGAATTCGGCCCGGAGAAACTCGACCCGACCGTCGAAGCCGGTACCCTTCCCTTCCCCATCCCCACAACCGGGCCAGCCCCGGAGCAAGATCCCAACAGTGTCGCTCGCAGCGGTCCCACCGGCGCGGCACTGGAAACCTTTCTTCGCCAACCAGGGCTATTGCCGTTCCCGACGCAATACGCCAACGTCCTCGACCGCAATCCCTGGAAGGCGCAGATCGAAGCCTTCCTCAACCGCCACCCAGTCGGCTCGCCGGCGGAGGGCCGGCCACCAGGAAAAGGCTGGTCGCATCAACGCTGGAACGAGTTCTACCCGCAGGCGGCGATCAAGACCGCGCAAGCCGGCGCGCGGGTCAACCAGGGCTTGCGCGACAACCGGCAAATGCACGGCTACGCCAAAGGCGAGTTCGGCCCCGGCGGGCTTTATCACAACACCGCCGGTGTACCTGCTACCGAGGGGACGGCCAAGGGCATCGGTATCCGCTTTCACCCGAACATGCCGATCCAGAACCACAACTCACTGTGGACCTTCGACGGCACGCTGCCGCCCAAGCTGCTGATGGCCCGCTACGGCCAACCGATACTGATGCGTCACTACAACGCCTTGCCAATCGACCCGGCAGCCAACGGCGGCTTCGGCCTGCATACCCTCAGCACCCATGAACACAACGGCCATAACCCGGCCGAAAGCGACGGTTATACCAACGCGTTCTTCTTCCCCGGTCAGTACTACGACTACCGCTGGCCGGTGCAACTGGCCGGCTACGACTCCATCAACACCACCGCGCAAGACCCCAGGGCCGCGTTCCCCTGCGCCGAGGGGGAAACACTCTGGGTCAACGATAGCCAACCCGGGCTCAAGACCTGCCAGAACGGCAGCATCAAAGTCCGCGGTGACTGGCGCGAAACCATGAGCACCCACTGGTTCCACGATCACATGCTCGATTTCACCGCCCACAACGTCTACAAGGGCAACGCGGCGATGATGAACTACTACAGCGCCCTTGACCGCGGTAACGAGGCACTGGAAGACGGCGTCAACCTGCGCCTGCCCAGCGGTTCGGCATTGCCTTGGGGCAACCGTGACTATGACGTCAACCTGACCTTTGCCGACAAGGCCTGGGACCAGAGTGGCCAACTGTGGTTCAACCCGTTCAACATCGACGGCTTCATCGGCGACCAGATGATGGTCAATTGGCTATACAAACCCTACTTTGACGTGCGCGCGCGTAGCTATCGCCTGCGCATCCTCAATGGCTCGGTGTCGCGCTACATGAAGATCGCCGTGGTCCGCGAAGTGCGTGGCACTGGTGGTGAATTTCGCGGCCCGCAAGGCTCCGGGGTGTCGTACAACCGGGTGCCGTTCCACATGATCGCCAACGACGGCAACATCATGGAACATGCCGTCCCCTTCGATGGCAGCCTGGACCTGAACGGCAACGGCGACCTCAAGGACGACAACGGCATCATGCCGACCATGGCCATCGCCGAGCGCTACGACATCATCATCAACTTCGCTAAACACGGGATTCAGCCCGGCGACAAGATCTTCTTCGTCAACCTCATGGAGCACGACACCGGCAAAGGCCCGAGCGAGGACGCGGTGTCGCTGGCCGATGTCCTGTCCGAGAAATACAAAGCGGTCATCGACCAGGCCAGCAAAGGCCCGAGGTGGCGCGACGGCGACCCGGTGGTCGGCAAGTTCCTCCAGCTCAACGTCAAGCCTTACAGCGGCAACGACCTGAGCATGGACCCTGTGGCCTATGAACCGGCCAAACCGGGTAAAGCCGCCGGCAAGAAAATGATCCCGCTGACCATCGACCGTAACGATCAGAACATGCAGGCCAAGCTCAAGCAGGCGCGCCACCGCAGCTTTGAATTCGGGCGTTCCGACGGCACCGACACCCAACCCTGGACGATCAAGACCGACGGCGGCTTTGGCTACGCCATGGACCCGCGGCGCATCACTGCCGCCCCGCAGCTGGCCTCAGGCCCGACCGACGCAGGCTACTCAGGCGACGGCACCCTGGAAGTGTGGAAGATCAAAAATGGCGGCAATGGCTGGAGCCACCCGGTGCATGTGCACTTCGAGGAAGGGGTCATTCTCAACCGCGACGGCAAGGCGCCACCGGAGTGGGAAAAATGGGCCCGCAAAGACGTCTATCGTGTAGGACCGGAAGTCGACAGCTCCGAGGAAGTCGAGATGGCGATCCGCTTCCGCGAGTTCGCCGGCACCTTCATGGAGCATTGCCATAACACTCAGCACGAAGACAACTCCATGCTGCTGCGCTTTGACCTTGAGCACCCGGGGCAGATCGAGCTGATGCCTTCGCCCATGCCGACTTGGGACGGTGTGGAATTCATCAGTTCCGCCGCCCTGCCTGGCTTCCGTGATGAGGACGACAAAGGACCGGGTGAAGGTGAAGACGACAATCAACTGCCCGTGGCCAGGGATGACAGCGGCGCCACCAAAGCCGGCGTGCCGATCACCCTCAATGTGCTGGCCAACGACAGTGACCCCGATGGTGACGTACCGCTGACCGTCGTCAGCCTGGGGCAACCGGACTCAGGTCAGGGCAGTGTCAGCACCAACGGGACCCAGGTGACCTTTACCCCACCCGCGACGGTAAACGAAGCCTACAGCGCAGTCTTCGAATACAAGGTCAAGGATGCGCGGGACGGTGTGTCAAAACTGGCGGCCAACGTGAGCGTTGCAGTCACTCCGGCGGCGGTAGAGGTTGATCAGAACCTCAAGGTAACCAGCGCCAGCGTCACCGTTCGCAGTAACAGCCGGTACGCCTGGGAGCTGGTCGGAACCAGCGCGATGAAGATTGGCGAAACCCTCGCGGTGACTGCATCGACCAACAACGGACCCTTGAGCCTGGGGACTGCGACGGTGTTGTCCGGTGGCAATTGGCGGCTGTCCGCCAGCACCACGGGCAGCGGGCCTTCGCCAAACCCGACGGTAACGATCAAGCCGCTTAACGGCAAAGCCATCACCGTTCCACTCACGGTGCGTTGATAACCGTCGCTGATCCTACACACCTTCAGGAGGTAACAGGCATGGGCTGGAAAACTTCGAAAATACTCAGCCGCTTGCTGCTCCTTACGCTGTGCAGCGCGCAGTGGTCATTGGCGGCCGTCAGTGAAAGTGCCCCGGCCCAGCAATGGGGCCGGGACTACTTTCCCAACACCCCGCTGATTAACCAGGACGGTCAGCCAGTACGGTTTTTTGATGACCTGATCAAAGACAAGGTGGTGGCCATCAACTTCATCTTCACCACCTGTACCGACTCGTGCCCGTTGGAAACCGCGCGCCTGCGACAAGTGCAGAAACTGCTCGGCGAACGCGTGGGGCACGATGTGTTCTTCTACTCGATCAGTATCGATCCAGAAACCGATACCCCGGAAGTGCTCAAACACTATGCCGAGAAATTCAAGATTGGCCCCGGCTGGCAGTTTCTGACCGGTAACAAAGACGACATCACCCTGTTGCGACAAAAGCTCGGCCTGTTCATCAAGGGTGTCGATGACGGACAAACCAAAGACCATAACCTCAGCCTGATTATTGGTAATCAAAGCACCGGGCGCTGGATGAAGGCTTCCCCGATGGAAAACCCCTATGTGCTGGCCGACCGCCTGGGCAAAAGCCTGCACAACTGGAAGCTGGCCAGTGCCAACACCAACGACTATGCCGAAGCCCCCAGCGTGCGCCAGCCCAGCGTCGGCGAACAGATCTATCGGACGCGCTGCTCTTCCTGTCACACGCTCGGCGATACCGAGCACGCCGGGATGCGCAGCATCGGCCCGGATTTGCTCGGCGTCACCCGCCAGCGCGACCCTGCCTGGCTTACCCGCTGGATCAAAGAACCAGATGTGATGCTGGCAGAGAAGGATCCGCTGGCCATGTTGTTGTATGAGCAATACAACCGCCTGGCGATGCCCAACCTGCGTTTGGGCGATGTCGAGATCTCTGCCTTGCTGACATACCTGGAAGAAGAGACCGAACGCCTACAGCCGCAGGCGCCTGTCAGTACTTCGCAAGCAAGTAACTAACAAAGGAGTTCAGCCATGATTAACCGTCTATTGCTGCTTTGCACACTGCTCGCCAGTAGCACCCTGTGTTTTGCGCATGACTATCAGGTCGGCGAGTTGCAGATCTCTCAACCATGGTCGCGTGAGCTGCCCGTCGACCTTCCTGGCGGCTCGGCTTATTTCACCGTGCACAATCAAGGGAGCGAAACGGATCGCCTGATCGCGGTCAGCAGCCCTCGTGCGCAAACATCCAGACTGCATACCCAATCCAGCAATGACGGCATGATGAACATGCAGCATGTTGCCGGCATGGACATTCCTGCGCATACCGAGGTGACGTTCCAACCCGGTGCCAACCATGTGATGTTGTCGGGAATGGAACAACCACTGAAAGCCGGCGAGCAGTTCCCGCTGACGCTGGAGTTCGAAAAGGCAGGCACGATTGAAGTGCTGGTCAAGGTTCTGCCGGCCGACGCACAGGCCAGTCAAGACACCGCTCACGTTCACTGATTGCCTGGTTAGCCGCTGGCCAGGGCCAAGAACCGGACGACCCAATAAACGGCAATCGCCAGCTGTACAGCGAACGCGGCAAACCGGCAAAAGACCGCCGCAACACTTTGAGAAGCCAGATGAATGCACGACTGAATCAGTCGCGCGACAAGAAACGTGTAGGCCAGTGGGTCGGTGATCGCTGTTTGCCCGGTGAGCAAGGCCAGTACCAGCAGGCCAGCAAAAATCGGCAGCCCTTCCACACAGTTCGCGTGCGCCCGCGCCAGGCGCTGCATGAAGGGAGAAAGCGTGGCGTTGTCCGGGGTAAATTGATTGGCCGGCACACCTTTGAACAGCACGAGATAACCTCGCAGCAGCTCCATCAGAACGAGTAGCGCCAACGCCCACGCAATGAATCCGGCCAACACGATCGCACTTGGACTTGTCATCGGACTTCCCTCAATGATCACTGACGATCCCGCCAGCGATCCGAATCGTAGACATACGAGTCGCCAAGGATACTGTCGTAGCGAATCAGCAGGCGTAATCGCCCCTTGCCAATAGCCATGACCGCCGCTGGCTCATGGTCTTCCAGCATCACTGTCGTGGTGTTGAATTTTTTACCCGGCGCAATGAATTCGCCGACGATGAACAATTCGGCATGTTGTTCATAGGGAATATCCCCGAGCAACATGCTGCTGGCCGCTTCGAGCAGATCCGGCCCCTCACCCTGCAGTTGCGTGCCGTCGACCCAGAGGGACACTTCACGAATGATGGCCGGCCCCAGCCCATTGTTTTCCAGGGTGAAACAGTAGGACCTGGTCTTGACGTCGGTGCTGCTCCAGGCAGACAGGTGTGGTGTTGCCATCCGTCGATTGTGCCGCTCTTGCATCTTTCTTTGCCTGGCACTGAAGCGTATGGCGATACAGGCGACGAACACCGAAGCAAACGCTGCCAAGGCCGTCAACAGCGTTGACACCTCGGACAACCAGCCTTCCTGGGCCGTTACGACGTACACCACATAATCCTGTATAGGTTCCATGTGGCCCATCCCGGCGCTGTCGTAACCTCAGACTCGCGCGCTTACCGTTGCCTGAACAAGCATAGCAAGACGTCGGTAGCGCATCGGCCAGTGCTGGGGCTGGCCTATTTAAGCTTGCGGCGAATACCCTGAATGCCAATCAACGGGATCACGGCAGCGCCAATCACCAGCCACCAATCGGCATTGTCTCGAGTGAATGTTTCAACGGCAGCCAGATACAGGCCAACTGCTGTAGTACAGCTGCATGCGACAATCAGTACCAGCCATTTAACGCCGGTCATCGGCCCGAACAATGCATTTCGATGAGCAAAGCACAGCAACCAGAAGTACATCCAGATCACTGCACCGCTCATGTAAAAACCCAGGACCAACAGGTCCCCCACCATCCCTGCTCCGTGCATTTGAATCTCTCGCCCGCAAATTTGGCGCGCCTTGCGGCACTCGGCTTTACTTTAACTGATGTGCCCAGGCGTTTCTTTACGATGCTCACTTCCGGGAGCACTGCCATGAACAAAGCTATCTTCGCGCTGGTCGCCATGCTATCGGCAGCAAGTGGCTGCGCTACTGACGCCTATGTCTATCGTGACCAGCCACTGGTTGCAAAGGTCGAGACAGGCATGGACAAAGAACGGGTCCAGAACATTGGCGGCAAGCCACTATCAGAAACCCAGCGTACCGTGGTACCCGGTACCTGTTTCGACTATATGCTCACCCAAGCCGGCAAAAAGCAGCCTTACCATGTCAGCTTCGATGGCGCGGGGAAAGTGGACCACACAAGTTTCATGACCTGCGCAGAATGGAGCCGCGCCCAGCAGAAGTCCAGGGAAGCGCCCAGCAACATGGGGGGCTACGGAGGATCGGGTTATTAGCGCTGCTGTGCCAACATCAGGCTTCAACTACAAGCGAGCCCGCCAAGTGCGGGCTCGCATTGATCTGCCGAAACCAAGGTTTAACCGCAAGTTCTCAGCTCGCAACCTTGAAGCACAGACAAACACTGGTCCCCGCCTGCTCCTGGCTACTGAGACTGACCTCCCCGCCAAAGCGCTCCATGATCTGCTTGACCATAATCAAACCGATTCCCAGCCCGCCCAGTTTGGTGGTGTAGAACGACTTGAAGGCCATCATTTCCTGCTGGCGGGTCATGCCTTTACCGCTGTCGTTGATCGAGAGATAGAGCTTTTGCCCGTCTGCAGACAGGCTGGTGCTGATCGCCAGCCGGCCGCCATCGGGCATTGCTTCAATAGCATTGGCAATCACGCTGTTGAGCACCTGTGCAAGCAACAGTTGGTGACTCACCACCAGCGGCGTGGGCCCGGAATCAAACGCTACCTGGACTTTCGAGTAGGCTATCTGCTGCTCAAAGGCACTCAATACCGAATGAACCGCGCCGACCAGGTCAACCTGTTCCGACTCGCCGCGCAACGGTCGCAAACACAGCAGCAAATCCCTTACCCAGATCGACATGCGGTCAACCTGACTGACGATATCGGCAATATTTTTCGCGGCCGGTTGCCCCTCCATACTTTGCGCAAGCTCGGCGCTGGTGCGGATGCTTGCCAACGGGTTACGCATGCTATGCGCGACTGCGGTCGACATTTCCACCAGGCCGCCGTAGGTCTTGTTGGCCACCAGTTGATTCTGCTGGGAGGCCAGTAACTTCGATGCGCGCCAGACGATCCAGAACAGCCCGAAGTAAATGCCCAGCCCGCCCAGCGCCGTGGCCATCCAGATCAAGCGAAAGCCCCGATTGACCCGCTCGATCAAGTCCACCGGTTCTTTATAAATTTCCACCATCGCCAGAACATTGCCTTGTTCGTCAATCAGCGGAATGTAGTTCTCGATAAAGAACTCCTGTGGAGGGTGGATAAACTGCTGCTCGATCCGCCCATCCTCAACTTCGTTATACCTCGCCGAAACGCGGCCCCTGGAGGTAAAAGCGGCCTCAAGTGCGGCATCCCCCACAATCTTGCGCCCCACCAATATCGGATTGGTTGACCAGACAACCACCCTGTCGGGCGAATAGATGGTTGCCAACAGAATGTCCGGAAGGTGGGCGAGATGGTCGAGAAACTCGGAACGTGCACGCCCCCGGTTAAGCGCTGTTTCCTCGTTCAACATGCCATACACCGATGGCGCCAGCACCGCCCCCATCTGCATGCCCGAGAGGTCGTGATGGCGGATTTCGCCGACCGCCACCGCCTGAATGAACTGAGCCGACAACAGCGCATCGCGCTCGAGGCTTTCGTTCATCAGAAAACGCGTCGACAGCGAGCCGAGGCCAATGGCAACGGCGCCAATGATGAGAAAGCTGATGACCGAGAACCAACGCAACAGATCGAACTGCTCAGCGGAATCGCTTGATGTAACGCTTCGAACAGGAAAGTATCTGGACCAGAATGACGCTGCATTCATAAAAGAGACTCGCCAAGTGTAAACAGCAACGATTACAACGTCCTTGATAGTCGGCGGTCCAGACAGACACCAACGCTATCTACACTTTAGCCGTACATTTCAGTGGCATCGACCAGTCCAGTGGAATGAATTGCCCTCTCCAGCCTGTAAAAAGAAGTGGTCCGGCTCCTAGTCCAGAGCGCCATTGAGCACTTCGTAAATAATGCCTGTCGCAATAGCGACCAGAATCAGATCCGTCCCGGCTTGCTGCCACTCGTAGCCATCGTAACGCGGCAGATGCCCCAACAGCCTGCCATCGAGCTTCTTCGCGATTCCAGGTGGCAAAGGCTTCCCTCGGGCTAAGTTCTTCTGGATGCCAGGAGGCAACGCAGCCCCAGGGCTCCAATAGTCACGGTAGCTCGTCAGCACACTGAGCACGCTGCCACGGTCAATGCTAGGCCCATGGCTCCAGTCGGAGGCCTTCTCTTTGCCCTGGCCGCTGTGGCCCTGGGCTTTTTGCGAATTACCCTTGCCGTTCCCTTGGCCATTTCCACCCGGGTCGGCCAACGCACCAGCAGATCCTGCTACGAGTGCGAGGCTGGTAAGTACCGCTATCACTGACTTGGGTCTGAACATTTACGTTCTCTCGGAAAGGGAATGTTCCCTGCAATGTAGATGATACTGACTAGAAAAGTTCACTCCCAGGCAAATGCCGAAGCATCAGCAATAGTCTCTTATCGCCAGGCATGAAAGCCCAGCGCGAAGGCTGGGCTGAGGTTATTTTCTGTTTTCCATCATCTTGTCGGCAAGCGCCTTGGCCCGTTCAATCAGCAGATTTTGCCTGTCTTCGTGAGTGGCTCCTCCTACAACCGGTGCAGTCAGATTGCTTTCCGCAATCAACGCAGCGCAGAAGTACTGATCCCAAACGGCTTGCGCCGGCGACGGTTGATTCAGCTGGTCGGTATCCATGTGCGGCTCCTTCTGATGAGGTAGCACTGCTATTTTACGCCTGGATTGCGAGTAACCCGCGGTGCTGGAGATAGTCGGCGAACTGTGCGGGGTTCGGGAATTGAGGGCGTCAGATGTAAAAAGCCCAGCGCGGGGCCGGGCTTCAATGAAGTGTTCAGATCGACATGGCTACTCAAGAGCCAAAGGTATCACCGGTCATTTTTCGAGGACGATCTGACCGCGTTGCTCAGCCCTTTCGCATTGTGATCACCCGGTGTGGTAGATGATACTGCGGTTGACTTGGACAAGCCGCGGGTGTCCTTGGAATGAGCAATGCCGGAAGTGGCGGTACCATGGCCATTATCGTCGTTGCGATTGCTGCCGTAGTGGTTACCACTTACGCCGTGATCTCGCGTCGCCTTACCGGAATGATCGCCTGCAAAACCGCCACCATTGCTTTTACCACCATGGCCGCCATTTCCTGCGCCCATGCCGCCACCATGTCCACCGCCATTTCCACCACCGTGGCCACCACCGCCCCCGTTACCCTTTGCATACGCTGAGCCGATAGGAGAAATATCGGCCGGCAACAGCGCTGTAGTTCCCAGCAGAAATGCACAGGCAAGCACGGCCATGGTTTTCTTCATTTTTTGTACGGCTCCACAGGTAGGATTGAGTATCAGCTAAGACCTGCCACACCCCATGAAGTTCTTGAGCTGCCGACGAAATGCACTATTCGAAAACCGCAGATCAGCTGCCTGCAAATTCCGAAGCTACCCGCATAAGATCAAACACTTGTTAATCATTACCTCGCTTAGCTAAAAACAAACTAACTCACCGTCCGAAATCCCAATCTTCAAGCACATTAGCGAGCATAATGTTTGGCCATTGAGCTGCTCACACACCGTCCTCTCGGGGCGATAACTTAGTCGCACTTCCAGCTATAAGCATTGGAGAATATATTTTGCACGCTTGAAATAGCGGTGCGTTCCGTGGCTACTAATGCCCACTCAATTCAATCATCAACAATTGAGTTGAGCGGGCGAGATTCTACTTTTGCTGTCGTGTGCATGAGGTCATTAGTAAGCGTGTGCAACAAGGGTTGGCGAACAACGGGGGCACTGGCCAAGCGCCGCGCGTACCCCTGTATAAAACTGTACTCACGCACAGGAAGACGATCATGCACACAGTTCGCAGCAGCTTGGTGGTGGTGGATTCGCATAAGTCCACGGATCAGATCCTGAACCGAGCCAGAATGATTGCCAGTGCTACTCAGTCGCACTTGCACCTGTTGGTTTGTTGCAAAGGCAATCATCACTCTGCCTACTTGAACGACATGCAGAGTTCTATGGAAAATGAGGGCTATAGCATCAGCGTTCAACAGGCCTGGCATGGCAGCTCACACAAAACCATCATCGCCGCTCAACAAGCGCAAGGCTGCGGACTTGTAATCACCCAGCACCTACCCGATAAGCCACTGATGAAGCCACTTCTCACCCCTGAGGACTGGAAACTACTGCGGTACTGCCCCAGCCCGGTGCTCATGGTAAAAACAGCCAGGCCCTGGACCGGTAGCACCATTCTTGCGGCCGTCGATGTCGGTAATAATGACGTGGAGCATCGGGTCCTTCATTCTGGCATTGTCAGCCACGGATACGACATCGCGCAACTGGCCGGCGGCGCTCTACACATGATGAGCGCCCACCCCTACCCCATGCTCTCGGCGAGCGACCCGATGTTTCAAATCAAAGAGAGCATTCAGGCTTTCTATAGCGAGCAATGCAAGAAGTTCCAGGCCGAATTCCACATCAGCGACGAACACCTGCATATCGAGGAAGGCCCGGCAGAGGTGCTCATCCCGTACTTGGCGCACAAACTCGAAGCGGCGCTAACGGTGATCGGCAGCGTAGCCCGTACCGGACTCAGCGGCGCCTTGATCGGCAACACCGCCGAAATGATTCTGGACACACTCGACTGCGACATACTGGTACTCAAACCGGACGACATTATCACTCACCTGGAAGAACTGGCTGCCCCACCGTCAAGTCTATCGGCCGATATTGCCGCGTCCTCCTGGCCCTATAACCATCACAATCATCATCACCATCGTCGAGATTCGTAGCCGTAAGTTAACGTTCCCGGTCTGTCAGCTAGCTTTCCGCCACTCAACGGCAACAGCAATACCCGCCAGCAAGATAGCCAGCGTGTATGCAAAAAGGCCGAGATTAACCCCCAGGATCATTTTCTCTGAGCCGTCCGAGAGCACCATCGAACCACCGTATCCATCCCGGAGCCAGTAAGCCATCAAGAACCCACCGGTTACGAACACAGTGAGCAGGCTCGCCAGTTTGAGGTTATCTTTGCCCCACACAAGCCAGACACTGAAAGCGCCAAGCGCCGTGTTCGTAAATAACTGCCAAGTTTCATGCAGCCGAGCGTGTGGCGCCCAAGCCTGGTTGAAAACATGAGTGTCGTTGATCTCAAGGACCGGTACGACCACGGCGTAAAAGACGATTCCAACTGTCACCAACAGCTTCGCAAGCATACGCAACCTCCTTGTTCGTGATTTGGGCGTTATCTGCCCTTCCCAGCACTGTAGCGTGGTGTTCACAGGTGATCCAGATACAAAAAGCCCAGCGCGGGGCTGGGCTTCTCGGCTACTGCTGGCGCACGCCTAAAATGGTGGCGCCCGCTACGCCCATGAACGGATTCAACCATGCCCTCCTGTTGCCTTCGTAAGTTATCTCTAACCACAACTTATGTTCTTGAACACACATACGCGGCATCGAGAAGCCTTCCATGGTCATACCAGGCATCTCTTTGGTAGGCGGAATATTGATACTGACTCCCGGAACCGTAGACCTCAACAAGGCCACTTGCTTTATCTGGGTTGGTATTTTCAACAAATAGCTTGAGCGAGTTGTTCTCCTTTACCACGTACGTACTTGAACTCCCTCGAAGTTCATCTTGAACGCACACCATATAATCTGGCGGACTCTTCGCGATAGTACCAGAGATATGATCATGGCCAATGCGGACATCAGGATTCTGGGCGCAACCAGCCAGGAAAAAAGTCATCAAAAAAGACACTGCCACTCCACGGATGACCGACCTTGAGCTCTTCATGCGACACCTCCGACCACCCCCGTTAAAAACCATGGATAGTTTCGGATGAGAAAAGCCCTTTTTAATTATAGCCACACTGAATATCGAGACACTGCATCACCTGCAAATACTAGCCCCGTTGGAAACAGGAAAGTATTCTAGTTAGCTATATTTACTACTCTGAATCTGAATTAGGTAGGAGGAGGTTGAATGAAACAAGTCATCAGCATGAGCCAGGCGCGGCGTTGCTCGTCCATCTGATGGATCAGTTGCCACATCTCTTTGTTCGCGTCGTGACGTTTCTTCAGACGCTTTTGGGTCAACTGCCCTTTGCCCATCAGCTTGAACAGCTCGGTGTGGTAGTGAACGAAAAGCACAACGGGCGGGATGGGGCCGCCTCGGCCCGTTTTCACCGACCAGTCGACGAGGTCATCTCGACCCTTTACGGCCGACTCCTTCACCATTTTTGCCATCGCTCTTCGGTGTTGGTATCGGCTTTGAACCCAGATTCCGGCAAACGAGCTTGCTGAACCTACTAATGCCCCAATCAAACCAACGGCCCAGGCTTCTATAAATCACTCTTTCTTGATGGAAGCTAGATTTTGCCATCACGCGGCCGCCAGCAGGAAAACCCTAAATCTCCCCACATCTCAAGCCCGCGTTAGACCCTTTTTCAGAAGCTTCAACCTGCCCGACTTAGACGAATGTACCTGAAGGCAATAAGAGCCAGATTTGGCAACGCCATGATTGCGAGCATCCCCCAAATACCTACTACACCAGCACCATAAAGGCCTCAGCCTACAGCAGCTGGCAGATATTGGAGCAGCACACCTGGTGACGACCATTTTCCCTTGGCTTTCATTCTATATCCCTGGATGGCTTCATAAATTCACACTCAGTGTACAGCCCGCCGACATGCGCGGGCGAGGATCTGCCGCCATACGCGGCGTGGAGCCCATCCCATGGAAACCGAAATTCTCTCGGAGAAAGGACTGGCCGAGCTGACCGTCTACAAGGCCAGGGGCTATCGAGGGTGACTACCTGATTGTCAGCGATAGAGGAAAAGGATGTCAGCCTCAATGCTGCGCAACCGTTGGGACGACGCGAGAGACCTTGCCAAATCGGCTGCACTGGAGGATGGCGATTGCCTGCTCGCAACCCGGACCAGTTCGTCTCCCCGAGCTGGCCAGATTCACCCTGCCCCGAATACTGTACATTCAAACAGTATCAGCAGGTGACATCATGATCATCGACGACGACAGCTTTTCGCTGGACATGCCCACGCCCATGGAGATGCTTGAGCAACACGCACTCCTCCTCCAGGGAGAGAATGAGCAGCTGCAGCACGACCTCTCCCGGGCACGGAAGAACATTGAGAAGCTGGTGGTGATCAACCTCGGTCAGGCCGAGCAGGTCGCGCAATTGAACGGCAGGGTCAAGCAGCTCACTCGGGACCTATCCAGCGCTACGTGGAAATCACGGACCTGAAGAGTCAACAGCTGACTGGCCGCTCATCCACCTGAGGCGGCACGGCCTTTGGACTCGTTGTATCGGTAGAGCGCACCCATCGCCTGCCGCGTCAGCGGCTCACCAGCGGCGATCTTTTCGTTCAGGTCATCCATGATTCAGCTCCCTGTTAATTGGTCAGGGCAGTATAGGTCGCCTCGCAGACAGTACCAACCGTGCAAATTTGGTCGACAGCCCGCGAGAGAAAATGGCGGAAATTTACTATTAGCACAGTGCATCTCTTATAAAAAATAGAAGCTCATAAAGAGTATCGTCACCCTTAGATTTATCGCGAAATACTGGAAATTTCGCTCGACGCACTCCCCCATTAAAGCGCAAAGTGAAACTTCTCCGACTCTTCGAATAAGAAATAAATTGTAACAAAGACCTCTTGAAATATTCTAAACACCAAGAAACCAACATTTACTGCGCAAAAATGAGAAACCTTGCCTTTTATAGCTGGATGGAAACCCAGTTCATTAAAGCCCCACCCAATGGTAACGTATGCTTTCGCATTGCTCAGCACAAGAAACAACATGAGCAAACTTGTTGGTTGAATAAAGGATTAACGAATGACTATCGAGCGAGAGATTTTCTCGGCCCTTATCGCGCAGAACGCTTTCCAAGGTGAAAAGCCGAGCGTACAAAGCTACGCCCAGCTAGCCGTCGACAAGGGATTTAGAGCGCTTTCGTCAAGGCAACAGGCAGTGGTAAGCCCCTTCCTGCAAAAAAAATGCGAGGGTATGAAAAAACCAAATGAAAAACATAACAACTGCCAAAATATTATAGGCGGTCGTGAATTGGTTACAGCCCTTGAGAAGTCCGAGCATTACAAAGGATGGCGCTGCGAGAGCTGCCGAAGCGCATCTGAAAAACAATAAAGGGCTCCAAAGAGAGCAATAACCTAAAAACCTATAAAAACAACCAGAAAAATTACTATTGCTCTCGCTACTCCTGAACGTTATTGCAGCAGGCCACCACAGGCCTGCTCGCAGGTCTTTTTTTTCTTTAGGCCCTGATCAATACCCCCATCAAATCGCCGCTCACTCGTCACGCACTTGAGCACTTCGGAAAAATTTTGCACTTCGCAGCCGAATCCTTCTGCGTGTCTAATTTTTTAAGGAGAAAACAGTGCCCATATATCAAATAGCACTGCTGGTTGTTTTCGGTATCGCCACACTCTGGTGGGGCTACCGATTGGATAAGAAGAACCGTCAAAAAGAGTTGGCCGAAAAAAGACAAAGCGAAACCCGAGCCTCCTAGGGTCGCTGGCAGACATCCCTGATACACGTCTGCACCGCCCTCAAGGCTGCTTGGTCGGCGATGAGGTCTCTCCGTAAATCGAGAACAGCTTGTCCAGTTTCTCGACTGAGTTCGACGGTTCCTGCATCACCCAGGCTGGTGCTACCGGGCACGTCGCCGCCAATCGATGCGCTCACGCCAGCAATGATTGCGCAGTACCGCGACGCCAGATCAGCGAAAGTACGGGCGAATCGCGAGATCGCCACCCTCTCACACGTATTCAACATGGCCAGGGAATGGGGGCTGACGGCAAAGGAGAACCCGTGCCAAGGCGTTCGCAAGAACAAAGAGATGCCTCGCGACTTCTACGCCAATGATGCGGTATGGGGCGCGGTGTATCGGAAGTCAGTGCCGGAATTGAAGGACGCTATGGGACAGGCCAGCGTCCTGCGGACGTACTGGTGATGAGGAAGGACGATATCGAGGGCGGCTATCTGGTTGTGCAGCAGAACAAGACACACAAGAAGCCGCGCATCATGCTCACGGTGGACGGCATAGATAACAGCCTGGGCAAGCTGATCAAACAGATGGCCGCGCGGAACCAGGGGCACAGCTCCAGCTATCTGATAGTCAGTGGGCGAGGTAAGCGCATGTCTGCGTCGATGCTGCGCAATCGCTGGGACGAGGCTCGGGCGCTGGCCAGATCGGCAGCGATGGAGGAAGGCGACAGTCTCTTGGCATCTCGAATTACACAGTTCCAGTTCCGAGACATCCGCCCGAAAGCAGCATCCGAAATCAAGGACATCGAGGACGTCAGCCTGCTCTTGGGCCATACCAAGGGCGATATCACCGAACGGGTCTATCGCCGAGTTGGGGCTATCGCAAAACCGTCAAAATAAGAAAAGTTTCGGAACTCTTAGGCTTTTGCCTAAGTTTGGCAGGGGCTTTTCTCGCCCCCATAAACGCAAAAAGCCCTGAATAATCAGGGCTTTGAATATGGCGGAAGCGTAGAGATTCGAACTCTAGGATAGTTGCCCATCGACGGTTTTCAAGACCGGTACGAAGACGCCAGCCCGCTGCACCCTTGCACCACATTTCAGTTCCAAAACTTTCAAGTTACCGCCCGGCTACAGGCCGCATTCTGCCACGGTACGTGCCTTGAGTTTTGGAACTGATTTTCACCCTTCCTCCGGCGTCCTGCCGACCGAACACAATCCCCCTCCCCCCTACAGTTCGTCACCCTGAGGTGGTCAGAATTACCCTACCTCGATTACTGTATACCCAAACAGTATTTGCAGGTGACACCATGATCATCGAAGACGACAGCTTCGCGCTGGGCCTGCCCACGCCTGTTGAAATGTTGCGCCAGCATGCGCGCCTGGTCGAAGCAGAGTGTGAGCAGTTGCGGCATGAGCTCGACCGGGCCAAGGAGAACATCGAGAAGCTGGTAACCATCCATCAGGCCCAGGCCGCCGAGATCGCCAAGCTCAACGCCAGGATCGAGCGCATGACCTGGGAGTTGTCCGATGCCCTGGTAGAAAACACCGAACTGACCAATCGAAATATTGGGGGCTGCCCTGCCACCTGGGGCGCAATGCCGCCGAAGGGTTAGCCCGTAGTGCAGCGTGCAGGCCCGCCGAGCGACCGCAACTGATACTCAGTAACAGTCTGGTAAGCAACTTAGTCTTCAGGCGCAAGCGCTCGATTTTCGAAGCCTAGTAGGCTGAAGGCATATTGGGGCAAAGATGAGAATCGTCTGATTCTAGCTCACACTGGAGGTAGGTAACCTCACCTCCTCATTCCAGCCGTATGGATTGCCATGAGTCAAAATATTTCGGAATTAACGCAGGGCAAGCAAGCGGCATTGCGTTACAAATAGTGGATGGCAACCAAACGCCCTTGGGATTCGACAGAAATTCGGGAATGACACAGGTGTTTACAAACAGCATCGAAAATATAGGTAACGATGATCCCCCCTTAAAGCCGCCTACTACAGAACCCCTGATCAACACCTGACTCCCGGCACGGCCAACTCGAGTCTAACGTTCATAATTACCTACTTATAGAACGCACCTAACGGAACTACCAGTTAATCTAATTTTCTCTACGAAATCAACGAGAGGCGCCCGAATCGACGAGGCACGCATCACCCCAATGCCTCCTGGTACATTGAGGCAACACAGCTATCAGGACTATTTATGCAAAAAATCAAAATAATTATTGCTGACGATCATCCCGTTGTCCTCCTCGGTTTGCGCGAACTCATCAAACACGACGAACGATTTCTAGTGGTCGGTGAAGCCCTAGGCTCGGCGGAATTGATAGCACTACTCAATCAGAAACAGGTCGACTTACTCATCACCGATTATCACATGCCAACCGACTCGCCGCACGGAGATGGACTAAAACTCATCGACTATATCAGGAGACATTTCCCACAGTTGCAAATATTAGTCTTAACAATCCTATCGCACCGCTTAATTATCGAAAACTTGCATAGAGTGGGCGTAGTCGGCGTGATTCGAAAAAGCCAACTACAGACAGAGATCTTAAATGCGCTTGAAGCGGTTGTGAAAAAAGCACCTTATATAGCCTCAGACCCAATTAAACAACCAGTTTTAGAGGACTTGTCACCCAAAGAGCTTGAAGTATCACGTGTGCTCATGCTTGGAAATAGAGTCAAGGACGTCGCTAGCAGTCGAAACCGCAGCGCCAAGACCATTAGCACCCAAAAAGCTCGATAATGCGTAAGCTTGACTTCCACAGTGACTAAGAATTATTCGTATACCGCCTTAGGGTCGACATTTCTATCTGAACCATCAGTAAGCCGCGACTAATGCAGACCACCAACGCCCATCAGCCACTATAAGAATCGTCTGATGTCCAGGGCAAATCCTTCCCCCTAACCTGTATTGGCATTTTCATGCAGCACTTTTCAACCAATACAAATGGACATCACTATGAAGAAGTTCTCACTGGCCCTTATCACCCTGTCCGTACTTGCAGCTTCAGGGGCTGCCCTGGCTGCAGACCCGACGCCTGTTCCTGTTCAAGGTGGCAGCGGCAAGATCACCTTCACCGGCGTGATCAACAACGACGCCTGCTCGGTTGACGGCGCCAACGCCGACCGAGTGATTTCCGTCGATATGGGCACTGTGTCGATCAAGGACATGGGCACCGCCGAAAGCCCATCCTCGGGCCGTGTAACCGGTAAAGACTTCAACCTCAATGTCAACTGCAACCTGGGCACCAAAGTCTCGATGATCTTTGACGCTGCCAGCGGCGGTTCGGGCCTGGTCACCGGCAAGAAAGTCCTGGCCCTGACCAAAGGCACCGGCACTGCGGCCAACGTCGGTATCGCCCTGCTCGACAGCAACGGCGCGCTGATCGACCTGAGCTCGAAAACCACCGCCAAGATCCAGAGCGGCATGCACGGTACCGGCGCTGTCGGTGGTGACGCGATCCTCAACTTCTCCGCCGCCTACGTCACCACTGGCGCTGCGGGCACCGCCACCGCCGGTCGCGGTGACGCCACCCTGCCGTTCATTCTGCAATACGAATAACGCGTAGCGCCTGAACTGCTATGTGCGAGGCCGCCCGGCCTCGCCATTGACGCTGAATCAAAAGCCCTGAATCAAACGGTACACACCATGTTGCGTCGTTCTTTTCCCGCATGCCTAGGGTTGCTCGGCATGCTCATGGCCGGCCAGGCCATGGCCAGTATTTCATTGAGTGCCACGCGTATTGTCTTTGATGGCAACCACAAGGAAGCCAACGTCACCGTGCGCAATGGCAACCAGGATGTGCTGATTCAATCCTGGGTCGACAACAACGATACCCAGCGCAGCGTGCCCTTTGCCGTCACCCCGCCACTGGCACGGGTGTTCGCCCGTGAACAGCAATTACTGCGGGTGCTGTACGAAGGCACGGGCATGCCCGCCGACAAAGAGTCGGTGGTCTGGCTCAACGTACAGGAAATCCCTCAGGCTGCGGCGGCGGCCAACACCTTGCAGTTGGCTGTGCGCCAGCGCATCAAGATTTTCTTCCGCCCCGCCGGCTTGCCAGGCAATGCCCTGCTGGCGCCGACCGAACTGCAATGGCAACTGCTTCGCCAAAGCGGCAAGCCCCTGTTGCAGGTCAATAATCCGAGCCTGTATCACGTGTCGATGGCGGATATAAAACTTGAGGCGGGCAAACACAGCGAGCTGGCCGTGGATTCGACCATGGTGGCGCCCGGTGAAGTAAAAACGTTCCCGGTTAAAACGCTAAGCGCCGACAACAACGTGCGCCTGATGTTCTACAGCATCAATGACTACGGTGCGCAAAGTCAGTACACCGCGACACTGTCCAGCGGCCACGCAAGTACTGCTGCCGAAGCGCCGACGAAACAATAACGATTGAGGCCGAGGCTTTAATCCTGCGCGTGATTGCGCCCCTCGCCGCGCCCAGTCGTCATTGACGATGATACAGGTTCCTTTGCATGTCTTTTTCTTCCGGTAACAGGCCAACTCATTGCGCCGGCCAACGCCTGCGCGCCCACTCTGTAACGGCCAGCCTGTTGAAGTTGAGCGCCCTGTCGCTGGCGGTAGTTGCCGCGCTGCCGGCCCTGGCCGAACAGCACGCCAGCGATGCGCAACAACTGGAAGCCTTCAACACCACCTTTTTGCAAGGCGCGCCGTCGTCGGTTGACCTGCAACTGTTGCTGTCGGCCAACAGCGTACTGCCGGGCAATTACCGGGTCGACCTGTACAGCAACGAAGTGCTGGTGGGCCGGCGTGACGTCGACTTCAACCGCAACCCGGCCACCGGCCGTGTCGAGCCCTGCCTGACCCTGGAACTGCTGCAACAGCTGGGCATCGACATGAACAAGCTGCAGGCCCAAGGCAAGTTCGACCCAAACGCCCCGCAAAGCTGCTACGACCTGCCCGCCATGATCGAACAGGCCAGCCTGCGCTATGACGCCGCCCGCCTGCAGTTGGCGGCCAGCGTACCGCAAGTGGCGATGCAGCGTGGTATTCGCGGTTACGTCGACCCCGCGTTGTGGGACGACGGCGTGCCTGCGGCGTTTATCAACTACCAGTTCAACAGCAGCCGCAGCGCCGGCGAGGCCGACACCCGCATCGCCAACAACCTGGGCCTGCGTAACGGCATCAACCTCGGTGCCTGGCGTTTTCGCAACGAGTCGAACTTCACCAGCAGCACCGGCCGCCCGAGCACCTTCAAGAGCAACCGCAGCTACCTGCAACATGACGTAACGGCGATCAAGGGCCAATTCAGCGCCGGTGATATCTTCAGCGACACCGACCTGTTCGACAGCGTACGCTACCGTGGCGTCAAGCTGGCGTCCGACGAAGGCATGCGCGCCGACAGCGAACGCGGCTACGCGCCGATCATCCGTGGCGTGGCGCAGACCAACGCCACCGTCGAGATCCGCCAGAACAATTACATCCTGTATACCGCCAGCGTGCCACCGGGGCCGTTCGAGATCAGCGATATCTACCCGTCCGGCTCCAACGGCGACCTGCAGATCACCATCATCGAAGCCGACGGTCGCCGCCGGGTGACCACCCAGGCGTTCTCCAGCCTGCCGATAATGGTCCGTGAAGGCCAGGTGAAATACAGCGTCTCGGCCGGCCAATACAACAGCAACACCGACGGCATGGCCACGCCGAACATTCTCAGCAGCACCCTGGCCTACGGCATCAGCAGCAACCTCACCGGCATCATCGGTGTACAGGCCAGCGACAACTACAAGGCGCTGTCGCTGGGCGCCGGCAAGAACACTGCGCTGGGCGCCGTGTCATTTGACATCACCCACTCGAGCAGCCGCGCACAGGGGCAAACCACCCAGGGTAATAGTGTGCGCGCCCTGTACGCCAAGACCTTCACCGGCACCGACACCAACTTCACGCTGGCCGCGTACCGCTACTCCACCGAAGGTTTCCGCACCCTGACCGACCACGTCCAGGACTTGAGCAGCGACCTCGAACGGCGCCCGGGCAACTCCAAGACCCGCACCGACCTGACCATCAACCAGAGCATGGGCCGCAACCGCGAACTGGGCAGCCTGTACGTCAACGCCAGCGACCAGCGCTACTGGAACCGCGGCGGCTCGCAGAGCTTTTCGGCCGGCTACAGCAACAATTGGGGCGAAGCCAGCTACAACATCGGCGTCACCCGCAGCAAAGACCTGGGCGATGGTTTTGGCGGCTCAAGCAGCGATACCCAGCTCAACCTGTCAGTGTCCTTCCCACTGGGCAGCCGCGCCCGCGCGCCGCGTGCATTCATCACCACCAGCACGCAAAAAGGCGGCGACAGCACCCAGGTCGGCGTCAACGGCTACCTGTCCGAGACCAGCGACACGTTCTATTCGGTACAGGGCGGCAACAGCAGCTCCGGCGGCAACTCCGCGTCGGCCAACCTCAGCACCCGCACCTCGGTGGCCGACATCACCCTGGGCTACAGCCAGGGCCGCGGCTACGACTCGCAGAACCTCAACGTCGCCGGATCCGTGGTCGCCCACGGAGGCGGCATCAACCTGGGCCAGACTGTCAGCGAAACCTTCGCCCTGGCCCAGGTGCCGGGGGTCAAAGGCGCCAAGATCAGCAGCTACAGCGGCGTCGAAACCGGGCGCAACGGCTACGCGGTGATCCCCAGCGCACAACCTTACCGGGTCAACTGGATCAGCCTGGACACCCGCGAGCTGGGCGGTGACATTGAGATCGACAACGCAACCCAGCAACTGGTGCCTCGCCGTGGCGCCGTGGTGGTGGCCCGCTACACCGGCAAGAGCGGGCGGCGGGTACAGTTCGAGCTGTTCGACGAACAAGGCGGGATGATCCCGTTCGGCGCTTCACTGGAAGATGCCAGCGGCAAACAACTGGCGATTTCTGACCCCAACGGCAAGGCGCTGGTTCTATTGGAACAAGACCAGGGCAACCTGACAATCAAGTGGGGCGAACGCCAGTGCAGCGCGCCATACAACTTGCCTGAACGGGACAAGGCATTGAACTATGAAAGGCAACGCTTGGCGTGTAGCCCCTGATGTAAATACTCAACTTATTACCGATCGGATCCAGAGGATGTCATTAAGAACCGAATGAAAACCACGAGCACTAGGGGGACTTCAACGCCATACAGTGCAATCGAATATGCGTGCAAACCCTTACACCAATAAATAATGGGGATAAAATATGAAATGCTCTCTCAAGTTTTTAACTTTATCAGTCCTTGCTGCTTCTAGCAGTACCTACGCGGATAATCTAACAACGCCTTTACAAGGTGGCAATGGCATGATTACCTTCTCTGGAGTGATCAACAATGAGGCATGCTCAGTTGACGAGACCAACATTCATCGCTCAGTTATTCCCGTAAAAGTTGATCACACCGTTGGGCACATCAATGCTGACGGGATAATTACCGTTGACATGGGTGCTGTTTCCATCAAAGACATGGCTTCTATCGAAAGCGCTTCATCTGGTAGAGTTACAGGCAAAGATTTTAACCTGAACGTGAATTGTAACAGTGGCACGAAGGTGTCCATGGTCTTTGATGCAACCGGCGGCGGATCGGGTCTGATTTTTGGAAAGAACGTACTAGCTCTAACTACGGGAACCGGAACTGCTTCCAATGTCGGCATCGCCCTACTTGACAGTAATGGCGCGCTAATTGATTTGAGTTCGAAATCTCTGGCCAAGATCCAAAGCGACATGTTCAGTGCCGGACCTGACGGGGGCGACGCAATACTAAATTTTTCCGCAGCTTACGTAACTACTGGAACTTCGGAGACAGCAATTGCCGGTCGGGGCGACGCAAGCTTGCCGTTCGTCCTTCAATACGAATAAGCCAAATCGTTTTACCAATCAGGGACCGCTGACCGCACTCATTGCGGAGTATGATCTATGTGCGGAAGACTGAGCCAGCACCATGGCATCCACGACTTCGTCGACGCCCTGAGCATGCGCTACCCGCTTGCTAATAGCGTCGGCGACCAACCGCTTGATAGGTACAACGTCGCCCCGACCACTAGAGTCGCTCTGCTACGGCTTGAGGATGGAATGCTGTATGCGGACCTGGTGCGCTGGCCGCACTGGGCCAAGGACCGCACTGCTCCCATCAACGCCAGGGTCGAGAAAGTGGCCCACGATCCTTTCTTCCGCGCGATCTGGCCGCACCGGGATATCGTGCCGATCGACAACTGGTTCGAATGAGTCGATGAGGGTGGACCGAGAAAGCAGCCCTATCTGATCAGGCGCCGGGATAGTCGCCCTTCCCTTTGCGCCGGCATTGGCCAGTTCAGCGCCAACGCTGGACAGCCCAGCGAAGAGCCGAACGAGCATGATGGGTTCGTCATCATCACCGCCGACAGCACGACCGCCGGCCAGTGGTCTTGGCCCCGGACATGGCACGGGAATGGATGAACCCGGCCACACCGAAAGAACAGGCCGAGCAAATGGTCCTAAACCTGGGCGAGCCTGCGGAAGTATTCGAATGGTTTCGGGTGGGCACTGCAGTTGGAAATGTGCGCAACCAAGGGATAGAACTTATCAGGCCAGTTTAGTGGAGTGTCGCGCCATCACCACCCAAGGCACGCAGCTGGCACTCGGTGACGGCCTGGTAATCGACTCAGCCCAACCGCAGGCGTTCGACTTCCTTTGCTGACTGACCGGAATCCTTGGCTGCATGATAGCGGCGCAGCGTATCAATTGCCTGCCGAATCAGTGGCTCGCCTGCCTCGATAACTCCCGCCAGGGTTTTCTTCACCCTGCTGCTCCGGCTATTTGTTCAGAGCAGTATAGGCCAACGGCTATTCGGGCCTAGCCGCAGATCAGCCAAATCTGTGACGAACACCAATATCACCTCCGGCCACAAGCGGACTTTTGCTTAGAACCATGTACAGCGCTCTTCAGATACCCTGCTCCCACATTCATCCCATGCGAGAACAAAACGTGCGCACGATTGGCCAACGACGCCTGAAAGTATGACAAGCCCTTTCGGAGTTATTCCTGGACACCGAAATCGACAACAGCCACTTTGCTCACGTGGCGCGGGCCATCATCGAGAGCGGATATTCACCTGAGGAGATTCAAACCATCCTATGGGGCGAGGTCTTCCGAGTTCTTGAGGCAAACCTGCGGAGCGTTGCGGGAGAATGGGTAGGTTGGACGGACGAATGGCTACTGGCGCATCTCAATGAATATGAAGGGCCTACACGTCCAAGGGTATCTGGAGGTGTCGCGGAAGAAGTCAGCCGGTGCAGGGCTCTGGTAGCGGCACGGCTTCCATCCAACTTTCATCGTCAGCCCTCCGAAATACGCTAGGTTGCGGAACACCGGCCCAAAGTTGCGGAACACCTAGGCTTTTCTGCGCACAAAGAAAACCCCGCAGACGTTAATCTGCGGGGCTTTCAATAATGGAGGCCGAGGTCGGAATCGAACCGGCGTAGACGGATTAGCAATCCGATAGAAAGAAGCCCGCCCGCTGCGGCTTTCAGCCGCCTTTCAGCTCCAGAGCTTCCGAGTTTCAACACCCCTGGAAGCCGCATTCTACAAGGGTGCCCCACTTGAGTTTGGGAACCGATTTTCACCCCTGTTCCGGCGTCCTGCCGACCTCACGACTCCACCCTGCACCACCACGACTGCGCATAGTAGGCACCGTCCACTTCCTCGATCCCCGCCAGGTTCATTCCGACCTGGGCCATGCCGGTGATCTTCACGTCGAGCAACCGCGGGAAAACGTCAGGGCCTGGCCCTGATCCGAAGATCCAGGCGCTGATTGTCGAGCGCCCAAGGCCCGCGTCATGGCATTCGCTGATTTGGATGTCGCCAGCCAGCGGCTGCATTCTCCGCAGCTGATCTGTTGGTATGGCAACGCCCAGCTTCCGCCGGCGCAAGATGAGGAAACGCATGCCAGCCACTACTGTATAAAAATACCGCATGGCATGGATTTGCCCGGAGCCTGGCAATTGCCGATCGGCGGCAGAATCGAGGCCTGTCTGACGCCAACATAAAGATCCCCACCTTGAGAACTAGTAGCTGGGTGATTGCTCGCCAACCTGGGGAGGAATGCGGTCCAAGACCTAGAGCCTGTGGCGACAATAAGAATCGTCTGATTCCGAATGGATGGAGAAGAAGGTAACTTCAAATATTCCCTTCAGCCAGCATGAATCAGCAATGAACCATGAAGATCAAAAAATGGAATTAACGCGAAGCAAGCAAGCAGTTACAAGCTAACTTTCCTTACAAGTGTTTTTACTGCACTTTCTGGGTGCTCGCCCCCTGCACAGAATCTAGAACCCGAAATCACCAGTTTTACTCACCACTACAACAAACTGAAGTCTGAAAACTCAGATTATAACTGGGAATTTATTGAGAGGTCATCCAAATAATGAGCCTCAAAAAGACCTTCTTGTTTACGGCTTTAGTTTGCGTATGGTTCGACGCCTCGGCAGAGTGCAAATATTATGAGGGCCACCAACAAAACCCCATAATTGTTGATATACCTTCAACACTTTCAATCCCTAGGGACATCCCAAACGGCACGACCATCTACCAAACAAACACCGTGACATTCCAAGGAAACAGCTCATACAATTGCACAACCACATTCGTCCAGGGAATCAAGAACAACCTAGGAACAGCCCTCCCCGCCTCAGACATATTCCCTATCAGCAATAGCGGCCTAGCTTGGCAATGGATAAGGGAGAATGGCCCAGTCAAAGGGTTTGGTGGTAGCTCTAGGAAACCTGGGGGATATGGCTTCAATGGCACTACCCACACACTACATCTACTTAAGATAGCCCCTCTCAAGGGAAACTTAACCATCCCAGCAGGGGATATTGGATATTACCAGATAGATACGCTGCAACCTCTGGCAATGCGTATATCCAAAACCGCATCCATTGTAGCTCAATCCTGCGAAACCCCGGATATAAAAGTTGAAATGGGACAGTATGATCTTGGCGTTTTTTCCGACATCGGCGACACTTCAAAAGCAACTGCATTCAACATTTTACTCAACAACTGCCCGAGTGGAATAAATAAGGTCATGTACAGTTTAGCTCCAAACCCGACCACCCCAGCCTGGGATGCAGGCCAGGGCATCATCGAGCTAAACAAGACCTCAACTGCAAAAGGCATTGCCCTACAAATACTAGACGGCAATCAAACCCCTCTGGAATTAAACAAAGATCACGTATTCAGCGACTACACCTCTACAGGCGGAAATTTCCGGATACCACTGAGCGCACGATATTATCGAACACTTCCAGCAAGCAGCGGAGGCAAGTTTGATTTAGGGGTAAGACCTGGAACGGCCAACAGCGAGGTGTCATTCGTTATGAGCTATCTATGAACCCTCGCTCACCAGACGTGCAGGACGCTCAATGCAGCGAGCGCGCAGGACCTCCAAGCGATCGTAGCTGGTACTCGGTGACAGCCTGATACAGCGACTCAGCCTCAACTCGCAGGCGCTCGACTTCCTTCGCCGGCTGGCCGGTGTCCTGGGCTGCGTGATAGCGCCGCTGAGCATTGATGGCCTGCTGAATCAGCGGCTCGCCGGCCTCGATTACTCCCGTCAGGGTCTTCTTCACGCTGCTGCTCCGGTTATTTGACCAGAGCAGTATAGGACGCTTCGCACGCCAGGCCGGCTATTCGGGCTCGGTCATACGCTTTCGCCAGTTCTCCCGCTCGAGCATCAGCCCGTGCGAGCAGGTCGGAGAGCACCATGGCGGCGCGGGCGGCTGCCTGGGCTCGGGCGATAGCAGCGGTATCCGGGCCGGGGCAACTGACGGTGGCGGCGAGCTTGGCTGCGTCGTGTTGCAGCCGCTGGCCAGCAGCATCGGTGCCAGCAGCGCCAGCATGAGCAACCTGGTGCTCCTGTTTCGCATGGGCTCTCACCTCCTCCTGCGCCTCGGCGCGTCGTTGTTCTTCCTGCCGTGCTCCCCGCTCGCCCAGCACTTCGGCCAGCCGGTCACCGGTGTCTCGATGTGACGCACTCAGCGCGGCGTCGGTGCGCTCCACTGATCGCCCGTGCTGGTAGGCGCTCCAGTAGGACGCCAGCACCAGCAGAAGAGCGACCGACCGCAGTGCCCAGGTGCTCACGCCGCCTCCAGAAACAGCACACGCTCAGCTTCCCGGCGACAAACCAGCCCGGGCAGCACCTTACCGCCCGCCTTGCTCCAGCGCGGAAACTGCTCGGCAGCAGATTCAGGAGGCTGAAGACTGGACTGAAACAATGGCGATAGCTCGCGCGCAGGACATCGAAGCGTTCATCAGGCTGGAGTGGGCGGACTAAAGCAACGCAATGAGTTGTGCGCCGAGTGCTTGGTGTGCGTCGACTCAACGGCGCCGGCGCACCTGCTAGGCTCTGTACGAAAAAATATGTCGCAAACACCGCATGGAACAAGCCAGTGAGACCATGGCGGCGTAGCTTTTCGCGAGCTTGTCGAAGCGTGTCACGATCCGGCGGTTCTCATTCAGCCATCCGCCATTTCTTTTGCTTTTGCTTTTGCTTTTGCTTTTGCTTTTGATTTTGCTTTTGCTTTTGCTTTGCTTTTGCGATCTGCGGGCAGCTTGCGAATCAAGACAAGGAGCACATCTGTACTCCTCTAATTTCAACATGAGCGCACCGCTGACTAGGCTCTGTACGAAATCCCGAGAAACCCAATCGGCGTCCCTCGGAAGCTGAAATTTTGTAGAGTTTCCAGCCATCTACGGAAAGGAATCCTGTGATGGCAAACCGTTACGAACTCTCGGACGAGGCCTGGGCTGTGGTTGCTGATCTCTTCACCGAAACCCATGGCCGGGGGCGCCCCCGCCTGAGCGACCGGCTGATGCTTGATGGCGTGCTCTGGGTGCTCTGCTCAGGTGCTGCGTGGCGAGATATGCCTGAACGCTTCGGCCCGTGGTCAACGGTGTATCAGCGGTTTCGCGGCTGGCGAAACCAAGGGACATTCGATCAGATGCTCAAACGCTTACACCTGAGATTGAATGAGCAAGGCTTGATCGATTTGCAAACCTGGATGATCGACTCAACCGCCGTTCGCGCAACCCGAGCCTCTTCTGGCGCCGGGAAAAAAGGGGGCCTGACGAGCCTGCCGATCACGCTCTAGGCCGCAGTCGTGGTGGCCTGACAACCAAAATCCACATGCTCTGCGACGCCAACGGTACACCGTTGCGCTTTCTCCTCTCTGGCGGTCAAGCCAGTGACATCAGCTATGCCCAACCACTGCTGGGCGAGGTCAGCATTCCATCGAGCCAACGTGGCCGCCCGCGTAAACGCTGTAAATGGCTGCTTGCCGACAGGGGCTACGACGCCGAAGCGCTACGCCGTTACTGCGACCAATATCGAATGCAACCCGTCATCCCGCTGCGCTCGATGAAGCGCAAACCCAAGCCTGGCTTACCCAGATTGTTTGATCGGCCCAAATACCGACAGCGCAACATCATCGAGCGCATGTCGGCTGGCTGAAAGAGAACCGCCGGATCGTGACACGCTTCGACAAGCTTGCGAAAAGCTATGCCGCCATGGTCTCGCTGGCTTGTTCCATGCGGTGTTTGCGACATCTCTTTTCGTACAGAACCTAGACATCGCCAAAGTGGAATGGGCGAAGCTCGATAGGAAGGCCATTCCAAAAATAACGCGCCTGATGGGGCAGCTATTCGATCGCTATGAAAGGGATATCATTCCGGGCAAAAAGCCGCGCACCCAGAAGGACAACCTGGTCGAGCTCAAACAGCTGCGCAAAGCCTTCGATGATGCCCCGATGGAGCTGATTACACCTCAAGTACTTGCCCAGTATCGAGATCGACGGACAGGTAAGGTTAGGGCGAATCGAGAGATCGCCCTTCTCTCTCACATTTTCAACATGGCAAGGGAGTGGGGCATTACTGACCGCCCAAACCCAGCGACCGGTATCCGCAAGAACAAGGAGACTCCTCGGGACTTCTATGCAGGACCGGCGATCTGGGATGCGGTGTACGAGCACGCCACTTCCGAGCTGCGCGATGCAATGGACTTGGGTTATCTGACCGGTCAACGCCCAGCTGATGTACTGGCCACCCGGGCGACAGACGTGGTTGATGGTTTTCTGCAATTCGCCCAGGGCAAAACGACAAAAAAACTGAGGATACGTCTTGAGTCGGAAACAGAGACCAGCCAGCTGGGGATACTGGTTGAGCGCCTTCTGAGTCAACGCAAGGCGCGAGGGGTTCGCAACCCGTACCTAATAGTGACAGAGGACGGCCGCAACGTGACGCCAGCGATGCTACGCCTTCGCTTTGATGATGCTAGATCCAAGGCGGCAGCCAAAGCGATGGAAGACCTTGATATCGTCCTGGCCGACAGCATGTTTCGCGATATCCGCCCCAAAGCAGAGAGCGAAATTGAAGACCTGGCGCACGCGAGTAGGCTACTAGGGCACACCGATAAGCGGATCACGCAGACCGTTTACCACCGCGTCGGGGAGATCGTGAAACCAACCCGATGAAACATCTTTTACGAAGGAGTTGCGGAACACCATGGAAAAGTTGCGGAACACTTGGCCTTTTCAGCGTCAAGTTTTTCGCCCTCCAAAAACGCAAAAAGCCCTGAATAATCAGGGCTTTTAATATGGCGGAAGCGTAGAGATTCGAACTCTAGGATAGTTGCCCATCGACGGTTTTCAAGACCGTTGCCTTAAACCACTCGGCCACGCTTCCTCGTATTGCGGGCGCCATAATACCGAAATGAAACAAGCTGTCAAACTCTCTGTGTAGCTGGTTTGCAGTCCTCTGTTATGATCTTTGCATCTGAACGTTACAAACCCACAGGAGTGTCGCCATGCGCGAACAGGATTACGCCGTCAATCACGGCCAGCAGGTCGAGCAGCAGGAGGTCAGCCGGGTCCTGCGCAATACGTACGGGCTGCTGGCTATCACCCTCGCCTTCAGTGGCCTCATGGCTTTCGTTGCGCAACAAATGCGTGTCGGCTACCCGAACGTCTTCGTGGTGCTGATCGGCTTCTATGGTCTGTTCTTCCTCACCAACAAGCTGCGTGATTCGGCCTGGGGCCTGGTGTCTACTTTCGCCCTCACCGGCTTCATGGGCTTCATCCTCGGCCCTATCCTCAACCGTTACCTGGGTATGGCCGGTGGCGCTGAGGTGGTCAGCTCGGCCTTCGCCATGACCGCCCTGGTGTTCGGTGGCCTGTCGGCCTATGTGCTGATCACCCGCAAAGACATGAGTTTCCTCGGCGGCTTCATCACCGCTGGCTTCTTCGTCCTGATGGGCGCGGTGCTGGCCAGTCTGTTCTTCCAGATCAGCGGCCTGCAGTTGGCGATCAGCGCCGGTTTCGTGCTGTTCTCGTCGGTCTGCATTCTGCTCCAGACCAGCGCGATCATTCACGGTGGCGAGCGTAACTACATCATGGCCACCATCAGCCTGTATGTATCGATCTACAACCTGTTCGTTAGCCTGCTGCAGCTGTTCGGCCTGATGGGTCGCGATGACTGATCAGGTGGTTGGTAGCTTGTGAGAAAGCCCGCTTCGGCGGGCTTTTTTTGTGGGCAATGGTTTCATCGTGAGGCAAGCCCGCGCCTACACTTAGCCGGCAATTGCACGTAGAATGCGCTCCTTTTTTCTTCCGGGGCAGCACTCCCATGAGTTCAATCGAGCAAGGACCCGGCGCACCCGCGCAGGCCAATGAACTGGTCCTCGGCCTTGAAGACCGGCCACGGCCGCTGATTGCAATGCTGGCAGCACTGCAGCATCTGCTGGCAATCATTGTGCCGATCGTGACGCCGGGCCTGCTGATTTGCCAGGCGCTGGGGGTTTCACCTCGGGATACCAACCTGATCGTTTCGATGTCGCTGGTGATCTCCGGGATCGCCACCTTTGTCCAGTGCCGCCGCTTCGGGCCGTTCGGCGCCGGGCTGCTGATTGTCCAAGGCACCAGTTTCAACTTCGTCGGACCGCTGATCGCCGGTGGCGCGTTGATGGTCAAGCAAGGTACGCCCGTTGAAGCGGTGATGGCGGCGATTTTCGGTGTGGTGATTGCCGGCTCCTTCGTTGAAATGGGCATTTCGCGCATTCTGCCGTTCGTGAAGCGCCTGATCACCCCGCTGGTGACCGGTATTGTGGTGTTGATGATCGGCCTGACCTTGATCAAAGTCGGCCTGATCAGCATGGGCGGTGGTTTTGCCGCCATGGGCAACGGCACCTTCGCCAATGGCGAGAACCTGCTGCTCTCGGGCGTGGTGCTGGCCATTATCGTGGTGCTCAACCGTATCCCTGTGGTGTGGATGCGCAGTTGCGCCATTGTCATTGCCCTGGCCGTGGGCTACGCGCTGGCCGGCTACCTGGGCCGCCTGGACTTCACCGGCATGCACCAGGCAGAGCTGTTCCAGGTGCCAATGCCGCTGCATTTCGGCCTGGGCTTCTCCTGGGCGCTGTTCATTCCGATGCTGGTGATCTACCTGGTCACCTCGCTGGAGGCCATTGGTGACGTCACCGCCACCAGCAAGGTCTCGCGCCAGCCGGTCGAGGGTCCGCTGTGGATGCAGCGGATCAAGGGCGGTGTACTGGTCAACGGCGCCAACTCGCTGTTGGCCGGGGTGTTCAATACCTTCCCAAGCTCGGTTTTCGCGCAGAACAATGGGGTAATTCAGCTGACCGGTATCGCCAGCCGCCATATCGGTGTGTGGATTGCCGCCATGCTGGTAATCCTTGGCCTGTTCCCGAGTGTTGCCGGGGTGATCCAGGCGGTACCGGAGCCGGTGCTCGGCGGTGCGGCAATGGTGATGTTCGGGGCGGTGGCCGCGTCGGGGATCAATATTCTCGCCAGCATCAGCCTGGATCGCCGCGCGCTGCTGATTATTGCGGTGTCGCTGGCGTTGGGCCTGGGTGTGGCACAGGTGCCGGAGTTCCTTGCGCATATGCCATCGGCGCTGCGTAATGTGCTGGAGTCGGGTGTGGCTACCGGGGGGATTTGTGCACTGGTGCTGAACTGGTTCTTGCCGGAGCATAAAGAGAAGGCTTGAGTGTGAGGGGACCGCTTTGCGGTCCAATCGCTGGCAAGGCCAGCTCCTACAGGGAGCTCGGCAAGGTTCGAAAAAGCCCGTGGCATGTTGCTGCGGGCTTTTTGCTTTATTATTGGCGCAGTTTTGCTGAATGAGCCTTCCATGAAGTTCGCCATTGCGGTTTTTTCTCCGGCCCACGCGCCCTCCTCGCGCCGCGCTCTGCACTTTGCCCAGGCAGCACTAGCCGGTGGGCATGAAATTGTCCGGCTGTTTTTTTATCAGGATGGCGTGCACAGCGCTTCAGCCAACGTGGTTGCGCCACAGGATGAACTGGATGTCGCTGCCAACTGGCGGTCCTTCATCAGCGAGCATCAGCTCGATGCGGTCGTGTGTATCGCCGCCGCCCTGCGCCGTGGCGTGCTCAACGCTGAAGAAGCCCAACGCTATCAGCGTCCGGCAGTGAATCTGCCTGCGCCCTGGGAACTGTCCGGTCTTGGTCAGCTGCATGAAGGCGCACAAAGCGCCGATCGGCTGATCTGCTTTGGAGGCGATTGAATTGGCCAAGTCTTTGCTGATTATCAGCCGCCAGGCGCCCTGGACCGGCCCTTCTGCCCGTGAAGCACTGGATATCGCCCTGGCCGGCGGCGCCTTTGATCTGCCGCTGGGCATGCTGTTTCTCGACGACGGGGTGTTCCAGCTCGCGCCCGGGCAGCAACCCGCGCAGTTGCAACAGAAGAACCTGGCCGCCAATCTGCAGGCCCTGCCGATGTTCGGTGTCGAAGAACTCTTCGTCGCCAATAGCAGCCTGCAGGAGCGCGGCCTTGCCGTTGAGACCCTGAGCTTGCCGGTGCAAGTGCTGGATGATGCCGCGCTGGCCGCGTTGATCGACCGTTTTGACCAGGTGATTACCCTCTGATGAGCACCTTGCACGTAATTTCTCACTCGCCCTTCGGCGACAATCGCCTGAGCAGCTGCCTGCGCCTGCTTGGCAGCGCAGATGGCCTGTTGCTCTGCGGCGATGCGGTGTATGCCCTGCAGCCCGGCAGCGCGCCGCTGGCCAGCCTGCAGGCAAGCAATCTGCAAGGCCGCCTGTACGTCCTTGAAGAAGACCTGCAAGCACGCGCCATTGGCACTGACGTCAACATTCGGGCCATCGACTACCCGGCCTTTGTTGCGCTGTCGCTGGATTACGACAAGGTCAACAGCTGGCTATGAATACCCTGACTGTAGGCGAGCGCAGCATCGCTCTGGACAAGGATGGCTATCTGGTCGAACTCAGCGACTGGTCCGACGAAGTCGCCACCGCCCTCGCCGCCCACGAACAACTGGAGCTGACCCCCGAACACTGGGAAGTGCTGACGCTATTGCGTGCCTTCTACCAGGAGTTCGAACTGTCGCCGGCAACCCGCCCGCTGATCAAGTACACCGCACTCAAGCTGGGCCCGGAAAAAGGCAACAGCATGCACCTGAACCGCCTGTTCAAAGGCACTCCCGCCAAACTCGCCGCGAAGCTTGCGGGCCTGCCGAAGCCAACCAATTGCATATGACCGATCCTCGCCCGCTGATCACCGAAACCCCGGCCGAACACCCGTTTGCCCAGTTCGTGCGCATCCTTGGCAAAGGCAAGCGCGGCGCCCGCGGCCTGAACCGTGAAGAAGCCCGCGAAGCCATGGGCATGCTGCTCGACGGCAAGGTCGAGGAAACCCAGCTGGGCGCGTTCCTGATGTTGCTACGGCACAAGGAAGAAAGCCCGGAGGAACTGGCCGGTTTCACCGAAGCGTTGCGTGAGCGTCTGCACGCGCCACAGATCGCGGTGGACCTCGACTGGCCGAGCTACGCCGGCAAGAAGCGCCACCTGCCCTGGTACCTGCTTGCCACCAAGTGCCTGGCCGCCAACGGCGTGCGCATCCTGCTGCACGGCGGCGGCGCCCACACCGCCGGACGCCTGTACACCGAGCAAGTGCTTGAGCTGCTGCAGATCCCGCTGTGCCGTGACTGGAATGCCGTTGCCCAGTCCCTGGACAGCCAGCAGCTGGCATTTATCCCGCTGCAGGACTGGGCACCGCGCCTGCAACGGATGATCGACCTGCGCAACACCCTGGGCCTGCGCTCGCCCATTCATTCCCTGGCTCGAGTGCTCAATCCGCTGGGCGCCCGTTGCGGCCTGCAGAGTATCTTCCACCCGGGTTACCAGGCGGTGCATCGTGAAGCCAGCCGGCTGCTCGGCGACACCACCATCGTGGTCAAGGGCGATGGCGGCGAAATCGAGATCAACCCGGATACCAGCAGCCACCTGTATGGCACGGCAAACGGCATCGAATGGGATGAAGAATGGCCAGCCCTGGCGGCCCAGCGCCATGTCAAACCGGCGAGCCTTGAGCCTGAGCATCTGCTGACGGTTTGGCGCGGCGAAGCCCGCGACAGCTACGGTGAACTCGCCGTGGTTGCGACCATGGCCCTCGCTTTGCGCGGACTGGGTCACAACCGCGATGAAGCCTTTGCACAGGCGCAACGTTATTGGGATCAGCGTCAGGCGTAAGGCAACCCATCAACAAAGTCGATTAAACAGGCGCAGACTTTGCGCTATTCGTTCGAACTCAAGCTCGTACACTGGGCTCTATATTCGAACGAATCGCCAAGGAGCTCAGCATGGGCCTGTTGATCGACGGACGCTGGCATGACCAGTGGTATCAAAGCAGCAAAGACGGCGCATTCCAGCGCGAGAATGCGCAGCGGCGCAATCAATTGCCTGCCGCTGAAGCGGGTCGCTATCACCTCTATGTCTCCCTAGCCTGCCCCTGGGCCCACCGAACCCTGATCTTTCGCAAGCTCAAGGGCCTGGAAAGCCTGATCGACGTTTCAGTGGTCAGCTGGCTAATGGGCGAAAACGGCTGGACCTTCGATCAGAGCAAAGGCTCCACCGGCGACAAGCTCGATCACCTGGACTTCCTCCATCAGCGCTATACCCGCGACGATCCGCACTATAGCGGTCGGGTCACGGTGCCGGTGCTGTGGGACAAGCAGGAGCAACGCATCGTCAACAACGAGTCGGCGGAGATCATCCGTATTTTCAACCATGCTTTCGACGACCTGACCGGCAACCGCCTGGACCTTTATCCCGAGCCGCTACAGGCCGAAATTGATGCACTGAACGAGCGGATCTACCCGGCAATCAACAATGGCGTGTACCGGGCAGGCTTTGCCACCTCGCAGCAGGCTTACGAGCAGGCGTTTGATGAAGTGTTTGCCGAGCTGGACTGCCTGGAACAGCACCTGGGCGAACGCCGCTATCTGGCCGGGGAATACCTGACCGAGGCTGACTGGCGGTTGTTCACTACGCTGATTCGGTTCGATGCGGTGTACCACGGGCACTTCAAGTGCAACCTGCGGCGCCTGGTTGACTATCCGAATCTGTCGAACTGGCTAAGGGAGTTGTATCAGTGGCCGGGGGTGGCCGAGACGGTGAATTTCGAGCATATCCAGAAGCATTACTACATGAGCCACAAGACCATCAATCCGAACGGGATTGTGCCTAAAGGGCCGTTGCAGGATTTTTCTGTGGCGCATGATCGGGAGCGTTTGCTGGGGCGGGGGATTTGGATCAAGGCGGGAAACTAGGGGTGGATTCATCGCGGGGCAAGCCCGCTCCCACCGGGTGGGAGCGGGCTTGCCCCGCGATGATTTTCAGCCTTGAGAGCCTTCGAACCAGGCCAGCTTTTCACGCAACTGAACCACTTCCCCGACAATCACCAGGGTCGGCGCATGGACTTCATGCTCAGCCACTAATGCTGGCAAATCGGCCAATGTCCCGGTAAATACCCGCTGGTTCGGCGTGGTGCCCTGCTGAACCAATGCTGCCGGTGTATCAGCAGCACGACCGTGACGAATCAGCTCGGCACAGATGGTCGGCAAGCCAACCAGCCCCATGTAGAACACCAGGGTCTGTGCCGGTGCGACCAGATCATTCCACGGCAAGTTGCTGGTGCCATCCTTGAGGTGGCCAGTGACAAAGCGCACCGACTGGGCGTAATCACGATGCGTCAGCGGAATCCCGGCATACGCCGAGCAACCACTGGCTGCGGTAATACCCGGCACCACCTGGAACGGAATGCCCTGCTCGGCCAGTTCCTCGATCTCTTCGCCACCACGGCCGAAGATGAACGGATCACCACCCTTGAGACGCAACACCCGTTTACCCTGACGTGCCAGGGTAACCAGTAACTGATTGATCTGATCCTGCGGCACGGCATGGTCAGCACGACGCTTGCCGACATAAATACGCTCGGCATCACGGCGGCACAATTCGATGATCGCCGGAGCGACCAGACGGTCGTAGAGCACCACGTCGGCCTGCTGCATCAGGCGCAAGGCACGGAAGGTCAACAGATCCGGATCGCCCGGACCGGCGCCAACCAGATACACCTCGCCTGGTGCCTGATAGCTGGCACCGTCGATCTTGGCTTGCAGCAAACGCTCGGCCTCAGCGCCCTGCCCGGCCAGTTGCCGCTCGGCGATCGGGCCCTGGAACACATCTTCCCAGAAGCCACGACGCTGATTGACGTCCGGATAGAGTGCCTTGACCTTGTCACGAAAGCGCGCGCCCAGTCCGGCCAGTTCGCCATAAGCGGCCGGAATCCAGGTTTCCAGCTTGGCCCGGATCAAGCGTGCCAGCACCGGCGCATCGCCGCCGCTGGACACCGCAACCACCAAAGGTGAACGGTCGACGATGGCCGGGAAGATCACCGAACACAGCGCTGGCGCATCGACCACATTGACCGGTACGCAGCGCTGGTGAGCATCCGCCGAGACCTGGGCGTTGAGCGCCTGGTCATCTGTCGCCGCGATGATCAGTTGGCAACCGTCAAGGTCGCCCGGTTGATAACCACGGCTGAGGATTTCGCCACCGCTGTGCCGGACGAGCTCGGTCAGTTGCGCTTCAATCTCGGGCGCGACCACCCGCAACACCGCCCCGGCATCGGCCAGCAGACGCGATTTGCGCAAGGCAATTTCGCCCCCACCGACAACCAGCACACGGCTGCCGCGCAGTTTGTGGAACAGCGGCAGGAACTCCATTTAGGCGATGACCTCCAGGCCACCCATGTACGGCTTGAGCACTTCCGGCACGCGGATCGAACCGTCGGCCTGCTGGTAGTTTTCCACTACCGCTACCAGGGTACGACCTACTGCCAGACCCGAACCGTTGAGGGTGTGGACCAGCTCCGGCTTACCGGTTTCCGGGTTGCGCCAGCGCGCCTGCATACGGCGCGCCTGGAAGTCGCCACAGTTGGAGCACGAGGAAATCTCGCGGTACTTGTCCTGGCTCGGCACCCAGACTTCCAGGTCGTAGGTCTTGACCGCACTGAAGCCCATGTCGCCGGTGCACAGCGCCAACACGCGGTATGGCAGCTCCAGCGCCTGCAACACGCGCTCGGCGTTGGCAGTCAGGCCTTCCAGGGCTTCCATGGACTTGCCCGGCTCGACGATCTGGACCATCTCGACCTTGTCGAACTGGTGCTGACGGATCATGCCGCGGGTATCACGACCCGAGGCACCGGCTTCACTGCGGAAGCACGGAGTGTGAGCGACGAACTTGACCGGCAGTTGCTTGGCATCGAGGATCTCGCCGGCAACGATGTTGGTCAGCGACACTTCGGCCGTCGGGATCAGGTAGAAGTCGGCCTCGCCGTCACGGCTGATCTTGAACAGGTCTTCCTCGAATTTCGGCAGCTGGCCAGTGCCTTGCAGCGCCGGGGCCTGGACCAGGTAAGGGGTGTAGGCCTCTTCGTAGCCATGCTCGCTGGTATGCAGATTGATCATGAACTGCGCCAGGGCACGATGCAGACGGGCGATCGGGCCGCGCAGCAGGGCAAAACGGGCACCCGACAGCTTGGCTGCGGTTTCGAAGTCCAGGCCGCCGCTCAGCTCGCCGAGGGCCACGTGGTCCTTGATCTCGAAGTCGAAGGTGCGCGGGGTACCCCAGCGGCGAACTTCGACGTTGTGATCTTCATCAGCACCGACCGGCACGCTTTCGTCCGGCAGGTTAGGGATTTCCAGCAGGATCGAATCCAGCTCGGCCTGAATGCCGTCCAGCTCGACCTTGCCGCTGGCCAGTTCGTTGGCCATGCGCTCGACGTCGGCCATCAGCGGAGCGATATCTTCGCCGCGGGCCTTGGCCTGGCCGATGGATTTGGAACGGGCGTTACGCTCGGCCTGCAGTTGTTCGGTACGGGTCTGCACCACCTTGCGGCGTTCTTCCAGTGCTTCGATGCGCGCGACATCCAGGCTGAAGCCACGGGAGGCCAGGCGGTCCGCCACTTCCTGAAGTTGGCCGCGTAACAGTTTGGAATCGAGCATGTCGTTCTCTCGTTGGTTCAGAATTTGGTCAAAGACAGGCCGGCCCAGGTTGCGAGCAGCCCGCCAAATACGCTGATCCCGGCATAACCGAAGGCCAGCGGCGCCTGCCCGCTTTCGAGCAGGCGCACGGTATCCAGTGAAAAGGATGAAAATGTCGTCAGACCGCCGAGAAACCCGACGATCAGGCCCGCGCGCAGCTCGACCGGCACCAGCGGGCGATGCAGAAACAGCCCGTAGAGCAAGCCGATCAGCAGGCAGCCAATCAGATTGACCGCCAGCGTACCGAGATAGAAGTGGCGTGGCCAGTGGGCATTGACCCAATTGGCCGTGGCAAAGCGCAATAGGGTTCCGGCAATGCCGCCCGCGCTGACGGCAGCGATCACGGCAATCATGGTTTTCTCCGTTGCCGCGGGCTCTTGCGGTCGAGCTCTGCCAGGTGCTTGAGCTTCTCGCCGATCTTCAGTTCCAGGCCACGCGGTACCGGTTGGTAGTAGTGACGCGGTTCAAGGTTGTCGGGGAAATAGTCTTCGCCGGCGGCGTAGGCATCAGGTTCGTCATGGGCGTAACGGTATTCGTCGCCATAACCCAGTTGCTTCATCAGCTTGGTCGGTGCATTGCGCAGGTGCAGCGGTACTTCCAGCGAACCATGCTCGCCGGCTTCGCGCAGGGCGGTTTTGAAGCCCATGTACACGGCATTGCTCTTTGGCGCGCAGGCCAGGTAGGTAATGGCCTGGGCGACAGCCAGCTCGCCCTCAGGGCTGCCCAGGCGCTCCTGTACATCCCAGGCCGCCAGGCACAGGCTCAAAGCGCGAGGGTCGGCGTTGCCGATGTCTTCGCTGGCCATGCGCACCACGCGCCGGGCGATGTACAGCGGATCGCAGCCACCGTCGAGCATGCGCGCGAACCAGTACAGCGCGCCGTCGGGGTTGGAGCCGCGCACCGACTTGTGCAGCGCTGAAATCTGGTCGTAAAAAGCCTCTCCACCCTTGTCGAAACGGCGGCGGCTGTCACCGAGCAGGCTTTGCAGCAGCTCGACGCCAATTTCGCTGCCGTCTTCGGCGAGGTCCGAGGCGTTTTCCAGCAGGTTGAGCATGCGCCGGCCATCGCCATCGGCAGCGGCCATGAGCATCTTGAAGGCTTCGTCGCCCAGGCGCAGTTGACGCTTGCCCAGCCCGCGCTCCTCGCTCAGCGCCCGCTGTACCAGCTTGTGCAGGGCGGGCTCATCAAGGCTTTTGAGCACATACACCCGCGCGCGCGACAGCAATGCATTGTTCAGTTCGAACGACGGGTTTTCCGTGGTCGCTCCGATGAAGATCAGCGTGCCGTCTTCGACATAAGGCAGGAAGGCATCCTGTTGCGACTTGTTGAAACGGTGCACTTCATCGACAAACAGGATGGTGCGCCGCCCGTACTGCCCGGCCTGCTGCTTGGCGATGTCCACCGCGTGACGGATTTCCTTGACCCCGGCGAGCACCGCCGAAACCGTCTCGAAATGGGCATCACAGAACTGCGCCAGTAGCCGCGCCAGGGTGGTCTTGCCGACTCCGGGCGGACCCCAGAAGATCATCGAGTGCAGCGCGCCCTGTTCCAGTGCCTCACGCAGCGGTTTACCGCGGGCCAGCAGGTGTTCCTGGCCGACGTACTCGTCCAGGTTGGCCGGGCGCAAGCGCGCGGCCAGGGGCTGGGCTACGGGGTCACTACGAAACAGATCCATGGACGGCGCTACTACCTCTTACTCGGAGATGACATCCGCGCCTTTGGGGATGTCGAACTTGAACTTGCTCGCCGGGATCGCTTCGTTAGCTTTAACCCCGGTGAACAGAATGTTAGTACGCTGGCCGACGCTGTCGATCAGTTGCATGTCATTGACCAGGCCTTTGCGGAACGAAAGACGCAAGGAGTCGAACAGCGTGTCTTTGGTTTTCGGCTTGAGGGTGAAATCCATGACGTCACCTTGTTCCTTGGAGGTGATATCGAAGCTCTGGCTGATCTTCGATACGTCACCGGACAGCAGCAAAGCCGGGGTTTCGGTCAGGCGCTGATCAAGCTTCTTGATGGTTGCCTGCTCCAGGTCCGGGTCCCACAGGGTGACGGTCTTGCCATCCGAGACCACCACCTGCTCCTGCGGTGCATCGGTATGCCAGTAGAACAGGCCAGGACGCTGTACCGACATCTGTCCCGCCGTTTCCTGCAGGCTGGTGCCGCTGGCATCCAGGGTCAGCTGGGAGAATCGGGCCTCGATGGTTCTGGACTTTTCCAGCAACTGGGTCAGGCGTGCCACATCCTGCTCACCGGCGAATGCCGAAGCGCTGGACAAGGCCAAAGCGGAAACCAACATCATGCGAATCAGGCGCATGGCAATCCTCGTTGCAGTATGGATGGGCCTGTGGCCGGTCGCTGGCCACAGGCTGGAAGGTTCATCAGTCGCGGGACGGCCCGGGGGCAATCACTTCGCGCGAGCCGTTGGTGTTCATCGCGGTGACCACACCGGCCATTTCCATCGCCTCGATCATCCGCGCGGCGCGGTTGTAGCCGATCTTCAGCTTGCGCTGTACGGCGGAGATGGAGGCGCGGCGGCTTTCCAGGACGAATTGCACGGCTTCATCGTACAGCGCGTCGGTTTCGGCATCATCGTCGCCGCCACCGCCACTACCGCCATCGAAACCACTACCGGCCTCTTCGACACCGCTGAGGATATCTTCGTTGTAGTCCGGAGCGCCGCGCAATTTCCACGCTTCGACCACCCGGTGGACTTCATCGTCGGAAACGAAAGCACCATGCACACGAATCGGCAGGCTGGTGCCCGGCGGCATGTAAAGCATGTCACCGTGGCCGAGCAGCTGTTCGGCGCCGCCCTGATCGATGATGGTTCGGGAGTCGATCTTGCTCGAAACCTGGAAGGCCATACGGGTCGGAATGTTGGCCTTGATCAGACCGGTAATCACGTCCACCGAAGGCCGCTGGGTCGCGAGAATCAGGTGGATACCGGCGGCACGGGCCTTCTGGGCGATACGCGCGATCAGCTCTTCGACCTTCTTGCCGACAATCATCATCATGTCGGCGAATTCGTCGACCACTACGACGATGGTCGGCAGGGTTTTCAGCAGCGGCGGCACGTCATCCATGCTTTCGCGCTTGAACATCGGATCGTAGATCGGCTCACCGGCCTCTTCGGCGTCTTTGACCTTGCGGTTGAAGCCCGCCAGGTTACGCACGCCCATGGCCGCCATCAGCTTGTAGCGCCGCTCCATCTCGGCAACGCTCCAGCGCAGGGCGTTGGCGGCGTCTTTCATGTCGGTGACCACAGGGCAAAGCAGGTGCGGGATGCCTTCATAGATCGACAATTCGAGCATTTTCGGGTCGATCATGATCAGCTTGGCGTCTTCCGGACCGGACTTGAACAGGATCGACAGGATCATCGCGTTGACCCCCACCGACTTACCCGAACCGGTGGTACCGGCTACCAGCAAGTGCGGCATCTTGGCCAGGTCCGTGATCACAGGCTTGCCGCCGATGTCGTGCCCCAGGGCCATGGTGACTGGCGATTTGGCTTCGTCGTATTGCGGCGACGACAGTACTTCGGAAAAGCGTACGATCTGCCGGTCTTCGTTGGGAATCTCGATACCGACGGTGGTCTTGCCGGGAATCACTTCAACCACACGCACGCTGGTCACCGCCAGGGAACGGGCGAGGTCTTTCGCCAGGTTGGCGATACGGCTGACCTTGACGCCAGCGGCCGGCTGGATTTCGTAACGGGTGATCACCGGCCCCGGATGGATGGAGTCCACCGAGACCTCAACGCCGAATTCCTTGAGTTTGATTTCCAGCAGGTTGCCGACACTGGCCAGGGATTCGGGCGAGTAATTGACCTGCTTTTTCTCGGCAGGATCAAGGATTGAGATCGGCGGCAACGTACCTTCGACGGCACTGTCGACGAACAGTGGCGCCTGCTTTTCCTTCTGCACGCGCTTGCTCGGCTCCGGCACCTTGGCCGGCGTCGGCATGATCACTGGCGCAGGCGGCTGCACACGCTCGGCGACAGGTTTGCTCGGGACAGGTTCACGCTCGATGATGCGTTCCTTGGCCTTGACCTGCTCGCGGCGATCCGGCACTACCGGGGCCACTACGTCATACTCATGGTCGTCAACTTCACGCAGCTGCGCCACCAGGCGCTTACGCTCGTTGCGCGCGGCCCACCAGCGGTTGGCGGCGCCCTGGAACAGTTCAAACAGGTCGAGGGTGATCTTGCCGGTCACGTCCATGACCTTGAACCAGGACAGGTCGGTAAACACGGTCAGACCGAACAGGAACAAGGCAATGAACATCAGGGTGCTGCCCTGCACGTTCAACGCGTTCTTGGCCAGGTCGCCAAGGCTTTCGCCCAGCGCACCACCGGCCGAAGCTGGCAGGCTGGCGGCCGAATGGAAGTGGATATGCGCCAACGCGGCGCCCGAAAGCACCAGAAACACCAGGCCGATCAGGCGCCAGGAGAACAGCCAGCCACTCCACTGCCAGGGTTGGTGACGCTCACGGAAGATCTGCCAGGTCTTGATCGCCAGCAGTAGCGGGAAGATATAGGCGAAGTAGCCCAACACCATGAACAGGACATCGGCGAAGTAAGCACCCGCACGTCCGGCGGCATTCTGCACCTGCTCGACATTGCTGGTATGGCTGAAGCCTGGGTCGGCCTGGTCGTAGGTCAGCAGCGCCATCCACAGGTACAGGCACAGCGCCCCCATGGCAATCAGCGCGCCTTCCTTGAGGCGATAATGCAATTGCTGGCGCCACTGCGGCACAGGCAAGGGATTCGATGTAGCGGTGGATTTCTTCAAAACGCGTCTATTCCTGCGCTCAATGCGCGTCCAACAGTGATTGACCTATGTGAACAGTCAACAAACCACTACTTTTAACATTACTGCCCGCCTACCGCCATGGCGGCACGCCAGAAACACGCGTAAACGGGGGCCAATTTCCTATATCGCAATTTGAGCACGCATTTTCTTTTGTGACAAAGGCTTATGCGGTGTTTTTATGCAAGTGTGACAACAAAGACCCGAGCAAGTTGCTTTAACAGCATCGCGGGGCAAGCCCGCTCCCACAGGTTCAGTGGGAGCGGGCTTGCCCCGCGATGCTGTTTCAGGCAATGCTGCCCCCTCCCCTACTCCGCCATTGAACGACGATGCTGACCTGGTTGAGCCGCGACACCCTGACCTTCCCTGCGCTGGATAAAGCCCTGCGCGATCCCAACGGCCTGCTGGCCGCCGGCGGCGACCTCAGCGCCGAGCGCCTGGTACAAGCCTACCGCCACGGCTGCTTCCCCTGGTACCAGGACGGCCAGCCGATTCTCTGGTGGTCGCCCGACCCGCGTACAGTGCTGTTTCCCGACGAATTGCACGTATCGCGTTCGCTGCGCAAGTTCATCCGCCAGGGCCATTACCAGGTCAGTTTCGACCAGGATTTTGCCGCCGTGATCAAAGCCTGCGCAGCGCCCCGCGACTACGCCGATGGCACCTGGATCACCGACAGCATGCAGGCGGCCTACCTCAAGCTGCATCAACAGGGCTTCGCCCATTCGGTTGAAGTTCGCCAGAACGGCGAACTGGTGGGCGGCCTGTACGGCCTGGCCATGGGCCGGTTGTTTTTTGGCGAGTCGATGTTCAGCCGCGCCGACAACGCCTCCAAGGTAGGTTTCGTGACCCTGGTCGAGCACCTGCAGCAGGCCGGCTTTGCCCTGATCGACTGCCAGATGCCGACCGACCACCTGCATAGCCTGGGCGCCCGGGCCATTGCCCGGGCAACCTTCGCCGACTACCTGCAGCGCTACCTTGACCAACCCAGCAGCGCCAGCTGGGTTTGCTAGGCGAGTTTTTCCAGCTGGCTTACACTTAAATCTAAAGCACCTCCCGAGGGGTTGATCATGACAGAGCTGGCGCGGTTGAAGTTTTATGCCACTCAACCCCATTCCTGCAGTTACCTGCCAGACGAACAGGCCACCACGCTGTTTCTCGACCCGAGCCAGCCGATGGATGTGAACGTCTACGCAGACCTGTCGGAAATGGGCTTCCGGCGTAGCGGCGACCACCTGTATCGCCCGCATTGCCAGAACTGCAACGCCTGTGTGCCGGCGCGGATTCCGGCTGCGCGCTTTCTACCCAACCGTCAGCAGAAACGCATCCTCAAGCGCAATGCCGACCTGACCGTCAACGCCGCACGCCCAGCGTTCAAGGAGGAGTACTTCGAGCTGTACCGGCGCTACATCGAACAACGCCATGCTGACGGCGATATGTACCCGCCCAGCCGCGATCAGTTTGCCACCTTCCTGGTCCGTGACCTGCCGTTTTCCCGCTTCTACGAGTTCCGCCTCAACGGCCGCCTGGTCGCCGTAGCGGTCACCGACCTGCTGCCCAATGGTCTGTCGGCGGTCTACACCTTCTACGACCCCGACGAAGAGCGCCGTAGCCTGGGGCGCTTTGCCATCCTCTGGCAGATTACCGAAGCCCTGCGACAAGGTCTCGATGCGGTCTACCTCGGTTACTGGATCAAAAACTGCAAAAAGATGAACTACAAAACCCAGTACCGCCCCATTGAGCTGTTGATCAATCAGCGCTGGGTAACCCTGAACTGAAATCATTGGCTTAAAATCCAGTTTTCGGGCACAATGCACGCCACTTTTTTTGCCTGGCGCAGTTGTGCACCGGGCCATTAACTGGACACCGAGGGCTTTACTGCATGTCGAAAGAAGACAGCTTCGAAATGGAAGGCACTGTCGTCGACACCCTGCCCAACACCATGTTCCGTGTGGAGTTGGAAAATGGGCACGTCGTTACCGCGCATATCTCCGGAAAAATGCGCAAGAACTACATTCGTATTCTGACCGGTGACAAGGTCCGCGTCGAACTGACGCCTTACGACCTGAGCAAGGGGCGCATCACCTACCGCGCCCGCTAAGCGACACCAACAAAAACGCCCGGCTATATGCCGGGCGTTTTTGTTGGCGGTTAAAAGCATCGCGGGGCAAGCCCGCTCCCACCAGGCCATCTACCTGTGGGAGCGGGCTTGCTCCACGATTAGCCGTTACGCCATCTCAGCCGTGGTCTCGAACTCGAACACCAGCTCGCCATCGCGAATGTCGATGTGCACCACACCACCGTGCTCGGCCAGCTCTCCAAACAGGATCTCTTCGGCCAATGGCCGCTTGATCTTGTCCTGGATCAGCCGCGCCATTGGCCGTGCGCCCATCTGCGCATCGTAACCACCGGCAGCCAGCCAACTGCGCGCCGCATCGCTCACCTCCAGCAGCACGCGCTTGTCTTCCAGTTGCGCCTGCAGCTCGATGAGGAACTTGTCCACCACACTCTTGATCGTCTCGTGACTGAGGCGGCCAAACTGGATGATGGTGTCCAGACGGTTGCGGAACTCCGGCGTGAAGCTCTTCTTGATCACTTCCATGGCGTCGGAGGAGTGATCCTGCTGCGTGAAACCGATCGAGGCTCGTGCAGCGGTTTCAGCACCGGCATTGGTGGTCATGATCACGATGACATTGCGGAAGTCCGCTTTGCGCCCGTTGTTGTCGGTCAGGGTACCGTGGTCCATCACCTGCAGCAGCAGGTTGAAGACTTCCGGATGGGCCTTCTCGATTTCATCGAGCAGCAATACGCAATGCGGTTGCTTGGTAATGGCCTCGGTGAGCAAACCACCCTGGTCGAACCCAACATAGCCCGGAGGCGCACCGATCAAGCGCGATACGGTATGACGCTCCATATACTCGGACATGTCGAAACGCACCAGCTCGACACCCAAGGCCTTGGCCAACTGACGCGCCGCCTCGGTTTTACCGACACCGGTAGGGCCGGCGAACAGGAACGAGCCCACTGGCTTGTCCGGCGACTTCAAGCCGGCGCGCGACAGTTTGATCGCAGTCGCCAGCGAATCGATCGCTGCATCCTGGCCGAACACGGTCAGCTTCAGATCACGCTCAAGGTTACGCAGCAGCTCTTTGTCGGAACTGGTAACGTGCTTAGGCGGAATCCGCGCGATTTTCGCGACGATGTCCTCGACTTGTGGCACATCGATACGCTTGACGCGCATCTCCACCGGTTGCAGGCGCTGGTAGGCGCCGGCCTCGTCGATCACATCGATGGCCTTGTCGGGCATGTGCCGATCATTGATGTAACGGGCCGCCAGCTCGGCAGCGGCGCGCAAGGCTTCATCACTGTATTCGATATTGTGATGAGACTCGAAACGCCCCTTCAGGCCACGCAGGATGCCCACGGTGTCTTCCACCGATGGCTCGCTGACATCAACCTTCTGGAAGCGCCGCGCCAGGGCGCGATCCTTCTCGAAGATCCCGCGAAACTCCTGGAAGGTGGTCGAACCGATGCAACGGATATCACCCGAAGACAGCAACGGCTTGAGCAGGTTGGAGGCATCCATGACGCCACCGGAAGCTGCACCTGCACCGATAATAGTGTGAATTTCGTCGATAAACAGAATTGCTTGCGGCCGTTTGCGCAACTCGTTGAGCAGCGCCTTGAAGCGCTTCTCGAAGTCGCCGCGGTACTTGGTACCGGCCAGCAAAGCGCCCAGATCCAGGGAATAGACCACGCTCTGCGCCAGCAGGTCGGGCACCTGGCCATCGACGATACGCTTGGCCAGGCCTTCGGCGATGGCCGTCTTGCCGACGCCGGCCTCACCGACCAGCAGCGGGTTGTTCTTGCGCCGACGGGCAAGGATCTGCGCTACGCGCTCGACCTCAAGCTCGCGACCGACCAGCGGATCGATGCGCCCTTGACGGGCCTGCTCGTTGAGGTTGCTGGCATAGGCATCCAGTGGATTACCCGACGATGAAGTCTCGCCGCCGTCCTCGTCCTGCATATCCTGCTCGCCTTCGGAGTGTTCACCATGGCCCGGCACCTTGGAGATGCCATGGGCGATGTAATTGACCACGTCGATACGCGCCACGCTCTGCTGCTTGAGCAGGAACACAGCCTGGCTTTCCTGTTCGCTGAAAATCGCTACCAGCACATTGGCGCCGGTGACTTCACGCTTGCCCGAGCTCTGGACATGAAAGACTGCGCGCTGCAACACCCGCTGGAAGCCCAGGGTTGGCTGGGTTTCGCGATCCTCGTCATGCACGGGAATCAACGGCGTGGTGGAGTCAATGAACTCCTGCAGGTCGTGTTTGAGTTTGTCGAGGTTCGCGCCGCAGGCGCGCAGAACGGTCGCGGCGGCCTCATTATCCAATAGTGCCAGCAGCAGGTGCTCGACGGTCATGAATTCATGACGTTTCGAGCGCGCCTCCTTGAAGGCCAGATTGAGGGTGACTTCGAGCTCGCGGTTTAACATAGCTTCACCTCATACCCAAGTGGCCGGCGATTAACCGTCCTTCTCGATTTCACAGAGTAGCGGATGCTGGCTTTCCCTTGCGTATTGGTTGACCTGCATGGCCTTGGTCTCGGCGATGTCACGGGTAAACAATCCGCATACTGCCCGTCCTTCTGTATGGACGGCCAGCATGACCTTGGTCGCCAGCTCGCGATTCAGGTTAAAAAACACCTCGAGCACTTCGACGACGAAATCCATCGGTGTGTAGTCATCGTTGAACAAAACCACCTTGTACATGGGTGGCGCCTGCAGGGCCGGCTTGGCCTCCTGTACCGCCAGGCCAGAACCATCGTCCTCATGCGATTGCGGGCGATCCTGATTGAATGTTAGTCGAATCTGGCTATGTGCATGCATGGAAAGAATTTCATCATTTCGACAGGTTGGATTATGGATTGACCGCACAGGCGACGCGCAACTGCTGCCACCTCACCTTGACTATCGGCAAAACGGTGTTACAACCAATAAGAACCCACCGTGGTCGATAAAGATCCGCGCAGTCAACCAGAATTTTCGCAGGTTCATATGCGGATGGAGTGGATGATACTCCAGTGATGGAGTCCTTTGCAGAGGGATATGAGGATGGCAAGCGGTAAAGTCAAGTGGTTCAACAATGCCAAGGGCTATGGCTTCATCAATGAAGACGGGAAAACAGAGGATCTGTTTGCACACTACTCGGCCATTCAGATGGACGGCTATAAAACATTGAAAGCCGGTCAACCCGTCAAGTTCGAGATTATCCAGGGCCCCAAAGGCATGCACGCGGTGAACATCACCAGTGCAACCGTTCAACCCGCCGCCACCACCCCCACCCCCGACCCGGAAACAGTCAAGGCCTGATCCCCAGACGAAAAAAAACCGGCCAGTCCGCAGGGGCTGGCCGGTTTTTTGTGCTGATTACATGTGTTTGATCAGCGCATCACCAAAACCGGAGCTGCTGACCAGCGTCGCGCCATCCATCAGGCGCTCGAAGTCATAAGTCACGGTTTTAGCCGCGATGGCACCGTTGGTACCCTTGATGATCAGGTCAGCCGCCTCGGTCCAGCCCAGGTGGCGCAGCATCATCTCGGCCGAGAGAATCACCGAGCCTGGGTTGACCTGGTCCTTGCCGGCGTATTTCGGCGCGGTACCGTGGGTGGCTTCGAACATGGCCACGGTGTCGGACAGGTTAGCGCCCGGCGCAATACCGATACCACCCACTTCTGCCGCCAGAGCATCGGAGAGGTAGTCACCGTTGAGGTTAAGGGTGGCAATCACGTCATATTCGGCCGGACGCAGCAGGATCTGCTGGAGCATGGCGTCAGCGATAGCATCCTTGACGATGACTTCACGGCCGGTTTTCGGGTTTTTGAACTTCATCCATGGGCCGCCGTCGAGCAGCTCGGCGCCGAATTCGTTCTTGGCGATCTCGTAGCCCCAGTCCTTGAAGGCACCTTCGGTGAACTTCATGATGTTGCCCTTGTGCACGATGGTCAGCGACTTGCGGTCGTTGTCCACTACGTACTGCAGAGCCTTGCGCACCAGGCGCTGGGTGCCTTCCTTCGATACCGGCTTGATGCCGATGCCGCAATCCTGGTCGAAACGGATCTTGGTGACACCCATTTCTTCTTTCAGGAACTTGATGACCTTGGTCGCCTCAGGCGAGCCGGCCTTCCATTCGATACCGGCATAAATGTCTTCGGAGTTTTCGCGGAAGATCACCATGTCGACGTCACCCGGCTTTTTCACCGGGCTCGGCACACCCTGGAACCACACCACCGGGCGCAGACAGACATACAGGTCCAGTTGTTGGCGCAGGGCCACGTTAAGGGAGCGGATACCTCCACCGACCGGGGTGGTCAGCGGACCTTTGATGGAGACGACGTAATCCTTGACCGCGTCCAGGGTTTCCTGGGGCAGCCAGGTATCCTGGTCATACACCTGGGTGGCCTTCTCACCAGCGTAGACTTCCATCCAGGAAATCTTGCGCTTGCCCCCATAGGCTTTTTCTACAGCAGCATCGACCACTTTGATCATGACGGGACTGACGTCTACGCCAATGCCGTCGCCTTCGATGAACGGGATGATCGGATTATCAGGAACATTGAGAGAATGGTCCGCATTGACGGTGATTTTGTCGCCGACTGCCGGAACCTTGATTTTCTGGTATCCCATGCTGCACTCCGTTTTTTTTGGTGTGGTACGTCATCTGGATCCCCAGAGCGTACCCCAGATGCACGGCAACGGGAACCATGGCTGCGAATGCACCAAATTGGAGCTCGCGCACCTACATCTTTGGTCTAAAAAAGGCGCTGTTACACGTTGACCTTGATGATTACGAGCAAGGATTTGATATACTCGGCCGGTGACCAAAGGGTCACTGGGGCGAACCGTCATTCAACCCCGACCTGACTGGGCTGTTACCGCAGTTCAGCCGTTTGACACTCGACTGATGCAATCCACCATCACTGCACAGAACCCTCGACCTTCTGCTCATAGATGTGTCTGAGCGAAGCGCCTACCCTGCGCACTTCGAGATTCTGCGCACGCTCAGCAAAACAGAGAGTTAACCCGAATATGCCCACCCGATCCAAGATCATCTACACCTTCACTGACGAAGCCCCTGCCCTCGCCACCTATTCACTGCTCCCCATCGTCGAAGCCTTCACCGCTTGCGCCGACATCGCCGTAGAAACCCGGGACATCTCTCTGGCCGGCCGCATCCTTTCTGCCTTCCCTGAACAGCTCGGCGCCGACAAGCAAGTGGCCGACCACCTGGCAGAACTGGGCCAACTGGCAACCACGCCAGAAGCCAACATCATCAAGCTGCCGAACATCAGCGCCTCGGTACCGCAGCTCAAAGCCGCGATCAAGGAACTGCAAGCCAAGGGCTTCAACGTTCCTGACTACCCTGAAGCCGCCGCTACCGATGCCGAGAAAGAAGCCAAGGCTCGCTACGACCGCATCAAGGGCAGCGCCGTAAACCCGGTTCTGCGCGAAGGCAACTCCGACCGCCGCGCGCCGCTGTCGGTCAAGAACTACGCACGCAAGCACCCGCACAAGATGGGCGCCTGGGCTGCTGACTCCAAGTCCCACGTGGCACACATGAGCCACGGCGACTTCTACGGCAGCGAGAAAGCCGCGCTGATCGAAGCCGATGACAGCCTGCGCATCGAACTGCTGGACAAGAACGGCACCACCACCGTTCTGAAAGAAAAGACCTCGGTCAAAGCCGGCGAGATCATCGACTGCGCAGTACTGAGCACCAAAGCCCTGCGCAAGTTCATCGCCGCTGAAATCGAAGACGCCAAGGCCAAGGGCGTACTGCTGTCGGTACACCTCAAAGCCACCATGATGAAGGTTTCCGACCCGATCATGTTCGGCCAGATCGTTGCCGAGTACTACCAGGACGCGCTGAACAAGCACGCTGCAGTACTGGAAGAAATCGGCTTCAACCTGAACAACGGTATCGGCGACCTGTACGCCCGCATCAAGGCCCTGCCAGCTGAACAGCAGGCGCAGATCGAAGCCGACGTCAAAGCCGTCTACGACGTGCGTCCGGCGCTGGCCATGGTCAACTCCGACAAGGGCATCACCAACCTGCACGTGCCAAGCGACGTCATCGTCGACGCCTCGATGCCGGCGATGATCCGTGACTCGGGCAAGATGTGGAACACCGAAGGTCAGCTGCAAGACACCAAGGCAGTCATCCCGGACCGTTGCTACGCGACCATCTACCAGGCCGTTATCGAAGACTGCAAGCAACACGGCGCCTTCGATCCGACCACCATGGGCAGCGTGCCGAACGTTGGCCTGATGGCGCAGAAAGCCGAAGAGTACGGCTCGCACGACAAGACCTTCCAGGCCAAGGCCGACGGCGTGATCCGTGTAGTTGACGGCAAGGGCAACCTGCTGCTGTCGCAGGAAGTCGAAGCCGGCGACATCTTCCGCATGTGCCAGACCAAAGACGCGCCGATCCAGGACTGGGTCAAACTGGCCGTCAACCGCGCCCGCGCCAGCAACACCCCGGCGCTGTTCTGGCTTGACCCGCAGCGTGCCCACGACGGCGTGCTGATCGAGAAGGTCCAGAAGTACCTGAAAGACCACGACACCGCTGGCCTGGACATCCGCGTCCTGTCGCCTGTCGAGGCGATGAAGGTTTCCCTGCAGCGCATCCGCGCCGGCCAGGACACCATCTCGGTAACCGGTAACGTACTGCGCGACTACCTGACCGACCTGTTCCCGATCATGGAGCTGGGCACCAGCGCCAAGATGCTGTCGATCGTGCCGCTGATGAACAACGGCGGCCTGTTCGAAACCGGCGCCGGCGGTTCGGCACCGAAACACGTACAGCAACTGGTTGAAGAGAACTTCCTGCGCTGGGATTCGCTGGGTGAGTTCCTGGCCCTGGCCGCTTCCCTGGAGCACCTGAGCAGCGCCTACGGCAACGCCAAGGCCCAGGTCCTGGCCAACACCCTGGATCAGGCTACCGGCAAGTTCCTCGACGAGAACAAGTCGCCAGCCCGAAAGGTCGGCGGTATCGACAACCGTGGCAGCCACTTCTACCTGACCCTGTTCTGGGCCCAGGCACTGGCCGCCCAGACCGAAGACGCTGCCCTGCAAGCGCGCTTCGCCCCACTGGCAAAAGCCCTGGCCGAGAACGAAGCGACCATCGTCGCTGAACTCAACGCCGTTCAGGGCAAGCCGGCTGAAATCGGTGGTTACTACTACCCGGATGCCGAGCTGACCAGCAAAGTGATGCGCCCGAGCCAGACCCTCAACAGCGCGATTGCCGCCCTGTAAGGTTCGCTTGACGTAACATCGGAAGCCCCGGCCACGCACCGGGGCTTTCGCTTTTCCGGGATCCATCGCGGGGCAAGCCCGCTCCCACACAGACCTGTGGGAGCGGGCTCGCCCCGCGATGGATCTCACCAAAACAACACAGGGCTATCCGAATGACCTGGCAACCCCACATCACCGTCGCCACCATCGTCGAAGACCAGGGGCGCTTCCTCATGGTCGAAGAATTCAAGGCTGGCAAGCACGTCTTCAACCAGCCCGCCGGACACCTGGAAGCCAACGAGAGCCTGCTCGACGCCGCCCGCCGCGAAACCCTCGAAGAAACCGCCTGGGACGTCGAGCTGACCGGCGTGGTCGGTATCTACCTCTATACCGCCCCGAGTAACGGTGTGACCTACCAGCGAGTGTGCTTCGCCGCCCGCCCGCTCAAGCATCACCCCGAGCGCGCCCTGGACAGCGACATCGTCCGCGCCGCATGGCTGACCCGCGACGAACTGCTGGCAGACCCTGAACGCTGGCGCAGCGAGTTGGTGCCACGCTGTATCGACGACTACCTGGCCGGGCCGCTGCACAGCCTGGCATTGATCCGCGACTGACAGTGACGATGCCTTGAAGGCCGCAGCCTGATAGAATCGTTGTCTTTTTCCAGATACACAGCCGGTACCTATGACCAGTCCAGCACTTTACGAACCCGAAAAGACACGCGTTATTGTCGGCATGTCCGGCGGCGTGGACTCTTCCGTCTCCGCCCTCCTGCTGATGGAGCAGGGCTACCAGGTGGAAGGCCTGTTCATGAAGAACTGGGAAGAGGACGACGGCACCGAATACTGCACCGCCCGCGAAGACCTGGCCGACGCCCAGGCCGTGTGCGACCGCATCGGCATCAAGCTGCATACCGCCAACTTCGCCGCCGAATACTGGGACAACGTCTTCGAGCACTTCCTGGCCGAATACAAGGCCGGGCGCACGCCGAACCCGGACATCCTGTGCAACCGCGAAATCAAGTTCAAGGCGTTCCTCGACTACGCCCTGATGCTCGGCGCCGACCTGATCGCCACCGGCCACTACGTGCGCCGCCGCGACACGGACGGCCGCACCGAACTGCTCAAGGGCCTGGACCCGAACAAGGACCAGAGCTACTTCCTGCACGCCGTCGGCGGCAAGGAAATTGCCCGCACCCTGTTCCCGGTTGGCGAGCTGGAAAAGCCCGAAGTACGCGCCATTGCCGAGAAACACGGCCTGGCCACAGCGAAGAAGAAAGACTCCACCGGCATCTGCTTTATCGGTGAGCGCCGCTTCAGCGACTTCCTCAAGCAGTACCTGCCAGCACAGCCCGGTGAAATCCAGACCACTGAAGGCGAAGTCATCGGTCGTCATCACGGCTTGATGTACCACACCATCGGCCAGCGCCAGGGCCTGGGCATCGGCGGCCTCAAGGACGCCGGCGACGAGCCGTGGTACGTGCTGGAAAAAGACCTCGCCCGCAACGTGTTGGTGGTGGGTCAAGGCAATGAGCATCCATGGCTGTTCTCCCGCGCCCTGCTCGCATCGGAGATCTTCTGGGTCAATCCGATCGACCTGTCCAGCCCACGGCGCCTGACCGCCAAGGTGCGCTACCGCCAGAGCGATCAGGATTGCACCCTGGAACTGACTGCCAGCGGCTACCGTGCCGTGTTCGACGAGCCCCAGCGCGCTGTGACCCCGGGCCAGTCGGTGGTGTTCTATGACGGTGAAATCTGCCTGGGTGGCGGCGTGATCGCAACGGCCGAGCCGTGGAGCGCACGCTGATGAGCTCGATCCAAGAGCAACTGATCGCCCTCGGCGGCGTGTTCCAGGCTGCAGTGCTGGTGGACCGCATCGCCCGCACCGGCCAGGCCAGCGAGGCCAATCTGGGCTGCATGCTGGGCAGCCTGCTGGTGCGCGACCCGCAAAACACCCTGGAAGTATTCGGCGGAGACGACCTCAACCTGCGTGACGGCTACCGCGCCCTGGCCAGCGCCCTGGAGCGCGATCCGGGCAGTCTGCAACGCGAGCCGCTGCGCTACGCATTGTCGATGCTTGGTCTTGAACGTCAACTGGCCAAGCGTGGCGACATGCTTGATGTGATCGGCAATCGACTGCCACAGATCCAGTCCCAGGCCGACCATTTCGGCCTGGTGCATGAAAACGTCATTGCCTCCAGCGGCGCCCTGTATCAGGACACCTTGAGCACCTTGCGCCAGCGCATTCAGGTACACGGCGACATGCGCCACCTGCAGCAACCAAGCAACGCCTCGAAGATCCGCGCCCTGCTGCTCGCCGGCATTCGCGCAGCGCGCCTGTGGCGGCAGTTGGGCGGGCATCGCTGGCAGTTGGTGATCAGCCGGCGCAAATTGCTCAAAGAGCTGTATCCGATGTTGCGTGGCTGACAAAACCATCGCGGGGCAAGCCCGCTCCCACAGAGTCATCTCATACTTGTGGGAGCGGGCTTGCCCCGCGATATAGCCAAATATTTACTGGCGGACCATTGGTCAGCCACCCGACTCGGGCGCATTTTTCATGTATGATATGCGCCCTCTTCAAAGCCTGACTGTCCGAGAACACCCCATGCAGCTTTCCTCGCTCACTGCGGTTTCCCCTGTTGACGGCCGTTATGCCGGCAAAACCCAGGCCCTGCGCCCTATTTTCAGCGAATACGGCCTGATCCGTTTCCGCGCCCTGGTCGAGGTGCGCTGGTTGCAGCGCCTCGCCGCTCATCCGCAAATCGCTGAAGTTCCAGCGTTTTCCGCCGAAGCCAATGCGCTGCTCAATGGCCTGGCCGATGAGTTCGCCCTCGAACACGCCGAGCGCGTGAAAGAAATCGAGCGCACCACCAACCACGACGTCAAGGCGATCGAGTATCTGCTCAAAGAGCAGGCTGCCAAGCTGCCAGAACTGGCCAAGGTGAGTGAATTCATCCACTTCGCCTGCACCAGTGAAGACATCAACAACCTGTCCCACGCCCTGATGCTGCGCGAAGGCCGCGATACCGTGCTGCTGCCACTGATGCGCCAGATCGCCCAGGCCATCCGTGAGCTGGCCCACCGCTTCGCCGACGTGCCGATGCTGTCGCGCACCCACGGCCAACCGGCTTCGCCGACCACCCTGGGTAAAGAGCTGGCCAACGTCGTCTATCGCCTTGAGCGCCAGATCGCTCAGGTTGCCGCTGTCCCGCTGCTGGGCAAGATCAACGGCGCCGTAGGCAACTACAACGCCCACCTGTCGGCCTACCCGCAGATCGACTGGGAAGCCAACGCCCGCGCCTTCATCGAAGACGAGCTGGGTCTGGTGTTCAACCCGTACACCACGCAGATCGAGCCGCACGACTACATCGCCGAGCTGTTCGACGCGATCGCCCGCTTCAACACCATCCTGATCGACTTCGACCGCGATATCTGGGGCTACATCTCCCTGGGTTACTTCAAGCAGCGCACCATCGCTGGTGAAATCGGTTCCTCGACCATGCCGCACAAGGTCAACCCGATCGACTTCGAAAACTCCGAAGGCAACTTGGGTATCGCCAACGCACTGTTCCAGCACCTGGCCAGCAAGCTGCCGATCTCGCGCTGGCAGCGCGACCTGACCGACTCCACCGTGCTGCGCAACCTGGGCGTCGGTTTCGCCCACAGCGTGATTGCCTACGAGGCCAGCCTCAAAGGCATCAGCAAGCTGGAAATCAACGAAGCCCGTATCGCCGAAGACCTGGACGCCTGCTGGGAAGTCCTCGCCGAGCCGATCCAGACCGTCATGCGCCGCTACGACATCGAGAACCCCTACGAGAAGCTCAAAGAGCTGACCCGTGGCAAAGGCATCAGCCCGGAAGTACTGCTGACCTTCATCGATGGCTTGGACATGCCGACTGAAGCGCGCGAAGAACTGAAAAAGCTGACCCCAGCCTCTTACATCGGTAACGCTGCGGCTCAAGCCAAACGCATCTGATCTGCGCCCTGCGCGTAAACGCCCGGCTCAGCCGGGCGTTTTTATTACCGAAAGAAAATTACTTTTTTTCAATAGGTTACACATGAATCCTGATACTCCACTGCAGCTGCTGGGCGGCCTCACTGCCCGCGAATTCATGCGCGACTACTGGCAGAAGAAACCTCTGCTGGTGCGCCAGGCCTTCACTGATTTCGAAAGCCCGATCGACGCCGACGAACTGGCCGGCCTGGCCCTGGAAGAAGAAGTCGAATCGCGCCTGGTCATCGAACACGGCGAGCGCCCGTGGGAATTGCGTCGCGGCCCGTTCGAGGAAGACACCTTCAGCACCCTGCCTGAGCGCGACTGGACCCTGCTGGTACAGGCGGTGGACCAGTTTGTACCCGAAGTCCATGAACTGCTGGAGCACTTCCGCTTCCTGCCGAGCTGGCGCATCGACGACGTGATGATCAGCTTCGCTGCTCCGGGTGGCAGTGTCGGCCCGCACTTCGACAACTACGATGTCTTCCTGCTGCAAGGCCAGGGCAAGCGCAACTGGAAAATCGGCCAGATGTGCGACAGCGACAGCCCGCTGCTCGAACACGCCGACCTGCGCATCCTGGCTGAATTCGAGCAAAGCGGAGAGTGGACCCTGGAGCCTGGCGACATGCTCTACCTGCCGCCGCGTCTGGCCCACTACGGCATTGCCGAAGACGACTGCCTGACCTACTCGGTGGGCTTTCGCGCCCCTAGCGCCGCTGAAGTGCTGACCCACTTCACCGACTTCCTCAGCCAGTTCCTGCCTGACGAAGAGCGCTACACCGACGCCGACGCCCAGCCGGTCAGCGACCCACACCAGATCCAGCACGACGCTCTTGGCCGCCTGAAGAACCTGCTGACCGAGCACATGGGCGACGAACGCCTGCTGCTGACCTGGTTCGGCCAGTTCATGACCGAGCCACGCTACCCGGAACTGGTCAGCGGTGAGCCGCTGGACGAAGCGGAACTGATCGAAAGCCTGGCCCAGGGCGCGATCCTGATCCGCAACCCAAGCGCACGTCTGGCCTGGTCTGAAGTCGATGACAACCTGCTGCTGTTCGCCAGCGGCCAGAGCCGTCTGCTGCCGGGTGAGCTGCGCGAACTGCTGAAGCTGATCTGCGCCGCCGACGCGTTGCATATTGAAAACCTTGAGCAGTGGCTTGAAATCGATCAAGGCATTACCTTGATCTGCGAACTGGTCAAACAAGGAAGCTTGGGGTTTGCCAATGAATAAGATCCGCGTCCGCCTCGCCGACTGGCACAAAGACAACGCCGACATCCGCCGCATCCGCGAAGCCGTGTTCATCGCCGAGCAATGCGTACCGCCAGAACTGGAGTGGGATGCCGACGACAACAGCGCCGTGCATTTCCTCGCGATGGAAGGTGACTACGCCATCGGCACAGCACGCCTGCTGGCTGATGGTCAGATCGGTCGAGTATCGGTGCTCAAGGACTGGCGCGGCCTGAAAGTCGGCGATGCACTGATGCAGGCGGTTATCGTCGAAGCGCAGAATCGCGACCTCAAGCAGCAGATGCTCAGCGCCCAGGTGCAGGCGACGCCGTTTTACGAACGCCTTGGCTTCAAGGTAGTCAGCGAAGAGTTCCTCGAGGCGGGCATTCCGCACGTGGACATGGTTCGCGAGTCGCGCGAACTGGCCTGATAAGCCATCGCGGGGCAAGCCCGCTCCCACTGTGGGAGCGGGCTTGCCCCGCGATGAGGCCAGCAAACCCCCTACAAATTTGCCATCATGTCCACTCCACCCGCGGAGATCATGGACATGCCGCTACGCCCCCTACTCGCCTCCCTGCTTCTGTCGTTCAGCCTGAATGCGCTGGCCGCCACTGAAGTCCTGCCGCTGAACCACCGCACCAGCGCCGAACTACTCCCCACCGCACAATCGTTCATCGGTAAGGATGGCAGCGTCAGCGCCTTTGAGAACAAGCTGATCGTCAACGCCGAGCCCGAGCGCATCGACGACCTGCGCACCCTGCTACAACAACTGGACACCGCGCCGCGACGCCTGATGATCAGCGTCGACAACAACGACAGCAACTTCCAGGATAACCGCGGCAGCGCCCGCGTCATCCGCTACGGCACCGCCAACCGCGAAGGCGGCCTGCAGCAGGTACAAGCCACCGAAGGCAGCCCGGCACTGATCCAGGTCGGCCAGAGCATTCCGATCACCAGCACCAGTACCGACGGCTTCGGCCGCGTGCAAAGCGACACAGAATACCGCAACGTCACCCAGGGCTTTTACGTCACCGCGAGCGTCAGCGGCGACACCGTCAACCTGAACATCAGTACCAACAATGACCGGATGAGCCTGGAGCGTCCTGATGTAGTGAAGGTTCAAAGCACCGACACAAAAGTCAGCGGCAAGCTCGGTGAATGGATCACCCTGGCCGGGGTCAACCAGCAGAGCCAGTCCGAACGCAGTGCTTCAGCCCTCAGTTACAGCACCCAGCGCGGTGAGAACATGACTTTGCGGGTAAAAGTCGACGCACTGGACTGAACCCAGACAAATCAAGGGCTCGACCAAGGGACTTGGAACTGACCGGCGAGTCGCATTAGACCAAAGATGTAGTGGTTTGAAAAAAGCACTACAAAACATTTGACGACCTCAAATCGCCGAGGCATGATGGCCCCGCTCCCGCTAATCAGAGGCCCTGGCAAGGGCCTTCGAGCCGCGCTCTAACCTACCCACCTGAGCCGGATCGTGTCTGTACAGCCCACAAGGCAGTTTGACGAGATTGCGACTGGAACGAAGTTGTCCCGAGGGACGGAAGCGCATCAAGAGGCACACGGCAGCACTGTTTACTGCAGCTCGGCAACCACGAGCCACCCTGCAGCGAATACCTCGCCCACGCCTGCTCACTTCCCCTCTTCGAGCCCCATCGTTCGACCGTCGCATATTTCGCTGAACATGACTTACGCCAGGCTTCTGATCTGCGCTGTGTGAGCGAGAATTTTTCCAAGACCGATGCGACGAGGTTTATTTCCATGGCACTGACACGCGAACAGCAAATTGCAGCCCTCGAAAAAGACTGGGCCGAAAACCCGCGCTGGAAAGGCGTGACCCGTACCTACACCGCCGCTGATGTCGTACGTCTGCGTGGCTCGGTCCAGCCTGAGCACACCCTGGCCCGCATGGGTGCCGAGAAGCTGTGGAAGCTGGTCACCCAGGGTGCACACCCATCCTTCCGCCCGGAAAAAGATTTCGTCAACTGCATGGGCGCCCTGACCGGCGGCCAGGCTGTTCAACAGGTTAAAGCCGGTATCCAGGCTATCTACCTGTCCGGCTGGCAAGTGGCTGCCGACAACAACTCGGCCGAGTCCATGTACCCAGACCAGTCGCTGTACCCGGTTGACTCGGTGCCAACCGTGGTCAAGCGCATCAACAACTCGTTCCGTCGTGCCGACCAGATCCAGTGGAAAGCCGGCAAGAACCCAGGCGATGACGGCTACATCGACTACTTCGCGCCAATCGTGGCTGACGCCGAAGCCGGTTTCGGTGGCGTACTGAACGCCTACGAGCTGATGAAGAACATGATCGAAGCAGGCGCCGCCGGCGTTCACTTCGAAGACCAGCTGGCCTCGGTGAAAAAATGCGGCCACATGGGCGGCAAGGTACTGGTTCCAACCCAGGAAGCTGTACAGAAGCTCAGCGCTGCCCGTCTGGCGGCCGACGTTGCCGGCGTACCGACCATCATCCTGGCCCGTACCGACGCCAACGCCGCTGACCTGCTGACCAGCGACTGCGACCCGTACGACCAGCCGTTCGTGATCGGCGAGCGCACCCAGGAAGGCTTCTACAAAGTACGTGCCGGCCTGGATCAAGCCATTGCCCGCGGCCTGGCCTACGCTCCATACGCCGACCTGATCTGGTGTGAAACCGCCAAGCCGGACCTGGAAGAAGCCCGTCGCTTCGCCGAAGCGATCAAGAAGGAATACCCGGACCAGATCCTGTCCTACAACTGCTCGCCTTCTTTCAACTGGAAGAAAAACCTGGACGACGCGACCATCGCCAAGTTCCAGCGCGAACTGTCGGCCATGGGCTACAAGCACCAGTTCATTACCCTGGCCGGTATCCACAACATGTGGCACGGCATGTTCAACCTGGCGCACGACTATGCCCGCAACGACATGACCGCTTACGTGAAACTGCAGGAACAAGAGTTCGCTGACGCTTCGAAAGGCTACACCTTCGTCGCTCACCAGCAGGAAGTCGGCACCGGCTACTTCGACGACATGACCACCGTGATCCAGGGTGGCAAGTCCTCGGTAACCGCACTGACCGGCTCGACCGAAGAAGAGCAGTTCCACTGATCTCTGATCGATTGCTGAAATTCGGGTAACAGACAAAACCCGGGGCCTGTGATGGGGCTCCGGGTTTTGTTTTTTGTGACGGTGGGAGCGGGCTTGCCCCGCGATACGATGTGACTGATCCATCGCCTCGCGGGGCAAGCCCGCTCCCACCGAGACAATAGCTCCCACAGTGCCGCGTGATTCGGCCGATTCGCCACTTCCCTATAAATCCCCATTGGCTATGCTAGGTGCACAACAACACCAAGGATTGGCCATGCCCCGCCCATTTACCCTGCTCTGCCTGGCCCTGCTCGGCGCAGCTTTCTATATATATGCACTGGCCAGCCAGAACGCGCTGCTCGGTCTTGCCGTCAAACCGATCCCGGTGCTGGCCCTGATCGTCTGGCTCAGGACCGCAGCGCCTTCGCGCTACCGGCATTGGATCACCATTGGCCTAGGCTTCTCGCTACTGGGCGACATCCTTTTGGCCGTACCTGGCGACCTGTTCGTATTTGGCCTGGCAGCGTTTCTTTGCGCCCATCTGGCCTACCTGCGCGGCTACCTGAGCGAGACACGCGAGCGGGCGACCTCGGCACTGGTAATTTCGGCACTTGTCGGCACCACGCTGCTGGCTGTACTGATCAGTCATGGCCTGGGCGAGCTGCTGATTCCGGTAACGGTGTACGCCCTGGCCATCAGTGCGATGCTCTGGCGCGCGCTGGCCTGTGGTGGCATTGCCGCACTGGGGGCGATCGCCTTCGTATTCTCCGACAGCCTGATCGGCATCGATCGCTTTGTCGGCCATTTCCAGGCGGCCCCTTACCTGATTATCCTCGCCTACTGGCTGGGCCAATGGGCAATTGCCGCCTCGGCCTACACCAGTCGGTCAGCAAAAACCTTGATCCAGACCGCGGCAGGCCAGGATAAATTCGGTTAAAACACGGGGTGTGGAAACTTGCGGGTGATGCCTATGCCACACAACTTTGTAGTTGACCCGAACAGTAGGACGAATTGCACACCTTCAAATGATATTAATTATCATTACGAAGTTAAGCCTTCATTACGCTTTGCAAGAAACATAATTAACAAAACCCGAGACAATGCCCGCCCCATGCGGCCTGCAGCGAGTTACGAAAGATTTTTGTTCTTAATCCTACGAATAAATTTGCTGCAGAAATTTTACTTGCACCGGGTTTACCCATAAAATCAGCACGATAGATTCCGCTGCGACATATCGTCACTGCTTTACTACTTTCCAAGCCGCAGAGACTGGTCTCTGTATAAGGATTTTCAGCATGCCCGATTCGACAGGACTCATCGCCCACAACTGGGGCTTTGCCATTTTCCTTTTGGGTGTCGTTGGCCTGTGTGCCTTCATGCTCGGTCTGTCCGCCCTGCTCGGTAGCAAGGCCTGGGGCCGTAGCAAGAACGAACCCTTCGAGTCCGGCATGCTGCCTACTGGCGGCGCCCGCTTGCGCCTGTCAGCCAAATTCTATCTGGTCGCGATGCTCTTCGTGATCTTCGATATCGAAGCCCTCTTTCTCTTTGCATGGTCTGTGTCCGTCCGCGAAAGCGGCTGGACCGGATTCGTCGAAGCTCTCGTTTTCATAGCAATTCTGTTGGCAGGTCTTGTCTACCTTTGGCGCGTCGGGGCACTTGATTGGGCTCCCGAAGGTCGTCGCAAGCGGCAAGCGAAGCTGAAACAATGAGGCTTTGGCAATGCAATACAATCTCACCAGAATCGACCCGGATGCTCCCAACGAGCAATATCCAATCGGAGAGCGGGAAACCGTCTCCGATTCGCTGCTAGAGGACCAGGTCCACAAGAACATCTTCATGGGCAAACTTGAAGATGTGCTCAGTGGCGCGGTCAACTGGGGGCGTAAAAACTCCCTGTGGCCGTACAACTTCGGCCTCTCCTGCTGCTACGTGGAAATGACCACGGCCTTCACGGCGCCCCACGACATCGCCCGCTTCGGCGCCGAAGTCATCCGGGCATCGCCGCGTCAGGCCGACTTCATGGTTATCGCCGGTACCTGCTTCATCAAGATGGCGCCGATCATCCAGCGCCTGTACGAGCAGATGCTTGAACCCAAGTGGGTCATCTCCATGGGTTCGTGCGCCAACTCCGGTGGCATGTACGACATTTACTCGGTCGTTCAGGGGGTCGACAAGTTCCTCCCCGTGGATGTCTATGTCCCTGGTTGCCCGCCTCGCCCTGAAGCCTTCCTGCAAGGCCTGATGTTGTTGCAGGAGTCGATTGGCCAGGAGCGTCGTCCTCTTTCCTGGGTTGTCGGTGATCAAGGCATTTACCGTGCCGAGATGCCGTCGCAGAAAGAGCAACGCCGTGAACAGCGCATCCAGGTCACCAACCTGCGCAGCCCCGACGAAGTCTGATCCAGCTATCTGTTGCCTGCGCGTGCGCGACAGGCAGCCTGGCTTCATTCTCTACGTTGACCGAAAGCGACCGAGACCATGACAGCGGACACCGCTATTTATATCCCGCCTTACAAGGCTGACGACCAGGATGTGGTTGTCGAACTGAACAACAAATTTGGCCCCGAGGCGTTCGTCGCCCAGGAAACCCGCACCGGCATGCCGGTGCTTTGGGTTACCCGCGCCAAACTCAAGGAAGTCCTGAGCTTCCTGCGCAATGTTGCCAAACCGTACAGCATGCTCTACGACCTGCATGGTGTGGACGAACGTCTGCGCACCCAGCGCCGTGGCCTGCCAAGTGCCGACTTCAGCGTGTTCTACCACCTGCTTTCGGTGGAACGGAACAGCGACGTGATGATCAAGGTAGCCTTGAGCGAAGGCGACCTGAACCTGCCAACGGTGACCGGTATCTGGCCGAACGCCAACTGGTACGAGCGCGAAGTCTGGGACATGTTCGGCATCGACTTTGCCGGCCACCCGCACCTGACCCGGATCATGATGCCGCCGACCTGGGAAGGTCACCCGCTGCGCAAGGACTACCCTGCGCGCGCCACCGAGTTCGATCCGTACAGCCTGACCCTGGCCAAGCAGCAGCTTGAGGAAGAAGCCGCGCGCTTCAACCCTGAAGCCTGGGGCATGAAGCGCCAGGGCGCCAACGAGGACTACATGTTCCTCAACCTCGGCCCGAACCACCCTTCGGCTCACGGTGCCTTCCGTATCGTCCTGCAGCTGGACGGTGAAGAAATCGTCGACTGCGTTCCGGACATCGGTTACCACCACCGTGGTGCCGAGAAGATGGCCGAGCGTCAGTCCTGGCACAGCTTCATTCCCTACACCGACCGTATCGACTACCTCGGCGGGGTGATGAACAACCTGCCATACGTGCTCGCGGTCGAGAAGCTGGCCGGCATCCAGGTGCCACAGAAGGTCGACGTGATCCGCATCATGCTGGCCGAGTTCTTCCGGATCACCAGCCACCTGCTGTTCCTGGGTACCTATATCCAGGACGTCGGCGCCATGACCCCGGTATTCTTCACCTTTACCGACCGTCAGCGCGCCTACACCGTGATCGAAGCCATCACCGGCTTCCGTCTGCACCCGGCCTGGTACCGCATCGGTGGTGTCGCCCACGACCTGCCGCGCGGCTGGGACAAACTGGTGAAAGACTTCGTCGAATGGCTGCCAAAGCGCCTCGACGAGTACACCAAGGCTGCCCTGCAGAACAGTATTCTCAAGGGCCGGACCATCGGCGTTGCCCAGTACAACACCAAAGAGGCCCTGGAATGGGGCGTCACCGGTGCCGGTCTGCGTTCCACCGGCCTGGACTTCGACCTGCGCAAAGCCCGCCCTTATTCCGGCTACGAGAACTTCGAGTTCGAAGTACCGCTGGCCCACAACGGCGATGCCTACGATCGCTGCATGGTCCGTGTCGAGGAGATGCGCCAGAGTATCCGCATCATCGACCAGTGCCTGCGCAACATGCCGGAAGGCCCGTACAAAGCGGATCACCCGCTGACTACGCCGCCGCCGAAAGAGCGCACCCTGCAGCACATCGAAACCCTGATCACCCACTTCCTGCAGGTTTCGTGGGGCCCGGTCATGCCGGCCAACGAATCCTTCCAGATGATTGAGGCGACCAAGGGCATCAACAGTTACTACCTGACGAGCGACGGCGGCACCATGAGCTACCGCACCCGGATTCGCACCCCGAGCTACCCGCACCTGCAGCAGATCCCTTCGGTGATCCGCGGTAGCATGGTCGCGGACCTCATTGCGTACCTGGGCAGTATCGACTTCGTTATGGCTGACGTGGACCGCTAAGCATGAATAGCACGCTTATCCAAACCGACCGTTTCGCCCTGAGCGAAACCGAGCGCTCGGCCATCGAGCACGAGATGCATCACTACGAGGACCCCCGCGCGGCGTCCATCGAAGCCCTGAAGATCGTTCAGAAGGAACGCGGCTGGGTGCCTGACGGCGCCATCTATGCCATCGGCGAAGTGCTCGGCATTCCGGCCAGCGATGTCGAAGGCGTGGCCACCTTCTATAGTCAGATCTTCCGTCAGCCGGTTGGCCGGCACATCATCCGCGTTTGCGACAGCATGGTCTGCTACATCGGCGGCCACGAGTCCGTGGTCAGCCAGATCCAGAGCGAGCTGGGTATTGGCCTGGGCCAGACCACCGCCGACGGCCGCTTCACCCTGCTGCCAGTGTGCTGCCTGGGTAACTGCGACAAGGCCCCGGCGCTGATGATCGACGACGACACCTTTGGCGATGTCCAGCCTGCTGGCGTTTCCAAGTTGCTGGAGGGTTACGTATGACCATCACTTCCTTCGGCCCGGCCAACCGCATTGCCCGCAGCGCCGAGACGCATCCGCTGACCTGGCGCCTGCGCGACGACGGCGAGCCGGTCTGGCTGGACGAGTACCAGGCCAAGGACGGCTATGCCGCCGCCCGCAAGGCCCTGGCACAGATGTCCCAGGACGATATCGTCCAGACTGTCAAAGATTCCGGCCTCAAGGGCCGTGGCGGTGCGGGCTTCCCCACCGGCGTCAAATGGGGCCTGATGCCCAAAGACGAATCGATGAACATCCGCTACCTGCTGTGCAACGCGGATGAAATGGAGCCCAACACCTGGAAAGACCGCATGCTGATGGAGCAACAGCCCCATCTGCTGGTCGAGGGCATGCTGATCAGCGCCCGCGCGCTGAAGGCTTACCGTGGCTACATCTTCCTGCGTGGTGAATACACCACCGCGGCGAAGAACCTCAACCGCGCCATCGATGAAGCCAAGGCCGCAGGCCTGCTGGGCAAGAACATCCTCGGCAGCGGCTTTGACTTCGAGCTGTTCGTGCACACCGGCGCCGGACGTTACATCTGCGGTGAAGAAACCGCACTGATCAACTCCCTCGAAGGCCGCCGCGCCAACCCGCGCTCCAAGCCGCCCTTCCCTGCCGCCGTCGGCGTCTGGGGCAAGCCGACCTGCGTGAACAACGTCGAGACCCTGTGCAACGTTCCGGCCATCGTCGGCAACGGCGTCGACTGGTACAAGTCGCTGGCGCGCGAAGGTTCTGAAGACCACGGCACCAAGCTGATGGGCTTCTCCGGCAAGGTCAAGAACCCGGGTCTGTGGGAACTGCCATTCGGCGTTACCGCCCGCGAGCTGTTCGAAGACTACGCCGGTGGCATGCGCGATGGCTTCAAGCTCAAGTGCTGGCAGCCTGGCGGCGCCGGTACCGGTTTCCTGCTGCCCGAGCACCTCGACGCGCAGATGTATGCCGGTGGCATCGCCAAGGTCGGCACCCGTATGGGTACTGGCCTGGCGATGGCCGTGGACGACAGCGTCAACATGGTTTCGCTGCTGCGCAACATGGAAGAGTTCTTCGCCCGCGAGTCCTGCGGCTGGTGCACTCCGTGCCGCGATGGCCTGCCGTGGAGCGTGAAGATGCTGCGCGCCCTGGAGAAAGGACAAGGCAAGGCGGAAGACATCGAGACCCTGCTGGGTCTGGTCAACTTCCTCGGCCCTGGCCGCACCTTCTGCGCCCACGCACCGGGTGCCGTCGAGCCGCTGGGTAGTGCCATCAAGTATTTCCGTCCGGAGTTCGAGGCCGGCGTCGCACCTGTTACAGGCAGCGAAGCCCTGCGCCCGAATCTGGCCAAGCCGATTGTCGTCGGCGCATAACGAATAGAAATGCGGACGGTCCGTGCCGTCCGCTGCTTGCACAGCTCGCCCGGGGACACCTGTAGCGGGCTGCAGGCACACAGTTTTCCATTAGCCACGCCCGCAGACGCGGGCCAACGAAGAACTTTGAACCATGGCCACTATCCACGTAGACGGCAAAGCGCTCGAAGTCAACGGTGCAGACAACCTGTTACAGGCGTGTCTGTCGCTCGGCCTCGACATCCCCTATTTTTGCTGGCACCCGGCGCTCGGTAGCGTCGGCGCCTGCCGCCAGTGCGCGGTCAAGCAGTACACCGACGAGAACGACACCCGCGGTCGTATCGTCATGTCCTGCATGACCCCCGCCACCGATGGCACCTGGATTTCCATCGACGACGAAGAGTCCAAGGCGTTCCGCGCCAGCGTCGTCGAATGGCTGATGACCAACCACCCGCACGACTGCCCGGTCTGTGAGGAAGGCGGTCACTGCCACCTGCAAGACATGACGGTAATGACCGGCCACAACGAGCGCCGCTACCGTTTCACCAAGCGCACCCACCAGAACCAGGAGCTCGGCCCGTTCATCGCCCACGAGATGAACCGCTGCATCGCCTGCTACCGTTGCGTGCGTTACTACAAGGACTACGCCGGCGGTACCGACCTGGGCGTATTCGGTGCCCACGACAACGTGTACTTCGGTCGAGTTGAAGACGGTGTCCTCGAAAGCGAGTTCTCCGGCAACCTCACCGAGGTCTGCCCGACCGGTGTGTTCACCGACAAGACCCACTCCGAGCGCTACAACCGTAAGTGGGACATGCAGTTCGCCCCGAGCATCTGCCATGGCTGCTCCAGCGGTTGCAACATCAGCCCGGGTGAGCGTTACGGCGAACTGCGCCGGATCGAAAACCGCTACAACGGTTCGGTCAACCAGTACTTCCTCTGTGACCGTGGCCGTTTCGGCTATGGCTACGTCAACCGCGAAGACCGCCCACGTCAGCCGCTGCTGGCCGATGGCACCAAGCTGAGCCTGGATGCTGCGCTGGACAAGGCCGCCGACATGCTGCGCGGTCGCAACATCGTCGGCATCGGCTCGCCGCGCGCCAGCCTGGAAAGCAACTACGGCCTGCGCGAGCTGGTCGGTGCCGAACACTTCTACTCGGGTATGGAAGCCGGTGAACTGGCGCGTGTACGCCTGGCCCTGCAGGTACTGAACGACAGCCCGCTGCCGGTCCCGACCCTGCGCGAGATGGAAGACCACGACGCCGTGTTCGTCCTCGGCGAAGACCTGACCCAGACGGCTGCCCGCGTGGCCCTGGCCCTGCGCCAGTCGGTCAAGGGCAAGGCCGAAGCCATGGCCGATGCCATGCGCGTTCAGCCGTGGCTCGATGCTGCGGTGAAAAACATCGGCCAACACGCCATGTACCCGCTGTTCATCGCCAGCCTGGCGGAAACCAAGCTCGACGACGTCGCTGAAGAATGTGTCCACGCAGCGCCGGACGACCTGGCCCGCATCGGTTTCGCCGTGGCTCACGCCATCGACCCGAGCGCCCCTGCCGTCGAAGGCCTGGACGCCGAAGCCCTGGCCCTCGCCAAGCGCATCGCCGACGCCCTGGTTGCCGCCAACCGTCCGTTGGTGGTCGCCGGTACCTCGCTGGCCTCCAGCGCACTGATCGAAGCCGCTGCCAACATCGCCAAAGCCCTCAAGCTGCGTGCGAAGAACGGCTCCCTGAGCCTGGTGGTGCCTGAGGCCAACAGCCTGGGTATGGCCATGCTCGGTGGCGAGTCCGTCGACGCCGCGCTGGACGCAGTGATTGCCGGCAAGGCCGACGCCATTGTCGTCCTCGAAAACGACCTGTACAGCCGCGTGCCAGCTGCCAAGGTCGACGCTGCCCTGGCCGCCGCCAAGGTGGTGATCGTCGCCGATCACCAGAAGACTGCAACCGCCGAACGCGCTCACCTGGTACTGCCAGCGGCAAGTTTCGCCGAAGGCGACGGTACCCTGGTCAGCCAGGAAGGCCGTGCCCAGCGTTTCTTCCAGGTATTCGATCCGACCTACCTGGACAGCAGCATCCTGGTTCACGAAGGCTGGCGCTGGATGCACGCCCTGCGTGCGACCCTGCTCAACAAGCCGGTGGACTGGACCCAACTGGACCACGTCACCAGCGCCTGCGCCGCTGTCACGCCGCAGCTGTCGGGCATCGTCAACGCCGCGCCGTCCGCTTCGTTCCGCATCAAGGGCATGAAGCTTGCGCGTGAGCCGCTGCGCTACTCCGGCCGCACCGCGATGCGCGCCGACATCAGCGTGCACGAGCCACGTACCCCGCAAGACAAAGACAGCGCCTTCGCCTTCTCCATGGAAGGTTACTCGGGCTCGGCCGAACCGCGTTCGCAAGTGCCGTTCGCCTGGTCTCCGGGCTGGAACTCGCCACAAGCCTGGAACAAGTTCCAGGACGAGGTGGGCGGTCACCTGCGCGCAGGCGACCCAGGCACCCGCCTGATCGAAACCGAGGGCGACAAGCTGCACTGGTTCGCCAGCATTCCGGCAGCCTTCTCCCCGGCGCGTGGCACCTGGCAGGTCGTGCCGTTCTACCACCTGTTCGGCAGTGAAGAGAACTCTTCGCGCGCCGCGCCGGTACAAGAGCGCATCCCGCAGGCTTACGTTGGCCTGGCCAAGTCCGAAGCCGACCGCCTGGGCGTCAACGATGGTGCGATGCTCAGCGTGAACGTGGCTGGCATGACCCTGCGACTGCCATTGCGCATCAATGAAGAACTGGGCGCAGGCCTGGTTGCCCTGCCCAAAGGCCTGGCCGGCATTCCGCCCGCCATCTTCGGTGCATCCGTCGAAGGCCTGCAGGAGGCAGCACAATGACCTGGTTCACCCCTGAAGTGATCGATGTGATCATCACGGTCATCAAGGCCGTCGTCATCCTGTTGGCCGTGGTGGTCTGCGGCGCGCTGCTCAGCTTCGTCGAGCGGCGTCTGCTGGGCTGGTGGCAGGACCGTTACGGTCCGAACCGCGTCGGCCCGTTCGGTATGTTCCAGATCGCAGCCGACATGCTGAAGATGTTCTTCAAGGAAGACTGGAACCCGCCCTTCGTCGACAAGATGATCTTCACCCTGGCGCCGGTCGTGGCCATGAGTGCCTTGCTGATCGCCTTCGCCATCATTCCGATCACCCCGACCTGGGGTGTCGCGGACCTGAACATCGGCGTGCTGTTCTTCTTCGCCATGGCCGGTCTGTCGGTATACGCGGTACTGTTCGCCGGCTGGTCGTCGAACAACAAGTACGCCCTGCTCGGCAGCCTGCGGGCTTCGGCCCAGACCGTGTCGTACGAAGTGTTCATGGGTCTGGCGCTGATGGGTATCGTTGCCCAGGTCGGCTCGTTCAACATGCGCGACATCGTTGACTACCAGGCCCAGAACCTGTGGTTCATCATTCCGCAGTTCTTCGGTTTCTGTACCTTCTTCATCGCTGGCGTCGCCGTGACTCACCGTCACCCGTTCGACCAGCCAGAAGCAGAACAGGAACTGGCCGACGGTTACCACATTGAATATGCCGGCATGAAATGGGGCATGTTCTTCGTCGGTGAGTACATCGGCATCATTCTGGTCTCGGCGCTGCTGGTAACCCTGTTCTTCGGCGGCTGGCACGGTCCGTTCGGCATCCTGCCGCAAGTACCGTTCTTGTGGTTCGCCCTGAAAACCGCGTTCTTCATCATGCTGTTCATCCTGCTGCGCGCCTCGATCCCGCGCCCGCGCTATGACCAGGTGATGGACTTCGGCTGGAAGTTCTGCCTGCCGCTGACCCTGATCAATTTGCTGGTGACCGCTGCGCTCGTGTTGCTCAACACGCCAGCTGTTGCGGCCCAGTGAGGATTTGACCCATGTTCAAGTATATTGGCGACATCGTTAAGGGCACAGGCACCCAGCTGCGCAGTCTGGTGATGGTGTTCTCTCACGGTTTTCGCAAACGTGACACCCTGCAGTACCCCGAAGAGCCGGTCTACCTGCCGCCACGCTACCGTGGCCGCATCGTCCTGACCCGCGACCCGGATGGCGAAGAGCGCTGTGTAGCGTGCAACCTGTGTGCCGTGGCTTGCCCGGTCGGTTGCATCTCGCTGCAGAAAGCCGAGACAGAAGACGGTCGTTGGTACCCGGAGTTCTTCCGTATCAACTTCTCCCGTTGCATTTTCTGTGGCCTCTGCGAGGAAGCCTGCCCGACCACCGCAATCCAGCTGACGCCGGATTTCGAAATGGCCGAGTTCAAACGTCAGGAACTGGTGTACGAGAAAGAAGATCTGCTGATCTCCGGCCCCGGCAAATACCCTGACTACAACTTCTACCGTGTTGCAGGTATGGCTATTGCCGGCAAGCCGAAAGGCGCCGCGCAGAACGAAGCCGAGCCGATCAACGTGAAGAGCTTGCTCCCTTAAGGAAGAAAGATGGAATTCGCTTTCTATTTCGCATCCGGTGTCGCTGTGGTGTCCACCCTTCGGGTGATCACCAACACCAACCCCGTGCACGCCCTGCTCTACCTGATCATTTCGCTGATCTCCGTGGCGATGACCTTCTTCGCCCTCGGCGCTCCGTTCGCCGGTGTCCTGGAAGTGATCGCCTACGCTGGCGCCATCATGGTGCTGTTCGTCTTCGTGGTGATGATGCTCAACCTCGGGCCGGCTTCGGTCGCCCAGGAACGTGGCTGGCTCAAGCCGGGTATCTGGCTCGGGCCTGTGGTCCTCGCCGCGCTGCTGCTGCTCGAACTGCTGTATGTGCTGTTCAGCAGTGATAGCGGCGCCGGCATCGGCCACACTACGGTCGACGCCAAAGCGGTCGGCATCAGCCTGTACGGTCCTTACCTGCTGGTGGTGGAACTGGCCTCGATGCTGCTGCTCGCTGCAGCGGTGACGGCATTCCACCTCGGCCGCAACGAGGCGAAGGAGTAATCACATGCCTGCAATTCCTCTCGAGCATGGCCTGGCAGTCGCCGGCATCCTGTTCTGCCTCGGCCTCGTCGGCCTGATGGTGCGCCGCAACATTCTTTTCGTGTTGATGAGCCTGGAAATCATGATGAACGCCGCAGCACTGGCCTTCATCGTCGCCGGCGCCCGCTGGGCGCAGCCGGATGGACAGATCATGTTCATCCTGGTGATCAGCCTGGCAGCCGCCGAGGCCAGTATCGGCCTGGCGATCCTGCTGCAGCTGTATCGCCGCTTCCACACTCTCGACATCGATGCTGCCAGTGAGATGCGCGGATGAACCTTATCTTTCTGACGTTCGTATTCCCCCTGATCGGCTTCCTGCTGCTGTCGTTCTCGCGCGGCCGTTGGTCCGAGAACCTGTCGGCGCTGGTCGGCGTCGGTTCGGTGGGCCTCTCGGCTGCCGTGGCCGCCTACGTGATCTGGCAGTTCAACGTCGCGCCGCCTGAAGGCGGTGCGTACAGCCAGCTGCTGTGGCAGTGGATGTCGGTGGACGGCTTTGCGCCGAACTTCACCCTGTACGTGGACGGCCTGTCGGTCACCATGCTCGGCGTGGTCACCGGTGTCGGTTTCCTGATCCACCTGTTCGCCTCCTGGTACATGCGCGGTGAAGCCGGTTACTCGCGCTTCTTCGCCTACACCAACCTGTTCATCGCCAGCATGCTGTTCCTGGTGCTGGGCGACAACCTGCTGTTCATCTACTTCGGTTGGGAAGGCGTGGGCCTGTGCTCGTACCTGTTGATCGGTTTCTACTACAGCAACCGCAACAACGGTAACGCCGCACTCAAAGCCTTCATCGTTACCCGTATCGGCGACGTGTTCATGGCCATCGGCCTGTTCATCCTGTTCGCTCAGCTCGGCACCCTGAACGTGCAGGAGCTGCTGGTACTGGCGCCGCAGAAGTTCCAGGCCGGTGATTTCTGGATGGTTCTGGCAACCCTGATGCTGCTCGGTGGTGCGGTCGGTAAATCCGCCCAGCTGCCGCTGCAGACCTGGCTTGCGGACGCGATGGCCGGTCCTACCCCGGTTTCGGCACTGATCCACGCGGCAACCATGGTTACCGCCGGTGTCTACCTGATTGCCCGTACCCACGGCCTGTTCGCCCTGGCCCCTGACGTGCTGCACCTGGTCGGTGTGGTCGGCGGTGTGACCCTGGTCCTGGCCGGCTTCGCTGCTCTGGTACAGACCGACATCAAGCGTATCCTCGCCTACTCGACCATGAGCCAGATCGGCTACATGTTCCTGGCCCTGGGCGTGGGTGCCTGGGAAGGCGCGATCTTCCACCTGATGACCCACGCCTTCTTCAAGGCCCTGCTGTTCCTTGCTTCCGGTGCGGTGATCGTTGCCTGCCACCACGAGCAGAACATCTTCAAGATGGGCGGCCTGTGGAAGAAACTGCCGCTGGCCTACGCCAGCTTCATCGTCGGTGGTGCCGCTCTGGCTGCCCTGCCGCTGCTGACCGCCGGTTTCTACTCCAAGGACGAGATCCTCTGGGAAGCCTTCGCCAGCGGCAACAACGGTCTGCTGTACGCCGGTCTGGTCGGTGCGTTCATGACCTCGCTGTACACCTTCCGCCTGATCTTCATCGCCTTCCACGGCGAAGCCAAGACCGAAGCGCATGCTGGCCACGGGATCTCCCACTGGCTGCCACTGGGCGTGCTGATCGTGCTGTCGACCTTCGTCGGTGCCTGGATTCATCCACCACTGGCCGGTGTCCTGCCGCAGAGCGTCGGCCATGCCGGCGGCGAAGCCAAGCACAGCCTGGAAATCGCCTCGGGCGCCATCGCCATCGCCGGTATTCTGCTCGCCGCAGTGCTGTTCCTCGGCAAGCGTCGCCTGGTGACTGCGATCGCGGGCAGCGCTATCGGTCGCGTGCTGTCGGCCTGGTGGTTCGCCGCCTGGGGCTTCGACTGGATCTACGACAAGCTGTTCGTCAAACCTTACCTGCTGATCGCCCACATCCTGCGCAAGGATCCGGTTGACCGCAGTATTGGCCTGATTCCGCGTATGGCTAAAGGCGGTCATGCCGCCATGAGCAAAACCGAAACCGGTCAGCTGCGCTGGTATACCGCTTCGATCGCCGTAGGTGCCGTGCTTGTACTCGGTGCCGTTGTAATGGCTGCGGTCTGATATGAACCTTGCGACTTTGCGAAAGGAATTGAGCCCGTCATGATTTTGCCTTGGCTGATCCTGATCCCCTTTATCGGCGGCCTGCTGTGCTGGCTGGGTGAGCGCTTCGGCGCCACCCTGCCGCGCTGGATTGCGCTGCTGACCATGTCCCTGCTGCTTGGTATCGGCCTCTGGCTGTGGGCCAACGGGGACTATACCCTGGCCCCTGCTCCAGGCGCTGCGCCTGAGTGGGCGGTCGAATTCAAAGTGCTGTGGATCGAGCGCTTCGGCATCAGCCTGCACCTGGCCCTCGACGGCCTGTCGCTGCTGATGATCCTGCTTACCGGCCTGCTCGGTGTGCTCTCGGTACTGTGCTCCTGGAAAGAGATCCAGCGTCACGTCGGCTTCTTCCACCTCAACCTGATGTGGATCCTGGGCGGCGTGGTCGGTGTGTTCCTGGCCCTGGACCTGTTCCTGTTCTTCTTCTTCTGGGAAATGATGCTGGTGCCGATGTATTTCCTCATCGCGCTCTGGGGTCACAGCTCCTCCGACGGCAAGAAGACCCGGATCTACGCAGCAACCAAGTTCTTCATCTTCACTCAGGCCAGCGGTCTGATCATGTTGGTGGCGATCCTTGGCCTGGTACTGGTCAACTACAGCAACACCGGTGTAATCACCTTCGACTACACCCAGTTGCTCAAGGCTGAACTGCCACCCGCCACCGAATACGTGTTGATGCTCGGCTTCTTCATCGCCTTCGCGGTCAAGCTGCCGGTGGTACCGTTCCACTCCTGGCTGCCTGACGCGCACGCCCAGGCACCGACCGCAGGTTCGGTGGACCTTGCCGGTATCTTGCTGAAAACCGCTGCCTACGGCCTGCTGCGTTTCGCTCTGCCACTGTTCCCGAATGCCTCGGCCGAATTCGCGCCGATCGCCATGACCCTGGGTCTGATCGGGATTTTCTACGGTGCCTTCCTGGCGTTCGCCCAGACCGACATCAAGCGTCTGGTGGCCTTCTCCAGCGTTTCGCACATGGGCTTCGTGCTGATTGGCATCTACTCCGGCAGCCAGCAAGCGCTGCAAGGTGCTGTAATCCAGATGCTGGCTCACGGCCTGTCGGCGGCGGCACTCTTTATCCTCGCCGGCCAGCTGTACGAGCGCCTGCACACCCGTGACATGCGCGAGATGGGCGGCCTGTGGCATCGCATCGCCTACCTGCCGGCCATCAGCCTGTTCTTCGCTGCAGCGTCGCTGGGCCTGCCGGGCACCGGTAACTTCGTTGGCGAGTTCCTGATCCTGATCGGCAGCTTCGTCGCCTCGCCATGGGTCACCGTCATCGCCACTTCCGGCCTGGTGTTCGGTTCGGTCTACTCGCTGATCATGATTCACCGTGCCTACTTCGGCCCGGCGAAGTCGGACGAAGTCCTGGCTGGCATGGATACCCGCGAAATGATCATGGTACTGGCCCTGGCTGGCCTGCTGATCTTGCTGGGCGTCTACCCGCAGCCGTTCCTGGACACTTCCGCCGCCACCATGAGTGGTGTGCAGCAGTGGTTCGGCTCCGCTTTCACTCAACTCGCTTCGGCCCGGTAAGAGCGCTATGGACCTGACGATTCAACACTTTATCGCGCTTGCGCCGCTGCTGATTACCACCATCACCGTTGTCGTGGTGATGCTGGCAATCGCCTGGCGCCGCAACCATTCGCAAACCTTCCTGCTGTCGACCGTGGGCCTGAACCTGGCCCTGCTGTCGATCCTGCCGGTACTCAAAGTCGTGCCACTGGCGGTCACGCCGCTGCTGACCATCGACAAGTTCGCCTGCCTGTACATGGCGCTGATCCTGGTCGCCACCCTGGCCTGTGTAACCCTCGCCCATGCCTACCTGGGTGAAGGCGGCAAAGGCTACCCGGGCAACCGCGAAGAACTGTACCTGCTGATCCTGATGGCTGCCCTGGGTGGCCTGGTACTGGTCAGCGCGCAGCACCTGGCTGGCCTGTTCATTGGCCTGGAGCTGCTCTCGGTACCGGTCTATGGCCTGGTAGCCTATGCCTTCTTCAACAAGCGTTCGCTGGAAGCCGGCATCAAGTACATGGTGCTGTCGGCCGCCGGTTCCGCCTTCCTGCTGTTCGGTATGGCCCTGCTGTACGCCGACGCTGGCAGCCTGAGCTTCGACGGTATCGGTAAAGCCCTGGCAGCCACCAACATGCCAAGCCTGCTGGCTCAGCTGGGCCTGGGCATGATGCTGGTGGGCCTGGCGTTCAAACTGTCGCTGGTGCCATTCCACCTGTGGACCCCGGACGTCTACGAAGGTGCTCCGGCACCGGTCGCCGCCTTCCTGGCCACCGCCAGCAAGGTTGCAGTGTTCGCCGTTGTCGTGCGCCTGTTCATGCTCTCCCCGGCTGCCAGCAGTGGCGTGCTGACCACCGTGCTGTCGGTGATTGCCGTTGCTTCGATCCTGATCGGTAACCTGCTGGCACTGACCCAGAGCAACCTCAAGCGTCTGCTCGGTTACTCGTCGATCGCCCACTTCGGTTACCTGCTGATCGCCCTGGTGGCGAGCAAGGGTCTGGCCGTCGAAGCCATTGGCGTGTACCTGGTCACCTACGTGATCACCAGCCTAGGTGCCTTCGGTGTCATCACCCTGATGTCGTCGCCGTACAACGGCCGTGACGCAGACGCTCTGTACGAGTACCGCGGCCTGTTCTGGCGCCGTCCGTACCTGACCGCGGTACTGACCGTGATGATGCTGTCGCTGGCCGGTATCCCGCTGACCGCAGGCTTCATCGGCAAGTTCTACATCATCGCTACCGGCGTCGAGTCGCAGCTGTGGTGGTTGGTCGGTGCCCTGGTGATCGGTAGTGCCATCGGCGTGTTCTACTACCTGCGTGTGATGGTCACCCTGTTCCTGATGGAACCGAACCTGCGTCGTCACGATGCTCCGCTGAACTGGGAACAGCGCACCGGCGGCGTCATGCTGCTGGCGATCGCGATCCTGGCCTTTGTGCTGGGTGTGTACCCGCAGCCGTTGCTGGACATGGTCCAGCATGCAGGCCTGCAACTGGTCGGCTGATCGATCTTGCTGTAACAGACACCCCGCTTCGGCGGGGTGTTTTGTTTTGTGGCTTAAATTGTTATCGCGGGGCAAGCCCGCTCCCACAGGGCTGTCCAAATCCTGTGGGAGCGGGCTTGCCCCGCGATGAGGTCAGTACATATCCATGACTGTGCTTCGTCCGATAGTTGCGACGTCTGATACCCGCTCACAGTCCCGGAACCCCATCGATGCGCCCCACCCTACCCCGCTCCTCCCTTGCCCTGTTGATTTCCTGTGCCGCTTCAGTCCAGGCCAGCGATGGCATTGAACTTGGCCAGGTACTTATCCAGGAACAGGAACAGAGCGAGCTGCAGGACGCTCGCGAACGTCTCAATCAGGTACCAGGCGCCACCAACCTGATTGACATGCAACGGGTGGAGCAAGGCCGGGTCGCCAGCAATCAGGATGTACTCGCCTACCAGCCGGGCGTGTTTGCCCAGTCTGCCGGCAACGACGGTATCAAGTTGTCGATCCGCGGCTCGGGCATCAACCGTGCGCCGGGCAGCCACGGTTCAGGCGTCTACACGATGTTCGACGGCCTGCCGCTGACCGGTCCTGGCGGCACACCGTATGAGTTGTTCGAACCGTTGTGGCTGAGCCGCGCCGAAGTCCTGCGCGGTGCCAACGGTTTCGACCGCGGCGCCCTGGCCTTGGGCGGCGCCATCGATTACATCACCCATACCGGCCATGATGCCGCGCCCTTGCAAGTGCGCTATGAACTGGGCAGCCGCGGCTATGCCAAGCGTCAGATCAGCTCCGGTCAGGTGTTGGGCGATCTGGACTACTACGTGGCCCTGACCGATTCTGAGTACGATGGTTACCAGGAGCACAGCAGCGGCAGCAGCAAGGGCATCGCCGCCAATGTCGGTTATCGCTTCAGCCCAAGCCTGGAAACCCGCTTCTACCTGCGCTACCGGGAAACCGAGAATGATTTGGCCGGGCGCCTGACCAAAGCACAGATCAAACACGATCCCCGCGCCGCCAATCCGCTGTACCTGAGCCGCGATGCCAGCCGTCCGCAACCGGGCAGCACCTGGCTGGGCAACAAGACCACCTTCTTCCTCGACGAGGATTCGCGTCTGGAGGCTGGGCTGGTCTACCACGACTACCCGATGGACCTGCGTGAAGGCGCCAACCGTTTGAAGGTGGCCTATAGCGACGTCAGTGGCACATTGAACTACTTCCGTCGCGATACGCTGTTCGGTCACGAGAGCAAGACCACCATCGGCTGGCGTACAACCAAACACCTGCCAAACAGTGGCGCATCGGAATTCGTCCGGGTGCAATCCCGGCCCGACATGCCTGTGGGCACCCGTACCCGTGACTTCAGTTACCAAGGCTCCGACAGCGTCGTGCATGTCGGCAATGAGCTAGAGCTGATCCCTGATCTGTGGCTGACCAGTGGCCTGGCGATGATCTACACCCGGCGCGAAAGTGCAGTGACCTACCCGGAGAATGGCGGCAAGGTCAGCCAGCATGACTGGGACTACGCACCGCGCCTGGGCCTGCGCTATGACTTGAGCCCGAGCCTGCAACTATATGGCAACCTCAGCCGCTCGGTGGAACCGCCACATCCATGGGCGTTGATCTGGAGCTCGCCAACCAGGGTCAATGGCCTGCAAACCCAGCCAATCGAAATGCAAAACCAGACCGCCACCACCCTGGAGCTTGGCGCCAGAGGCGATGCGCCAATCGGTAGCTGGGATCTGGCCTGGTACTACTCGGACGTGCGCCACGAGCTGCTGGCGGTCGAAATCGTGCCTGGCCTCCCCGCCGCCGAATTCAACGCCAGCCCCACCGTCCACCAAGGGGTAGAAGCGGGTCTCGACAGCCTGCTTTGGGAACGCGCCGCCGTCGGCAAGCTGTCGCTACGCCAGGCCTATACCTTCAGTGACTTCCACTACCGCGACGACGATGTCTTTGGTGACAACCGTCTGCCCGGTATCCCGATGCACTACTACCAGGCCGAGCTGCGCTTCGACCTGCCGAGTGGTTTTTACGCCGGGCTCAATACGCAGATGGCTTCCAAGGTTCAGGTCGACTACGCCAACAGCTATCCGGCCGACGCCTACGCCCTGCTCGGTGCAACCCTGGGTTACAACGCGCCGAAACAGGACTGGCAAACCTGGATCGACCTGCGCAACCTGACCAACAAGCGCTACGCCGCCACGGTCACCCCCGGCTACAACGACAACGGCAAGGACGTTGCCCACTCGACTCCCGGCGAAGGTTTCGGGGTATACGCCGGGGTGTCCTACAGTTTCCGCTAGCTGGGTAGTTGTACCTGTGGTTTGGTCGCAACGAAGATCGCCCAGCTGGACATGAACAGTGCGGCGATCAACGGCCCGATGACAAAACCATTGAGGCCGAATACCGCCAGACCACCCAAGGTCGATATCAGAATCAGGTAGTCCGGCATTTTCGTGTCCTTGCCCACCAGCAGAGGGCGTAACACGTTGTCCACCAGACCGATTACGAACACGCCGAAAGCGACCAGCGCCGCACCTTGCCAGACTGCCCCGGTGGCAACGAAATACACCGCCACCGGCGCCCAGACGATTCCCGCCCCGACTGCCGGCAACAGCGAAAGAAAGGCCATCAGCACACCCCAGACCAAAGCACTGGGGATATCCAGCATCCAGAAAATGATGCCGCCAAGCGTACCCTGGGTGATCGCGACCAGCAGGTTGCCTTTGACGGTGGCGCGCACCACGCGGTTGAACTTCAGTTGCAAACGGCGTTTCTGCTGCTCGGCCAACGGCACCGCCGCGCGGATTTTGCGCGCAAGCTCCGCGCCGTCACGCAAAAAGAAGAACAGCAGATAGAGCATGACGGCAAAACTCACCAGGAAATCAAAGGTGCCCTGACCGAAGCTGAACGCCTGGGTGGCAAAGAACTGGCTGCCCTGCAGAGCGCCCTTGGTAATCTTGTCGCGCAGGCCTACCAGATCGCCCATCCCCATGCGCTCCAGGCTATTTTGCGCAAAGGCCGGAAGAATATCCTTGAAACGCTCAATGTAGCCGGCCAGGTCCAGCTCACCGCTCTCAAGGTTCTTGTACAGCGCCGCACCTTCCTGCACCAGCAAGGTGCTGATGATGATCACCGGCAGGATGGCGATCACCAGACATATCAGCAGCGTCAGGCCCGCGGCCAGGTTGCGCCGCCAGTCCAGGCGCGTCAGCAAACGGCGCTGCAGCGGGGCGAAGACGATGCCAAGGATCACCGCCCAGAACACTGCGCCGTAGAACGGCAGCAGGATCCAGATGAAAGCGATGGTCACCAGGGCCAGTAACAGATGCAGGGCCTTGTGCTGCACGGCGGTTTCGTTCATGTGCGCTCCGTTGCTGTTCACAACGTTAGTGCACGGCGCAGTGGCAAAAGTGCCGTGCGCACAAGACGATCGGTCAGGCCCCGGCTGGCCAGGTCTCCGATGCCCGCCCTGCGGTCAGGTCGCTTTCCCAGAAATACTGAGCACTCAGTTCGATTTGCACATAAGCCAGGTCATCGCTTTCATTGCTGGCATGGTTCGCGCCTGCAAGCCCCTGGGCACCGTCATTGTCACCGACAGCCGGCGTCACGTCGTACCAAGCCCTTTGACCGAGGGACGTACTCCAGGTCGTCAGGCTGTGCAGATCCGGGTTGGCAAAGGTGAACGTGCAGTTGCTCACACCCGCCAGGTTTTGCCCTTTCCAGTTCCAGTGGTAGGTGGTGTCCACCTGCGCTCGTTCATTCAAGGTGTAACGCGGCTCAAAGGTGGGACGTGAATCAGCAGGCTGCGCAATCGTGACGGACCAAGGTCCATGCGAAAGAATCAAAGTCATTTAGGGTCCTTAAAGCAGGCTGGGCACTGCCATTGATCCATCGGCTAGTTGATAGGCTGAATGGGTTGGAGAAGGCGCACTTGTTTGCCGTCGACTTCGATCTGGCCGTTTTGCTGGAGACGGGTGAACACCCGGGAAACAGTCTCTCCGGCCAGCCCCAGGTAATTGCCGATTTCGTTACGTGAGATGCTCAGGTGCAGTTGATTGGCTGCGTATCCAAGCGAGTGAAAGCGTGCCGACAGGTTGACCAGCAAGGAGACGACCCGGGCATCGGCGGCTTTTTTCGAATGCAGCCGGGTCATTTGTTGGGTATTGCGAATCTCACTGCTCATCGCCCGCATCAGATGCCGGCGTATCTGCGGCAAGCGGATCAACAGCTCATCGAGAGGCGCGAAAGGAATTTCGCACACTTCGGTGGTCTCCAGCGCCTGGACTGATACCGGGTACGCTTCTGAACCCAGTCCGGACAGGCCAATCGACTCACCGGGCAGATGGATGCCGATGATCTTTTCTTCCCCGGTCTCACTCAGGCAAACAGACTTCAAGACGCCGGAGCGGATCACGTAGATCGAGTTGAAACTGTCGCCCTGGCGAAACAGAAAATCGTTCTCTTTCATGGTCCGGACGTGCTTGACCACGTCATCAAGCATGTCGACTTCTTCGGGACTCGCTGAACCAGGCAGGCACAGCGGCGCGAGACTGCAGGTTTTGCATTGTGTCTGGCGGTAAGCTGGCAATCGAATGGGCTCAGGCATTTATCTAGTCCTTATGGCGGAACACACGGTGCGCCTGAGCTGTTTCCATCAAGCGCACTTTGCAGGCCAGACCAGTGTCCCGTGAGCCAACTTCAAACACCCCTCAATAATCGTTATTTGATATCAAACCCTTGTTTCTATTGAATAAATGCAAAGAGCCAGCGCGCAGCACCCGAGGTAAACGCAAGCAGCGGCAAAAGCGCCGTTGACATGGATCAATTACCCGCCGGGGCATTCCCGGTAGCATCCGCGCCTTTTGCCGCGACCTGATCATGACCCCGCTTGCCAAACCTGAATTACTCGCCCCAGCCGGCACTCTGAAGAACATGCGTTACGCTTTCGCCTATGGCGCCGACGCAGTCTATGCCGGCCAACCGCGCTACAGCCTGCGCGTACGCAACAATGAGTTCGACCACGCCAACCTGGCGCTGGGCATCAAAGAGGCCCAGGCCCAGGGCAAGCGTTTTTACGTGGTGGTCAACATTGCCCCGCACAACGCCAAGCTCAAGACCTTCCTCAAAGACCTCGCGCCGGTAATCGAGATGGCCCCGGATGCGCTGATCATGTCTGATCCGGGCTTGATCATGCTGGTGCGCCAGCACTTCCCGCAGATGCCGATTCACCTGTCAGTGCAGGCCAACACGGTGAACTGGGCCAGCGTCGAGTTCTGGCGCAGCCAGGGGCTGACCCGGGTGATCCTGTCCCGCGAGCTGTCGCTGGAGGAAATCGAGGAAATCCGCCAGCAGGTACCGGCCATGGAGCTGGAAGTCTTCGTCCATGGTGCTTTGTGCATGGCCTACTCCGGCCGCTGCCTGCTGTCGGGTTATCTCAACCGCCGTGACGCCAATCAGGGCAGCTGCACCAATGCCTGCCGCTGGAAGTACAGCGCCACAGCAGCCACCGAAGATGTCAGCGGCGATATCGTCCGCGAAGTACAACCGACCCTGGGGGTCGGTGCGCCGACCGAACAGGTGTTCCTGCTTCAGGAAAGCAATCGTCCGGATGAAGACATGCCGGCCTTCGAGGACGAGCACGGCACCTACATCATGAACGCCAAAGACCTGCGTGCGGTGCAGCACGTCGAACGCCTGACCCGCATGGGCGTGCATTCGCTGAAGATCGAGGGTCGCACCAAGTCGCACTTCTACTGCGCACGCACCACTCAGGTCTACCGCCAGGCCATCGATGATGCTGTGGCAGGCCGTGAGTTCGACCGCAGCCTGATGCTCAATCTGGAATCGCTGGCCCAGCGTGGTTACACCGAAGGCTTTCTGCGCCGTCACGTGCATGATGAATATCAGAACTATCAGCGAGGCAACTCGGTGTCCGAGCGCCAGCAGTTTGTCGGTGAACTGACCGGTGAACGCGTCGATGGCCTGGCTGAGGTGAAGGTCAAGAACCGCTTTGCCCTGGGAGATCATCTGGAACTGATGACCCCGCGTGGCAACTATCATTTCGATCTGCACCAGTTGCGCGATCGCCAGGGGGCATCCATCGAGGTGGCACCGGGGGACGGGCATACCGTCTACCTGCCGATTCCCGAGCAGGTAGACCTGAGGTTTGGCCTATTGTTACGCGACTTGGTGCAATGATCGCGGGGCAAGCCCGCTCCTACAGTGGGAGCGGGCTTGCCCCGCGATAAGGCCGACGGATCAGGGCATGACTTTGGCCACCGCCGCCGAATCCGCCTCCCGAATCACCTGCACCCGATACTGTGGATCAGCCTTGATCTGCGCCTCAGTGAAGGGAATCACATGCCACTGCTTGGCCGAAAAAGCCCGTGTCTGGTCACTGGCATGCGCTGAACCGGCCTCGCTGGACTCGGAAAAAGCCAGTAATCCCAAGGCCTGCGGCCCCTTGCTATCAAAGGTCACCAGCTGCAAGTAGCTGGTACCACTGACCACCAGGCGCTTGCCAGACCCGGCCGCTACACTCTGGATCGCATTGTAGACCCCCAGACTGGCAGGCCCGCCGTGAATCGGCGTGCCGTCGGCGGCTTGCTGGATCTGCCCCCACTGCGCATCAGCTGTCAGACCGGCCTGCTCGACCTCGGCCAGCGAGGCCAGGGCGGCTTGGTTCAAGGCTGCTGCCACGTCGGCGCGCTCGACTGCCAGTCCACGCGGGGTATGCTGGGGATCGCTCGGATCGAACGCTACTCGCCAGATATCCGGACGCGGCAGCAGCGGCTCCAGAATGTTCTGGAAATGCACCAGCCCGATGCCACTGTCGAGGTCGGCACGCAGGTCCCAGGCTTTCAAGCTGCTGCACAGCGTCGTCAATGGCGAGTCCGGCGCCTGTTTACCACACCATTGCAACAGGTCCGGCATCAGCAGTTCCGCCAGATAGACCTGGTTGTCCATCACCATCTGCTGCAGATCGGTGCCGCTCAGTTTGCCTTCGCGGTTCAGGCGTTGCAGGGCAAAGCGGCTGCGTGGCCCAAGGGGCTGGTCCTCGCGACTGACCAACGGCGAATAGCCACGTAACGGCTGCGCCGGATTGACCATCCAGGCGGAGTCGTTGGAGTGCTGGATGAAGTCGCCACGGCTCAGGCTCGGCAGCAGTTGGCTTGGAAAGATGCCCGGCTGCGCTGCACGCGGGTCAATTTTCCAGTTGCAGGCGCTGCGCGAACCGTCGAGCACGATCAACGCCTGTCCTGCTGCCGGATCGCTGCACTGCGCCAGCAAGGTAGCATCGACAAAAGGCACCACCGACTGATTCAGGTACAAAGTTTGCCCCTTGGCGTCCACGGCCAGGGTGTTGACCCAGGGAATACCCTGCAATCGATGCACCGAGTCCTGCAACGCTTTCAGGCTGTCAGCCTGGTTCATGCTGTACCACTGCTGCAGTACGCGAGTGTTGTCCAGGTTGGCGTCGCGCAGGCTGAAAGCGTGCTGCTTGTCCCAGTCCAACCGTCCAGACCACTGGACTACCGGGCCGAACACTGAGCTGTAAACGTCACGGTTGACCGGTGTCAGCTTGCCGTCCGCTCCCTTGACCGTCACCGTCAGACGTTGGCGGTTCATCGGTATCGACTTGCCATCGAGCAGGTAGCGGGTCGGATCCTTGGGATCGAGCTCAAGCCGATACACCGTGAAGTGCCTGGAAGTATCCACCGTGTGGGTCCAGGCCAGGTGACGGTTGAAACCGATGTTGATCAGGGGCAGACCTGGCAAGGCCGCGCCCATGACATCCAGCTTTCCGGGCACGGTAAGCTGCATCTGGTAAAAACGCATGCCGCCCGCCCAGGGGAAGTGCGGGTTAGCCAGCAACATGCCATGACCACTGGCCGATCGCTCGTGCCCCACCGCCACCGCATTGCTGCCGCGCTCCAGAGCGAAATTGTTTTGCCGTGCTTGCGCCACGCTCATGTCCACGTTCAGGCGCGCGACGGCATTGGGCGGGGTAGCGCCCGCCAGGGCTTCGGCAAACTGCCCAACCCCACCTTCAACCAACAGACGCCGGGTGAGCTTGACCAGATCAAGCGTGGTAATCGGTCTCAGCCACTGCGCCTGCAGGCATTGCGCGCCCTGCCCCTGGGCCACGCGCTCGGCCAGTGCGCGGTTGTAGCCCTTGGCATAGCCTTCGAGCAGGGCCCGCACCTGCGCCGGTTGTGCCTGCCAGAAGCCGAATACTGCAGAGGGCGAATTGAGCCAGCTGAAGAACAGATCACTGGCGAGGTTCTCGCGCTGCTCGAAGGTTACCTGCTCAGGCCCGAAGTGGCGTGAGCGCTCGGCGTTAACCGTGACCACTTCATTGGCCAGCAGGCACAGGTTGTCCTGGGCGTAGGCATAACCGATGCCATAGCCCAACCCCTGTTCATCCCGGGCCAGGATGTGCGGTACCCCAAAGCTGGTGCGGCGAATTTCGGCACTGGCATCGCCCGGAGCAACACGGGCCTGGGCAGCAAAACTGAGACCGAGCAGCAGTCCGGCCAGACAGACGCTTGCCAACGGATGGGATTTGATCACGGACACTCCTGCATCGATCAGGGAACTATTGATCCTGATTGAACGAAACACAGGCGATAAATTTACGGAATCGGCCTTGCCGAAACGTCTTTACCTAATGTGGCTCGAAAAATTTTTCCCCGGGTACTGCAGTTTTGCCACGCTCATTCGTCTTATAGGGTGTAGGCAACAATTTTGACGGTATCTGGACTGGCCACGAAAGGGAGCTTTCACATGTATAACCAGCAACAGGCTGCGATCGCCAACCGCCCCGAGCGAAAACCTCGGCAAGCCTTGACAGTAAAAGTCGACAACAGCGACAACGAGCGTCCCGGCAACGAGCATATTCGCGAACTGCTCAGGAGATTCGGGCTGCGTACCAGCCTGATCCGCCTCAAGGTCATTGATGCCTTGCACATGGCCGACAGGAGTGGGCGCAGCATCGGTGTACGCGGCGTCCACAGCCAGCTTGAACAGCTGGATGTTCCCCTGTCGTTCCTCAGTGTCCGGGAAGTGCTCAAGCGCTTGTGCGTCGAGGGTGTGATCAACATGGGCAACGACAAATGCTACAGCCTCAACCCCGAGGCCCGCAGCATTCTGGAGCAAACCTGCCCACGCTAAGCGAAAGGCCGGCGTATGCCGGCCGTGCTGATCACTTCAGAGCTTGACCTTGCGGCGCATGATGCCGTTGATCACCACAACCGCAACTGCCACCGCAATGGCAATGTACTGGAACACTTGTTCACTGATCGTCCCCTGCTTCTGCAGGTAGGACAGACCGAGCATGATCCCCAGCACCAGCAGGGAGATCAGAATGGAATATTTCAGGCGTTGACCTTGAGTCATTGATATTTCCTTGCAACATCGGGGTAAGGGCCCGGAACGGCCCATGCGCATCATACAACGCAGCCTTGCCGCGAGCGGACAATTTCCTCCTTCTGTAGTGACCTTGCGCCTGAAACCATGACGTCCCGGGCATAGTCCCAGACGAATGGAAACTCGCCATGTTCCTCGGTCGATTACTAAGTGGTATCACCTTGCTGGTTGGCCTTGAAGCCCAAGCGCTCCCCACCTCGACACTCTCCCCCGATCAACGCGTTGCACTGGGTAAGCAACTGGCCGAACACGCCGGTGCCAGCCAGTGGCAACAACTTTGGCAGCGCTCGCGTCAGGCCGGGTATCTGTACGAACAATCGACTACCCCCCACTTCAGCCTTGATTCCGCCGAGCTCATCAAGGCAACAGCCCTGACCCTGTCGCAGCCAAAAGAGACAAGTGCAGTCAACCAGACCCAGGTCCTGTATCGCCGGGACTTTTCTCCGCAAACCGTAGGTAAACACGCAAAAGCCAGCCTCAGCGCCGTGTGCATCTGGGTTGACTGGCGTACCCTCCCGGAGCACGCCGTGAACCGGCCCGGCCCCTACCTCGGGCAAATCAGCCTGCTGCTGGTGCACCCCTGCCAGTAAACATGGGTTGCCAGACCTAGCCCCGCTCGCTCAAGCATCTGGAGCGCAGAACCAAGGGGTTACGCCGAATCAGCCATGACTTTCCTATTCCCATGGCCCTCCTTGCCTACAAACCACATATCCGATGCCCACCGCCCCTGCTGCGCTTGCTGCCTGTTACGCACGGTCGGGATGTTCAAACATGAAGGTGTCAAGCCAATCCCTACAAGGAAGTCACCATGGAACTGCGCGATCTCAACCGTATTGACATCCAACAGCTGCCCCATTCGCTACAGATGCTCATCGAATGCCTGGGTATTGAAAACGCTTACAACTTGACCTGTGCTTTCGGTGGCCGCCCCAAGTACATCCCCAAGCACCGTGAACGTACCACTCTGGCGCAGGTTCTCCCTGCGACAGCCCTGGACGCCCTGATCAAACGTTTTGCCGGTATGGCTCTGGAAATCCCCAAGGTCGACCACTTCCTGCGCCAACTGCGCAATCAACAGATCCAGCAGGAAAGCGCCGAGGGTCTCTCGCGCAGCATGCTAGCCAACAAATACGGCTTGAGCTTGCGCCAGATCGGCAACATCCGCCGCCAGGAGTCGTGTGCACACGCTCGCCTCACCTCTTGAGCCGCTAACTTCGGCACTCAAGACACATCCGCACAATGATGTGCATTCATCAAAAGGAATTCCGCAATGGCAACTATCGATAACAGCTTGATCGGCTCGGTCATGAACGCCTTGCCACTGGACCGAATGATCTCCGGCCCTTTGCAGGCGATGATTCAGGCGCAAGTCACCGCGAGCAAGTCGTACGCCGACTTTCTTATGGGCGTGTGTATTCAGGATGGCAAGGCCGTTGCCATTCAGTTTGACTACGACGAAACCATCACCGATGAACAAGGGGTCTATAAGGGGACTGTCTCCAAGAAGATGCAGATCCCGCTGCTGGCAGCGGTTACCCACCCCAACATTGTCATTGAAGAAGGCAATATCGAGTTTGAGTTGACCATCAGCCAGCAAGCCGAGAGCACTACCGAGACCGGTGGTGAAGCGAGTTTCGGCGCCTCGCTGGGTTGGGGACCATTCAAACTCAACGTCAAGGGCCAGGTCAGCCACAAGTCCAGCCAGACCCGTAAAACCGACACCCGTGCACGCTATGCCTTCAACACCAAAGTCCGCCGTCAGGACCCGCCAGAGGCGTTGATGCGCGTGATTGATTTCCTCACTGAAGCAGCCACCAAACCGGTGGTCATGGCTGATGCCACGGCTCAAAACCTTGATGCACTGCCTGGATCGGCCCTGCCAATGCCTGACCAGGCAACACAACCCTAATTCATACCCGCTTGATCATGCTTTGCCAACGAATCCGGCCTCTCCCTCGTGAGAGGCCTCCTGCCAGAAACACAAGGAGTGCGAACGCTTGGATGATCTCTCCTCGAAAAACGCCCCCATCACCGCCAGCGATCTTTGTGACATTACCCGTGGCCTACAAGAAGCCGCTGCCGCCACCAATAATCTGATCGCCCAGCAGTACATCAAACTCTTCGATCAGTTTTTCGATTACGACGCCCAGGCACTGGGCTCACCGATGAAGGCCAAGATGGTTGAGGTGGCGATGGATGATCAGCACAAGATGCACGTCCCGCTGATTGCCCTGGTTTCACCCAGGGGGCTGGCACTGGAGCGTATGCAGGTTGACCTGTCGGTGAGAATCCAGAATACCGAAACCACCAAGGCCAGCGAGAACCTGAAGCGCGAGCGCTTCTATGTGACGGTAGGCGGCCAGAACAAGCGCAACGGTGACAGCCGTGATCCCGATGAAGTGCAAATCCGCATGCAGTTCCAGGCCTGCGAGCCTCCCGAGGCGCTAAACCGTCTGATCGAGGAATACACCAACCTGATCAGCCCGCAACGACTGCCTGACCCTCCCAAGCCCACGGATGACAGCAACGAATTCATCGAAGCTGCCACCGTACGCGGATAGCGATTATCAGAAATCGCGCTTGTAGAAAATATCCAGAGAGCTTGCCAGGCCACTGGCAGCCTCAAGGTAGACCTTCTTGCTCAGCTTGTAGCGCAATGCAACCGTGTTGACCGGCTCGAACACGCCCACGCCATAGCGCAAGCTCAAGCGTTCGGTGAGGTTACCACTGGCCACCACGCTGGTGCTGTTACCACTGCCTTGGGTGTCCAGCTGGAAATCGTCGATCCCCAGGCTTGAGGCCAGGCTGCCAGTCACCCCGGCACTGGTAGCCAGGCCCAGGCCAAGCGCCGCTTGGGCGAGCACGTTGTTATCTTCCCCCGTGGAACCCAAGGGGCGCCCCAATACCAGGTACGACAGCGCCTGTTCCTGACTCATGGCCGGCTCGGAAAACACCTGGGTGGTGGGTTGTTCGGCACTGCCGCTGAGACGGATACCGGCAATCACGTCATCGGTCTGGCGGATAGCTTCGATATCCAGGTAAGGCTGATCGATGGGCCCGGCAAACAACAGGCGCGCACGGCGGATAGTCAGGCGCTGGCCGTAGGCACGGTAACGTCCGTCGGCCAGGCTCAGCTCGCCACGGGTGTCGAGGTTGTCGCCGATGTGCACATGGCCGAGCAGATTGGCGGTCAGGCCAAAGCCGCTGAACGACAACTTGTCCTGGCCCACCTCGACATCGATGTCCATGGCAACTGCCATCGGTGCCTTGCCCTCTTCGGTCTGATGGCCAACGATCACCGTGTCATCAGAAACCTTGACGGTCGAAGGCGGCAACTCACGCACCGTGATCTTGCCCTTGGGTACCCGAACCTTACCCGCCACCGCCAGCTTGTCATCGAGCAGGCTGATCTTCAGGTCCGGCGCCACTTCCAGGTTCGCATAGGGCTCGACGGTGACCGGCAAACGTTGACCCTGCAGGTGCAGGTCAACCGCCAGAGCCCGTCCCCAGCCGACCTGGCCGCGCAGGCTGCCCTGACCGGCCTCACCACTTTTCCAGGCACCGTTAATCTGCACCTGCTCTCCAGCGATCAGCGCCTGCAGGTTCAGGTCTTCCAGGCTGATCGGCAACTCTGCCCCGGCAACCTCGCCAGCGCTCAGGTTCAAGCTGCCGTTTACCTGTGGCGCCAGCAACGTGCCAGACAGCTGCCCGCTGCCGTTCAACTGGCCGGCCAGGCGCTCGACCATCGGTGCAAACGGGCGGGCAATGGCGATATCCAACCCGGTCAGGCGAAAATCGCCGCTCAATGGTTTGTTGCGGGCTACAGGATCGAGTCGGGTGACCAGAGACAGTTCGCCCAGACGCTCACCCTTGAAATCCAGGCGGGTATCAACCCGGCGTGGCGCCAGAGTGCTTTGCAAACGCAGGGTCTGGTAGGGGAAATCCAGCCATTGATCCTTCTCGCGCAAACGCAGGGTGCCACCGCTGGCGTCGACCACAATGGTACCTTTCGGACCACTGGCTGGCAGGTCCAGATTGATGTCGGCGTTGAGCAGACCCTGCCAGGCGAAGTCCTTGGGCAACCATTGCGCCAGGCTTTGCAACGGGAATTGCTTGAGGTGATAACGCAGGCGCGGCTCGGGTGCCAGACGCTGGTCGTCGCCGCACAGGCTGGCTTGTCCGGAGCGCCAGCAATGGGCGCCGAAATCCAGTTGTCCAGTGGCCAGGCGTTGTAGCTTTGCGGGTGCCTGCAAGCGCCAGTCCTGGCCACCGGCCTGGATCTGACCACTGGCCAGGCGTCCACGCCAGTTGCCCTTGTCCAGTTGCCCATCCACACCCAGGTCAAGCTTGAGCTGCGGTCCGTCCAGCGCCAGTTCCAGCTGCTGCTGGCGAATGTCTCCACGACCTTTGGCGGTGAGCACGCCCAGAGCAGTATCACCCAGACGAATTCCGCCGGCCTGCAGATCAATCACTGCACGCTGGGCACTGTCCAGTCGGGCATCCAGGGTCAAGCGCTGCAAGTGATTGTCAGCCTGGGCCAGTTTCTGGCCCTGCAAGGTCAGCGTACCTTGCGGCGCCTGCAGGGTTCCGGCGACTTCCAGCTTACCCTTGAGCTGCCCCTGCAAGTGCGGCCAGAGCTGGCCAAGACGAGGCAGATTGAGGTCCAGCTGACCGGCCAGGCGCTGCTGCAGGCTGCCACTGCCGTTGATATGGTTGTCGCCCAGGCGGATATCGAGAGTACCGAGGGTCCAGGTCTGTCCAGCCCCCTGAGCGACAGCCTTGAGCACTGCCGCCTGACCGCGCAGACGCCCCTTGAGGTCAAGGTCGGCATCCAGGCTGAGTTCGCCATTTTTGATCTGGCCCTTACTGCGTAACGGACCGGCCAGAGTGCCGGGCAGCTCGGCGAGCCAGTAGGCCGGGTTCAGCGCCGACAGTTCGAGAGCGGCCTCCCAGGCCACAGCATCAGCAAACTGTACACTCACGCTTCCCGCGAGCTTGCCTTGACCGGCATTGAGCGCCAGTTGTGGCAGTGCGATCTGCTGCAGGTCGCCCTTGAACGGACTGCTCAGGCTGAACGCCCCCGCCGGCCCGTCAAGGTCGCCCTTGAATTCGCCCTGATAGTTGCCATCGCGGTATTGCACCTGGCCATTGAAGCGGCGCAACGTGACCTGCGGCGCTGGCTCCAGCGGATACAGACGCAGCCAGGGAAAATCCAGCCAATCGATGGTCGCCTCGGCGCTCAAGCCTGTTTGCCAGTCGGCACTGGCCGTGAGCTTGAGGCGCTGGTCCGCGCTGGCAGTAAGGTCCAGGGCGCTCAGTTGCGCACCCTTGGCATCGACCCTGCCCTGCAGGCTCAAGGCCACAGGCTGCTGCTCGGACGCCAGGCTGGCCGAGCCGAGCAATTGATAGCCGCTCTGCAGGTTGCCGTTGGCGCTGAGTTGTAGATTATTCAGTTGCAGCGTGTCAGGCAGCTCGGCACCGGGTTTGAACGCCTGGGCACTGATCTGTAGCTTGGCCGGCAACTGTTCAGCCAGCGCCTGCAGCTCACCACTGAGCCGGGCGTTCAGGTAGCCGCTACTGTCGCCAGTGAGCTTTAGGGTTTTCTGCAGCTCACCCTCAATCTGTACCGCCAGTTGCCAGTCCTGGCCATCGACCTTGGGCAGCCGTAACTGCCCCTGGACCTGCAGCGGCCAGTCGCCCTCAGGTTGCAGCCGGCCTTGCAGGCTCAACTGCAAGTCATCGCGTTGCAGTTGCAGGCTGTCGATCTGCAAGCCCGCAACAGTCCAGTGAGCCGCCAGTTGCAACTGGCTCAATTGCTCATTGCCATCCAGACGCAGGTGCCCGATGCGCACCTCACCCAGCTCGATTGCCAACGGTAGTTTCAGCGCCGGCAATTGCAGCGGCCCGCTGTCGGGTGTGGCCTCGCCAGGGGCGAAGGCAAGATTGACCTGCTCGGCCTGCAAGCGCTCGACACACAAGGTCATGCGCAACAGGCATGCCGGTGACCAGGCGAACACCGGTGCAACCAGTTCGACCCGATCGGCGCCCTGCTCCCACAACACGCGCTCGGCCTGCCATTGCCCCCCCAGACGCCCCTGGAACTGCTCAAGCTGCAAACCCGGCACCAGTCCCAGCGCCCAGCGGCTGCCCGTCTGAGTCCCCAGTAACAGGCCCAGCAGCAACACCAGCATGAGCAGCAGTGTCAGCACCGCGAGCAGGATATTTCTGAAAACGCGACTCACAATTCCGGCCCCATGGAGAAGTGCAGACGAAAGCCGCCATCGTCATCCAGCGCGTGGGCCAGATCCAGACGCAGCGGCCCGACCGGAGATACCCAGCGCACGCCAATACCGACACCGGTCTTGAGGCTGGGAAACTCCAGGTTGTTGAATGAATTACCCTGGTCGACAAAAGTCGCTACCCGCCACTTTTCCACGACTTCGTACTGATACTCGGCACTGCCGGCCACCAGGTAGCGGCCACCGATTCGATCTCCATCGGAGTTTTCCGGCGACAGGCTCTGGTAGTCATAGCCGCGCACGCTCTGGTCACCCCCGGCAAAGAAACGCAGCGAAGGCGGTATCGAACTCTGATAGTCGTTGGTGGCGCTGCCACCGACTTGCACACGACCGAGGAAACGGTGTTTCTGGGCCAGTGTGGTCAAGCCCTTGAGCACCATGTTGGCATGCAGCAGGTTGGTATCGGACACCAGTCCTTCCTTGGCCGCCTGTACATCGAACTGCAGGCGATAGCCGTTGTGCGGGTCGATGCGGTTGTCGCTACGCAGGTAGGAATAGCTGACGCCAGGCATCAACAGGTTGCTCAGGCCCGAGTCATCACCCAGGCGATACTCTTCGCGCTGGTACTTGAGCGACAGCACGCGCTGCCAGCCACTGGGCAGCTTGCTGTGCCATTCCGGGCCAACGGTGAGCAGCTTGCTCAACGTGTCGGTGCCGGCGATTTCTTCGTTCTGGTAGCCACCGGCAAAGCGGACTTTGTCGGTCAACGGTGGATCAAGGGGTATGTCGTACCACAACCCGACGTTCTGCCGGGGGGCCGACAACTCGGTTTCCCAGCCGTAACTATGGCCCTGCGGATTCACCCAGTGGCGGGTCCAGTTGGCCTTGCCACGCGGCCCGACGTCGGTCGAAAACCCCAGGCCCAGGCCCATGGTGCGTGGCTTGCGAGTGCTCAGTTGCACCGCGACGGGAATGCTTTGCGCTACCGCGGCCGTAGGCGCGGCATCGACCCGCACGCCCTCGAAATAGCCGCTCGATTGCAGGGCATTGTTGAGCTCGGCAATCAGCTCGGAATCGTAGGGGGTGTCGGCCTTGAACGGCACCATACGCTGCAGCAGGGTTTCGTCGAACGGGGTGTCGCCGGCGAAACTTACCTTGCCCAGGCGATAGCGTGGGCCGCTGTCATAGATCAATTCGATGTCGGCAACGCCGGCCTGGGGATCAACCGCCAGGCGCTGGCGCACGAAACGCCCGCTGAAGAACCCGTAACGCGCAGCCTGGTTCTGGATCAGCCGTTTGGCGTCTTCGTAATGCCCATGGTTGAGCACTTCACCTGAACGCAGGGCCTTGCTGTCGGGCATGCGAAATGCCTTGAGTTCAGTGGCCGGGCCATCAATGCGGATGGTCACGTCACGCAAGTGCACGGGCTCGCCAGGGTCGATGCTGAGGATCAGCTGCGGGCCGTTGTCGGCCTTGGTCGGCGCCTTGACCTCAGTGTCGATCTGCGCCTGGTAGTAGCCCAGTGCCTGAGCCGCCTTACGCGCCTGCTCGACAGCCCCACGGCTGAAACGCAGCAGCGCCTCTTCATCGCGTTTACCAAGGCTGCCGATATAGCCCTCGACATTGGCCTTGAGTTCGTTATTGGCAGGTTTGACCTTCACAACCAGCTCGCTTTGCCCATACGCAGCAATGCTGGCCATCCATAGAATCAAACCGCAGGTGAATCGTCCTGAATACGTCATAGGCGCGGATGCTACCAGAGCTTGGCGCCAGCATGGAGTCCGAGGCTCTCGCGCCTGTTATGCAGGCATGGCCGATGCACGTTGAGATGGCTGGGGGTTGGGATGAAAGAACACATGTTCGCGTACAGGTCCTACAGCAATTTCGCCGATTTCCTGGTAACCCTGGCGCTGATAAAAGGCCAGATAGTGTTCATTTCCGGTGTCCAGCACCACGCCTTGGGAGTGCTCGTCCTCGGCACACCAGTCATGCACAGCTTGCAACAATTGCTCGCCGTAGTGCTTACCCTGGAACTGCGGATGAATCCCCAGCAGCGGCAACACATGCACGGCCTCACCCGGCAGGCAGGCCATCAGCGCCGCCTGATAATCGAGATAGCGCCGGGTACAACGAAAACCGGTACTCAAGACCATACGCATGCGCCAGGCCCAACTTTCAGTGATGCCCAGGCGGCGCTGTGGCGGTGCGATCAGGGCAATACCGATCAGCCGGTCGTCAACCAGCAGCCCCAATGCCGGCAACTCCTGCAAAAAATGTTGCTTGACCAGCTCTCGCACCGTGGCGCGAATGCGCTGGTCATAGCCAGGACGCTGCGCCTCGAACAGGAAGGCAAAGGTCGGCTCATGCCGATAGGCGTGATACAACAATGAACGCGCCTCACGGCTGTAGCCACCATCAAGCAGGCGGACCTGAGCCGGGACAGCAGTCGATTCGGTCATGCTGACAAACCTCCACAAATGGGCATTCATTGCCTTCAAGGCGTACGTTGCGCCGACGTTCGCCCCGAGCACCACGTTAGCAGCCTATGCAGTGGTGCGCCACGCTGGCCGCAGCCGTCGATGTCGGCTAGGATCCTTGGTTTTATCAGGATTGTGTTTCCCATGAAGATCGTCTCGTTCAACATCAATGGCCTGCGCGCCCGGCCCCATCAGTTGGCGGCGTTGATCGAAAAGCATCAGCCAGACGTGATTGGCCTGCAGGAAACCAAGGTCAGCGACGATCAGTTTCCGCTGGCCGAGGTCCAGGCCCTGGGTTATCACGTGCATTTCCATGGCCAGAAAGGCCACTACGGCGTCGCCCTGCTCTCGCGCCAGGCGCCGCTGAGCCTGCACAAAGGCTTTGCCAGCGATGAAGAGGATGCCCAGCGCCGCTTTATCTGGGGCACCTTCGCCGATGGCGATGGCACACCGATCACCATCATGAACGGCTACTTCCCCCAGGGTGAAAGCCGCGACCACCCGACCAAATTCCCGGCCAAACAGCGCTTTTACAGCGACCTGCAGGCCTTGCTGGAAAACCAGTTCAAGAACGATCAGCCATTGCTGGTCATGGGCGATGTGAACATTTCGCCCGAAGACTGTGACATCGGCATCGGCGCCGACAATGCCAAGCGCTGGCTGAAGACCGGTAAGTGCAGCTTCCTGCCCGAAGAGCGCGAGTGGATGGCACGCCTGAAGAACTGGGGTCTGGTCGACAGCTTCCGTCACCTGCACCCCGAGGTTGCCGACCGTTTCAGCTGGTTCGACTACCGCAGCCGCGGCTTCGAAGACGAGCCCAAGCGCGGCCTGCGCATCGATCTGATCATGGCCTCCCAGGGCTTGCTGCCGCGGATCAAGGCAGCTGGGGTCGATTACGACCTGCGCGCCATGGAAAAGCCTTCGGACCATGCGCCGATCTGGCTGGAACTGGCGTAGCGCCGATTCTTCGCGGGGCAAGCCCGCTCCCACAGCCTTATATACACAACCTGTGGGAGCGGGCTTGCCCCGCGATCAGGCGCTGTCATCTTACGGTCATCCAACCGTCTTAATCTGCGGCACATCCTTCGCCCGAAGAGTGCCTGCCGGCATGTTCCGCCACCTCAGCCTGATTCTGCTGTGCCTGCTTCCGCTCCTTGCCCGGGCCGCCCCTGACACCCCGGCGCAACTACGTATCCAGGGTTCGAACACCATTGGCGCGGCGCTGGCACCAGCGTTGGTCAAGGGTATGCTGGAAGCTCAACGCGCCAGCCATATATCAATCGTGACCACCGGTATTGCCAACGAAATCCAGGTCAGCGCCCAGGATGCCCATGGCCAGCCCTTGCGTATCGACATCGCCGCCCACGGCAGCAGCACCGGCTTTGCCGCACTGAAGACCGGACAGGCCGATCTGGCCGCCGCCTCACGCCCGATCAAGGTCAGTGAACTGAGCGCGCTCCAGGCATTGGGTGACCTGAACAGCGCCACCGCCGAACAGGTCATCGGCCTGGATGGCGTCGCCGTCATCGTCCATCCCGACAATCCCCTGCCGCAATTGAGCACCGGGCAGTTGGCGCAGATTTTTTCCGGACAGATCACCACCTGGGAGGAACTGGGTCTGGGAAACGGACCGATTCACCTGTATGCCCGGGATGACCGCTCAGGCACCTTCGAAACCTTCAAGGCGCTGGTGCTCGATGCCGTCGGGCAGACGCTGGCCAGCACCGCCCGGCGCTTTGAATCCGGTGAACAATTGGCCTCTACAGTCCTGACTGACCGCCAGGCCATTGGTTTCAGCAGCCTGGCGTCAGTACATGGCGCCAAGGTGCTGGCGATCGCCGATGGTGCCTCCCGCCCCATGCTGCCAAGCCCGGCACTGGTGGCCAGCGAAGATTATCCGCTGTCACGGCGTCTGTACTTCTACCTGTCGCCGAGCCAGGCCACGCCGTGGGCCCGGGCGCTGGTGGAGTTTGCCCAAAGCCCCAAAGGGCAAGCGATTGTCACCGCCAGCGGGTTTGTCGGGCAGCAGGTACAGGCCGTCAAAGTGCCCCCCGCCGACAACATGCCGCCACGCTATCGGACGCTGGCCCGCAACGCCCAGCGCCTATCGGTAAACTTCCGCTTCCAGGAGGGCAATGCCAGCCTGGACAACAAAGCGCTGCGTGATGTGCGGCGGGTGGTCGAGTTCCTGCGCCAGCACAACAAACTGGAACAAGATGCCGTACTGGTTGGATTTGGCGATGCCAAGGACGATCCCGAGCGCGCCGTCTTGCTTTCTCGCCTGCGCGCCATGGCCGTGCGCCGGGAACTGGCCAGAGAAGGCGTGGCCCCGCGCGAGATCATCGGCCTGGGCGACGAACTGCCGGTGGCAGCCAATACCGCCGAAGAAGGCCGCATCCGTAACCGGCGGGTTGAAGTCTGGGTCTACTGACAGCCCGCATTATCCCGCGCAATTATTTGTAACAGCCCAGTCGGGCACCGGCGCGCCCCCGCAGCTAGGCTTTGATTAGTGATGCCGGGCCCCTCTGACGGCTGCCAAGCCGCCATGTCGGAGTCACTGTTGCTTTTTTTGGCAACGTCGACAATTAAGGAGGGGCGCATGGCGGCTCTACAGGCATTTCTCGAAAACGACATTCTCGGCACCAGCACCTGGTTCTGGCTGGCATTCATTGGCATTGTCCTGACCTTGCTGGTATTGGATCTGGGCGTGTTGCATCGCAAGGCTCACGAAATCGAGATGCGCGAAAGCCTGCTGCTGTACGCCAGCTATTTCAGTGTCGGTGTGCTGTTTGGCGGGTGGATCTGGTGGGAGCTGGGCGCGCAACCTGCCCTGGAGTTCTACACCGGGTTCCTGGTCGAACAGTCGCTGTCCATGGACAATGTCTTCGTCATGGCGATGATCTTCAGCTACTTCGCCATCCCCCGCCTCTACCAGCACCGGGTATTGTTCTGGGGCATCCTCGGCGTGGTGGTGCTGCGCGCGATCATGATCGGCGTAGGCAGCGCCCTGGTCCAGGAGTTCGCCTGGATCCTCTATGTGTTCGGTGCCTTCCTCCTGGTTACCGGAATAAAGATGCTGTTCTCCCGCGAAGAGGCCCACCCGGACCTGGCCAACAACCCGGTGCTCAAGTTTGTACGCGGCCATTTGCGCGTCACCGATGACCTGCATGGCCCGCGTTTTTTCGTGCGCCTCAAGGCTGCCGGGCAAAGCAAGACCGTGCTGTACGCCACCCCGCTGTTCCTGGCGCTGGTACTCATCGAACTGGCCGATCTGGTGTTCGCCGTCGACAGCGTGCCGGCCATCTTCGCCATCACTCAGGACCCGTTCATTGTCTACACCTCGAACATCTTCGCGATCCTTGGCCTGCGCGCCTTGTATTTCGCCCTGGCGGCGCTGATGCATCGGTTTGTCTATCTCAAGTACGCCCTGGCCCTGGTGCTGATCTTTATCGGCAGCAAAATCTTCTATCACGGCCTGATCGGCGCAGTGCCGGCATTGCTGTCGCTGGGTGTGACCGTGAGCCTGTTGAGTGGCGGCGTAGTGTTGTCACTGTTCAAGACCCGCGACCAGCCACACCACCCCGCAAACTCCGGCAGTCACAAATGAATCAGGCCCGCATCGGCGGGCCTGATATCTAAAGCGTGCGGATCAATGCCCGCTGCGCAGCATTTCCTTGGGAACGTATTTGCCGATTTCGTATTTGCCGATCGCCGCCCGGTGCACTTCATCCGGGCCGTCGGCCAGACGCAGGGTACGTTGCATGGCGTACATGTAAGCCAGCGGGAAGTCACCACTGACCCCGGCACCGCCATGAATCTGAATCGCCCGGTCGATGACCTTCAAGGCCACGTTCGGTGCCACCACCTTGATCTGGGCGATCTCGCTGCGAGCGACTTTGTTGCCCACCGTGTCCATCATGTAAGCCGCCTTCAGCGTCAGCAGCCGTGCCATGTCGATTTCCATGCGCGAATCGGCGATCTTGTCGACGTTACCGCCCAGGCGCGCCAGCGGGCGGCCAAACGCGGTGCGCTCCACCGAACGCTTGCACATCAGTTCCAGGGCCCGCTCGGCCATGCCGATCGAACGCATGCAATGGTGAATGCGTCCAGGGCCAAGGCGCCCCTGGGCAATCTCGAAACCACGCCCCTCACCCAACAGCACGTTCTCGTAAGGCACTCGCACGTTCTCGAACAGCACTTCGGCATGGCCATGGGGAGCGTCGTCGTAACCGAACACCGGCAGTGGCCGGACGATTTTCACCCCGGGGGTATCGGTGGGCACCAGAATCATCGAGTGCTGCTGGTGACGCGGGCCGTCCGGGTTGCTCAGGCCCATGAAGATCATGATCTTGCAGCGTGGATCGCAGGCACCGGAGGTCCACCACTTGCGGCCATTGATCACCCACTGGTCGCCCTCGCGGACAGCGCGGGCGGCCATGTTGGTGGCATCGGAAGACGCCACATCCGGCTCGGTCATGGCAAAGGCTGAACGGATGTCGCCACGCAGCAACGGTTCCAGCCACTGACGTTTCTGTTCCTCACTGCCATAGCGCACCAGCACTTCCATGTTGCCGGTGTCCGGGGCCGAGCAGTTGAACGGCTCGGGGCCCAGCAGCGAACGACCCATGATTTCAGCCAGGGGCGCATATTCCAGGTTGCTCAAGCCTGCGCCCAGCTCCGACTCGGGCAGGAACAGGTTCCACAGCCCTTCAGCCTTGGCCTTGGCCTTGAGCTCTTCCATGATTGCGGTCGGCTGCCAGCGGTCGCCCTCGGCGACCTGGCGCTCGAACACCGCTTCGGCGGGATAGACATAAGCATCCATGAACGCCGTGACACGTTCGCGCAACGCCTGGACCTTGGGTGAATAGGCGAAATCCATGGGCAGTACCTTCAGTGGAATGAGGATCTGATGAAGAGCCTAGATCAGCGAGCAAAATCCACCTAGTCTATTCTCGGCGTGTATAAACATTCATAACCAATATATGATTGACCCATAACACCAACAAGAGCAGCGCCCATGAACCTGAGCAAGGTCGATCTGAATCTGTTCATCGTCTTCGATGCCATCTACACCGAAGCCAACCTGACCCGTGCCGGGCAGATCGTCGGCATTACCCAGCCTGCAGTGTCCAATGCCCTGTCGCGGCTACGCGAGACCTTCAACGACCCGCTGTTCGTCCGTACCGCGCAAGGCATGGTCCCTACGCCCATGGCGCAGAACATCATCGGCCCGGTGCGCAATGCCCTGTCGTTATTGCGTGTGTCGGTGCAGGAAAGCCGCATCTTCAATCCCCTGCAGGCGAACAAGACCTTTCGCATCAGCATGACCGACCTCACCGAGGCGGTGATTCTGCCGCCGCTGTTTCAGCGCCTGCGCCGCCTGGCGCCAGCGGTAATCATCGAGAGTTTTCTCTGCAAGCGCCGTGAGACCACCAAGGAACTGGCTGCCGGGCGCCTGGATTTTGCCGTCGATGCCCCACTCAACACCGACCCGCAGGTGCGCCACGTCAAACTCATGCAGGATCAGTACGTCTGCGCCTTGCGCCAGGGCCACCCGATGGCCAAAGACAAACTCAGTCTGGACGATTACCTGGCGATGACCCACATCCATATCTCCAGCCGCCGCAACGGCCTGGGCTATGTCGACCTGGCCCTGGGCAAGATGGGCGTACAGCGCAAGATCGCCCTGCGTTCACAGCATTACCTGATGGCCTCGCAAGTGCTGCAACAGACCGACATGGTCATGACCGTGCCGGAGCGCTTCGCCCGCCGCCACCAACTCAATTATCTGAGCCTACCGGTCAACGATGTGCCACCGCTGGAAACCCACCTGTACTGGCATGAAAGTACCGATCAAGACCCGGCCAACCGCTGGATGCGCGAGCAGATCATTGAGTTGTGCCAGGCGGTGGTGGCGCAGGACGAGCGGGCTCAGGCGTAGGCCGTATCGCGGGGCAAGCCCGCTCCCACCGGCCCAGTGAGATCCATGTGGGAGCGGGCTTGCCCCGCGAAGCTTGACGTATACGTCAACCTGCCATTAGGTTAGCTCATGCCCTTTTCCCGAGCCTGACCATGAGCAGCCAGACCTACAGCATCTCCGACCTGTCCCGCGAGCTGGACATCACCACCCGTGCCATCCGCTTCTATGAGGAACAGGGCTTGCTCAGCCCCGAACGTCGGGGCCTTGAGCGCATTTACTCGGCCCGCGACAAGGTCAGTCTGAAACTGATCCTGCGCGGCAAGCGCATCGGCTTCTCGCTGGCCGAGTGCCGCGAACTGATCGAGCTCTACGACCCGACCAGCGGCAACCTGAAACAGTTGCACAGCATGCTGGCCAAAATCGCCGAACGCCGCGCCCAGCTCGAACAGCAACTGCTCGATATCCAGCAGATGCAGCTGGAGCTGGACACCGCCGAAGAGCGCTGTGAACAAGCGCTGGCCGCCACCCTGAACAATCAGAAAAACAGCCATTGAGCCCTGAGGAACCGCGCCATGTCATTGCCTGAAACAGTCCGCCTGGTCGAAGTCGGCCCGCGCGACGGCCTGCAGAATGAAGCCCAGCCCATCAGCGTGGCAGACAAGGTCCGGCTGGTCGATGACCTGACGGCGGCGGGCCTGTCTTATATAGAAGTGGGCAGCTTCGTCTCGCCCAAGTGGGTACCGCAAATGGCCGGCTCCGCCGAGGTGTTTGCCAACATCAAACAACAGTCCGGTGTCACCTACGCCGCCCTGGCACCGAACCTGCGCGGTTTCGAGGATGCCCTGGCAGCCGGGGTGAAAGAGGTAGCGGTGTTCGCCGCCGCATCCGAAGCTTTCTCCCAGCGCAACATCAATTGCTCGATCAGCGAAAGCCTGCAGCGTTTCGTACCGATCATGGACGCAGCCCGCGCAAACGGCGTGCGTGTACGGGGTTACGTATCCTGCGTGCTGGGCTGCCCGTATGAAGGCGCGGTCAGTGCCGAGCAGGTGGCGCCGGTGGCCCGCGAGTTGTTTGAGATGGGCTGCTATGAAGTGTCGCTGGGCGACACGATCGGCACCGGCACCCCGGGCGCCACCCGCCGCCTGTTCGAGGTGGTTGCCGCACATGTGCCACGCGCCCAGCTGGCCGGACACTTCCATGACACCTACGGCCAGGCCCTGGCCAACGTTTATGCCAGCCTGCTTGAAGGGATCAACGTCTTCGACAGCTCGGTCGCAGGCCTGGGTGGTTGCCCCTACGCCAAGGGCGCCAGCGGTAACGTGGCCAGCGAAGATGTGCTGTACATGCTTCAAGGCCTGGGTATCGAGACCGGCATCGACCTGGACCGGTTGATCGACGCGGGCCTGCGTATCAGTAAGGTGCTTGGCCGTACCAGCGGCTCCCGGGTAGCGCGGGCACGTAACGCGCAGTAATCATCAGCGGTAACAGCCTGGTGGCGACCAGGGTGTTACCGCCCCCGCACTTTTCAGGAAAAAACCGGGTAACACGGAAACAAATCGACAGATTTCCCCGCCTCCCCTTCCTGCCAAAAAACTTAAACCATTGATTTCATTGAGTTTTAAAAAGTTGGCACGGCACCTGCTATATCTCTGGTACAAGAACAATAAAAACTGTGACACACCCAATAAAAATAAGACGTAACGACTCTGACATAACAAGAACAACACGACAGAGACGCAGCTAACAGATTTTTTTGGAGAAGATGTGCTTTTCCGGGGTTCGCCCCCGCAACCTGACATAAAACAATAAAACTACCCCAAGGTAGCGAAAGTCACGGTTGGATCAGCAATGATGAGAGTAGATCAGCGCTCAAAAAAATACGTTTGCTCTTGATCCCGAATGGGGATCGCCAGTGACAAGAGGCAACGGTCGCCAAAAACAACAACAGGCCGCCCTCCAATAACAAAAAAAGAGCACGCAACAATCTTTGAGGGGAGCTTCGGCTCCCCTCAGTGCTTCCTGCCCTCCTGGTTTTTCCTCCTCCCTCCTTCCTTCTCGAACCTGCGCATGTCCGTGACCGAACTGGCTGGCCAACCCGTGCCGATCACTGAAGCAGACACCGATGCCCTGACTGTAGCAGGTGCGGTGGATGGTCGCAGGCACCTCAAAAGCACCGGTCAAACCTCGATAATCTGGGGCCTGTACGGTTGCGGCAAGAAATCTGATACGGTTTTTATCGAAATATCTGAGCCTGTTATGCAAACAGATGCGGCGCCATAGTGCTCTGGCCTGATCGAGGCCTGATGAGCGACGAACCATGAGCGATAGAATTCCCGTCCAGATCGTTGAAATTGCCGAGCCTTCCGCCACCAAGAAGAAGACCGCCAGCAGCGACAGACAGATCCACACCCGCAGCTTCACCGGCTTGTTTCGTAACCTGCGCCTGGGTGGCGCGGGCTTTCTGTTTTTGCTGTTCTTCGGCACCGTCTGGTTGAACTGGAACGGTCGCCAGGCCGTGTTATGGGACCTGGCTGACAGCAAGTTCCACATTTTCGGTGCAACCTTCTGGCCGCAAGACTTCATTCTCCTGTCGGCGCTACTGATCATCTGCGCCTTCGGCCTGTTCGCCATCACGGTGCTTGCCGGGCGGGTCTGGTGCGGTTACACCTGCCCACAAAGCTCGTGGACGTGGATTTTCATGTGGTGCGAGAAGGTCACCGAAGGTGATCGCAACCAGCGCATCAAGCTCGATGCCGCACCCTGGAGTGTGAACAAACTGGCCCGACGCTCGGCCAAACACACCCTGTGGCTGGCCATCAGCGTGCTTACCGGCCTGACCTTTGTCGGCTACTTCACACCGATCCGGCCGCTGGCTGAAGAACTCTTCACCTTGCAACTGGGCGGCGTCAGCCTGTTCTGGATCCTGTTCTTCACCGGCGCCACCTATATCAATGCCGGCTGGCTGCGTGAAGCGGTGTGCATGCACATGTGCCCGTATGCCCGTTTCCAGAGCGTGATGTTCGACAAGGACACCCTGGCCATCGCCTACGACCCGGCGCGCGGCGAATCCCGTGGGCCCCGCAAGAAAGACAGCGACTACAAGGCCAAAGGCCTGGGCGATTGCATCGACTGCCAGATGTGTGTGCAGGTCTGCCCGACCGGTATCGACATCCGTGACGGCCTGCAGATGGAATGCATCGGCTGCGCCGCCTGCATCGACGCCTGTGACTCGATCATGGACAAGATGGGCTATGCCCGCGGCCTGGTTGGCTACAAGTCCGAACACAACCTGCAAGGCGGCAAGACCAACTGGCTGCGCCCTCGCCTGCTCGGTTACGTCACCGTACTGGTGGTGATGATCGGTGCCCTGGTCATCGCCCTGCAGCAACGGCCGATGGTGTCGATGGACGTGATCAAGGACCGTGGCCTGTTCCGCGAGAACAACCTGGGCCAGATCGAAAATATTTACACCCTCAAGGTCATCAACAAGACCCAGCAAACGCAGCACTACCGCTTGCGCCTGGTAGACGCCGAGGGCTTCGAGTTGCACGGCAAGACCGAGTTCACCCTGGATGCGGGTGAGATGAGCGAGATGCCGGTATCGGTGGCGATGCTTGCCGAACGGCCGCAAAGCAGCTCCCAGGAAATCGGTTTCGAAATCAGCGACAGCGACCAACCCGGTATTTCCAGTGTTGCCCACAGCCGTTTTGTCGCGCCTTTGAACCGCTGATCACATACACTTCGCAGCAGTCGAAACGTCCTGAGCCATGATGAAACGCTACGAAAAATTCGCCGACGACATTGCCGAACTGATTCGCTCCGGGGTCCTGGGCCCCGGCCAGCGCGTGCCGTCGGTGCGCTACGCCAGCCAGACCCACGGGGTCAGCCCTTCCACAGTGTTCCAGGCCTACTACCTGCTGGAACGCCGCGGGCTGATCCGCGCGCGGCCGCGCTCGGGCTATTTCGTCAACGCCCATGCGCCGCGGCAGTTCAGCGAGCCGCAGATCATCGAGCAAGCGAGTGAATCCACCGAAGTGGATGTCAGCGAGCTGGTGTTCTCGATTCTCGACTCGATCAAAGACCCGCAGACCGTCGCCTTCGGCTCGGCCTTCCCCAGCCCCCACCTGTTCCCGCTGCCACGCCTGGCCCGTTCCATGGCCAGCGCCAGCCGCGAAATGGATCCGCGCATGGTGGTCACCGACCTGTCGCCGGGCAACCCGCAACTGCGTCGGCAGATTGCCCTGCGCTATATGGTCGGCGGGCTGATGCTGCCGATGGAGGAGCTGCTGATCACCAATGGTGCACTGGAGGCATTGAACCTGTGCCTGCAGGCGGTGACCGAGCCCGGTGACCTGGTGGCGATCGAGGCGCCCGCCTTCTACGCCTGCCTGCAGGTGCTCGAACGGCTCAAACTGAAGGCTGTGGAGATCCCCGTGCACCCGCGCGAAGGTATCGACCTTGGCGTGCTGGCGCAAACCTTGGCCAAACACCCGGTCAAGGCCGTCTGGTGCATGACCAACTTCCAGAATCCGGTGGGTGCGAGCATGCCGGAGGAGAAAAAACAGCAGCTGGTCGAACTGCTGCGCCAGCATCAGGTGCCGCTGATCGAAGACGACGTCTATGCCGAGCTGTACTACGCCCAGCAAGCGCCGAAACCGGCCAAGGCCTTCGATACCGATGGCCTGGTGATGCACTGCGGCTCCTTCTCCAAGAGCCTGGCGCCAGGTTACCGGATCGGCTGGGTGGCCGCCGGACGCTATGCGCAGAAAATCGAACGCTTGAAACTGATGACTTCGCTGTGCGCCTCGATGCCGGCCCAGGCGGCGATCGCCGACTACCTGCAGCACGGCGGCTACGATCGGCACCTGCGCAGACTGCGCTATGCCCTGGAAGAGCAGCAAAGCGCCATGCTTGCCGCCATTGCCCGGCACTTTCCGGCGCAGACTCGGGTCAGTCACCCGTCGGGGGGGTACTTCCTGTGGCTGGAGCTGCCGGAGCAAATGGACTCGCTCAAGCTGTTCCAGATGGCCCTGGCTCAGGGCATCAGCATCGCGCCCGGGCCGATCTTTTCGCCGACCCAGCGCTTTCGCAACTGTATCCGCCTGAACTACGGCAGCCCGTGGACCGAGCAATCGGAGCAAGCCATGGAGACCCTGGGCAGAATCGTGCGCTCGTTCTGAGCGCCCGACAGTGTGGAGGGCAGACTCAGCGCCCGCCGCCCAGATCGATGAAGCTGCCTGTGGAGTACGACGCCTTGTCGGACAGCAGCCAGATAATCGCCTCGGCCACCTCTTCGGCCTGACCACCACGCCCCATGGGGATGCCAGGTTCAAGCTTGCTGACCCGCTCAGGGTCGCCGCTGAGCGCGTGGAAATCAGTGAATATGTAGCCTGGGCGCACGGCATTGACCCGGATGCCGTCACCGGCAACTTCCTTGGCCAGGCCCATGGTGAAGGTGTCCAACGCCCCTTTGGAGGCCGCGTAGTCGACATATTCGTTCGGCGAACCCAGCCGCGCGGCCACCGACGAGACGTTGACGATGCTTCCACCCTGCCCGCCATGGCGCTTCGACATCCGCTGCACGGCATGCTTGCTACAGAGCATCGGCCCGACCACGTTGGTCTTCATCAACTTGAGCAGACGGAACTCCGACATATGCTCAAGCTGACTCTTCTGGCCGATGGTTCCCGCGTTATTGACCAGCGCGGCCACCGGCCCTAGCTCGGCATCGACGCGCTGAAACAAGTGAATGATCTCGTCTTCGACACTGACATCGGCTTTGACCGCGATGGCTTCGGCGCCCAATTCGCGAACGTCGGCCAGCACCCGCTGGGCCGCCTCGTCGTCACTCAGGTAGTTGATGCAGATGCGATACCCTTCACGGGCCGCCAGGCGTGCGGTCGCGGCGCCAATGCCACGACTGGCGCCAGTGATCACGATGACTTTATCCATGGATACTCCTTGCCCCCAATGGCCTATACCGCTCAAGGCTAACGCAGGACGGGGCAGCCGCAAAGCGGCGCACACACGTTCCAGCACAACACCTCAGCGCAGACAGAACGATCAGTGTGCCTGACAAATCTGTAATCTGCCGCTCAGATTTCTGACAGCCATTGCTCGCTAAGGTCATGCCACCCTCGCTTATGGATTGGCAACCCCCATGCTTGCAAACCCGACCCGCCGCACCTTCGTCAAAGGCTTCGCCGCCGCCAGTACCCTGGCCGGCCTCGGCCTGTGGCGCCTGCCCGCCTTCGCCGCCGGCTTGCCCTTTGGCAATGAACTGAGCGGCCGCGATTTCGAACTGTTCATCGGCCAGACTCCGGTCAACATCACCGGTCGCCCGCGCACCGCGCTGACCATCAACAACAGCCTGCCGGGCCCGGTATTGCGTTGGCGCGAAGGCGACACCGTGACCCTGCGCGTACGCAACCGCCTGGACGAGCCGACCTCGCTGCACTGGCACGGCATCATCCTGCCGGCCAACATGGACGGAGTCCCGGGCCTGAGCTTTGCCGGTATCGAACCCGGTGGCGATTACCTCTATCAGTTCACCCTGCAGCAGAGCGGCACCTACTGGTACCACAGCCATTCCGGCTTGCAGGAACAGGCCGGGGTATACGGGGCAATCGTCATCGAGCCGAAACAGCCCGAACCTCATCACTATCAACGCGACTATGTGCTGTTGCTCAGTGACTGGAGCGACCAGGCCCCCGACGCGCTGATGGCGACCCTGAAAAAGCAGTCCGACGCCTTCAACTACCACAAGCGTACAGTCGGCGATTTCATCGATGACGTGGCCCTGCACGGCTGGTCGAAAACCGTGGCTGAGCGCAAGGGCTGGGCCGAAATGCGCATGAGTCCGACCGACCTTGCCGACATCAGCGCAGCAACCTACACCTACCTGCTCAACGGCCAGCCGCCGGACGGCAACTTCACCTGTCTGTTCCAGCCGGGTGAAACCGTGCGCCTGCGTCTGATCAACGGCTCGGCGATGAGCTATTTCGACTTCCGCATCCCCGGCCTGAAGCTGACAGTAATCGCCGCCGATGGCCTGCCGGTGCAGCCGGTCAGCGTCGACGAACTGCGCATCGCCGTGGCCGAGACCTACGACGTGCTGGTGAGCGTGGGCGACCTGCCTGCCTATACCCTGTATGCCCAGAGCATGGACCGCACCGGTTACGCCCGCGGCACCCTGGCGCGCAGTGCCGGGCTCAGCGCGCCGGTGCCGGCCCCCGACCCGCGGCCGATCCTGACCATGGCCGACATGGGGCACGGCGGCATGGACGCCATGGCCGGCATGGATCACAGCCAGATGGGGGGTATGGATCATGCCGCCATGAGCGGCATGCAGAGCCACCCGGCCAGTGAAACCGGCAACCCGCTGGTCGACATGCAGACCATGAGCCCCAAGCCCAACCTCGCCGACCCGGGCATTGGCCTGCGCAACAACGGCCGCCGGGTGCTGACCTACGCCGACCTGAAAAGCACCTTTGCCGACCCGGACGGTCGTGAGCCGTCGCGCGAGATCGAACTGCACCTGACCGGCCACATGGAGCGCTTCGCCTGGTCGTTCAACGGCATCAAGTTTTCCGACGCCGAGCCGCTGCGTCTGCGCTACGGCGAGCGCCTGCGCATCACCCTGGTCAACGACACCATGATGGCCCACCCGATTCACCTGCACGGCCTGTGGAGCGACCTGGAAGACGAACACGGACGCTTCCAGGTCCGCAAGCACACCCTCGACATTCCGCCCGGCAGTCGCCGCAGCTACCGGGTCAGCGCCGACGCGCTGGGGCGCTGGGCCTACCACTGCCACCTGCTTTACCACATGGAGATGGGTATGTTCCGCGAGGTACGCGTCGATGAATGAAGTTCTCAACCGCCCGCTGCTGGGCAGCCTGGCGCTGCTCGCCTTGCTGGCCAGTGAAGAAGTCCGGGCCCAGGACATGGATCATGGCGCGATGAACCACGGTGCCATGGACCATGGCAGCATGAACCACGGCAGCATGAGCCCACCGCCCATGGGCCATTCCGGCATGGACCACGGCGCCATGGGACACGGCCAGGCGCTGGACACACCGCGCACACCGTTGCGGCCGGTCACTGACGCCGACCGCCGCGCCGCCTTCCCGCCCTTGCCCGGTCATCAGGTGCATGATCGGCAGGTCAACTGGGCGGTGATTGTCGAGCAGCTCGAGTACCAGAACTTCGAAAGCAGCAGCGCCCTGAACTGGAACGCCAACGCCTGGATCGGCGGCGATATCGACCGTCTCTGGCTGCGCACCGAAGGCGAGCGTGAACAGGGCGTAACCCACAAGGCCGAACTGCAGGCACTCTGGGGCCATGCCATCAGCCCCTGGTGGGAGCTGGTCGGCGGCCTGCGCCAGGACTTCAAACCGGCCAGTGGCCAGACCTGGGCGGCCTTCGGCATCCAGGGCATGCCGCTCTACGGCCTGGAGCTGGAAGCCACCGCCTACCTGGGTGAGCGGCAACAAACCGCGCTGCGCGTGGAGAGCAGTTACGCTATCCTGCTGACCAATCGCTGGATTCTCGAACCGTCGCTGGAGGCCAACTTCTATGGCCGTAACGACGCCAGCCGCGACCAGGGCAGCGGCCTTGCCGACAGTGAGATCGGCCTGCGCCTGCGTTATGAGATCACCCGCGGTTTTGCCCCTTATCTGGGCGTCAGTTTCAACCGGAGCTACGGCAATGCCGCCGAACAGATCCGTGACGACCATGGCGATATCGGCCAGACCCGTCTGGTCGCCGGTGTCCGCCTGCGTTTCTAGTATTGGAGAAGCATCATGTTGAGCAAGAAAATCGTCGCCTTCGGCCTGCTGGCCCTGAGCACCCTGGCCCAGGCCGGACAGACCATCGATGTCTACCGCGACCCCAACTGCGGCTGCTGCAAGGAGTGGATCAGCCATCTGCGCGATAACGGTTTCACCGTCAACGATCATGTCGAACCGAACATGAGCGCGGTCAAGCAGCGTCTGGGCGTGGCGCCGCGTCTGGCGTCGTGCCACACCGGGGTGATCGACGGCAAGTTCGTCGAGGGCCATGTGCCGGCTGAGCAGGTCAAGCTGCTGGCCAAGCGTTCCGACTTGCGCGGCCTGGCGGTACCAGGCATGCCAATGGGCTCGCCCGGCATGGAAATGGGTGACCACAAGGATGCCTACCAGGTGATCGGCCTGACCCAGGACGGTCGCGACGAAGTGGTCGCCAACTACTGATCAGCGCTGAATGTTGAGCGAGTGGGCGCTGTTTCTCAGCGCCTTTGGCGCGGCAACCCTGTTGCCGCTGCAATCGGAAGCCGTGCTGGTGGGCTTGCTGCTGCGCGATCCGCAGGCGGTGTTCAGCCTGCTGCTGATCGCCACCGCCGGCAATGTACTGGGCTCGATCGTCAACTGGCTGTTGGGCCGTGGCATCGAACACTTGCGTGACCGGCGCTGGTTCCCCTTCAAGCAGGCGCAACTGGACAAGGCGCAGCAACGCTACCAGCGCTACGGCCAGTGGTCTCTGCTGCTGAGCTGGATGCCGGTAATCGGCGACCCGTTGACCTTGATCGCCGGGATCATGCGCGAACCCTTCTGGCGCTTTGTCGTGCTGGTCACGATCGCCAAGGCCGGGCGTTACGCCGTGCTGGCCCTTCTGACCCTGGGCTGGCTGGGGCGCTAGCGCCCCCAGATTTTTGCTTCGGTCCAGCCCAGTTCGGCAAAGTCCTGGGCGCGCAGGTGCGCTTCGTCTTCGCAGAAAAACTCGTCCAGCTGCGGTGGTTTCACCGAGGTGTCGCTGAGCATGGCGTGCACCTGCCCACGGTGATGGATCTGATGCTCGAACAAGTGCAACAACAGGCGCAACCGTTGTTCGCGCTGGACCCAGTCGCGGCGCACGATGCTCACGTAACGCTGCAACTGGTCATCGCGCAATTGACTGCAGTAGGCGATCAGCCGGTGATCGGCCTGGGCCTGTTCTTCTCGTAGTGCCTCACAACTGGAAAACGGCTCTTCAGGCTCGAAGAAACGCTCGCTGTCCGGCTCCGGCGCCTCGCCCCGCTGTTCTGACTCCAGGGCGTTGAGGTAGAACCAGTCCACCGTGAGGATGTGGTTGAGGGTGGCCTTGATTGAGCCGAAGAAGCTGCAGCGCGGCGCCACCAACTCATCCTGGCTCAGCTGCAGACAGGCCTTGTAGAGCCTGTGGTTGGCCCAGCCGTTGTGGTAGGCCATGGTCAGCAAATGGTGCGAAAGCGGCTGCATGATCGACTCCTTCAACAGAAGCGTTGCAGTTGCATCTCCCGCAAGCGGCTCAAGGTGCGCCGGAACGGGAACTCCAGATACCCTTGAGTGTAGAGCGCTTCAAGCGCAACCTCGGCTTCCAGATACAGGGCGACCCGACGGTCGTAACATTCATCGACCAACGCAATGAAGCGCCGCACGCTGTCATCATGCACCGACAACTGCGGCAGCTCGCGGTCGCCGGCCAGCACGCGACTGGCCGCATCCTCGGTGCCTCGGGCAATCTTCGCTGGCCGCTGGCGAGCGCCGAGGGCGGGTACATCGCCCACCAGGATCGTCGTGAAGCTGTCGCACAGCGCCATGAAATCCATGGCAGCCAAGGGTTGCTCGCACAGATCGGTGTAGCGGCACCAGATAACGGTGTCACTGCGCTGCACTACCTGTATCTGCCGCGAGCCCACCGGCAAGGGTTGATCGCTGCACCGCTGATCGCCGTTCAGTTGGGCAAAGACCCCGTCCAGGGCTGGGGACTGGCCGGGTTCGCGCACCCAGTAACGCTGTTGCGCGGTGCCTGGATGCAGGCGGTGGTCCTGCTCACCGACCACTGCCTGCACCTGCATGTGCTGCTCGATGGCGCTAATCGCCGGCAGGAAGCGCTCGCGATTGAATCCATCGCAGTACAACTGGTCGGGCGGCTGGTTGGAGGTGGCGACAATCACCACTCCGGCCTCGAACAGCACCTGGAACAGGCGCCCGAGAATGATTGCGTCGCCGATATCGTTGACGAACAACTCGTCGAAACACAGCACGCGAATCTCTTCGGCCAGGGACCGGGCCAGGGCCTGCAAGGGGTCGGCGGTGCCATTGAGCTGGAACAGACGTTGATGCACCCAGCGCATGAAGTGGTGGAAATGCTGACGCCGGGCCGGCACCTGCAAGCAGCGGTGGAACTGGTCCATCAACCAGGTCTTGCCGCGCCCCACCGGGCCCCAGAGATAGACGCCCTGCGGGGTTTCGCCACGTTGCAGGGCTTCGAAACAGCGTTGCAAAGCACTGGCCGCCTGTAGCTGAGCCGGGTCGCTGACAAATCCATCGCGGTCGATGGCCTGCCGGTAGAGCTGCAGGGGGGACTGCTCGGTGAAGCAGGTCATGAAAGGCGCCTGAGGTGAAAGGGCTCCATTCTGGCGATGAACAGCATCGCGGGGCAAGCCCGCTCCCACCGGAGTTGAGGTGATTTCTGTGGGAGCGGCGGTGCGGCGACCCGACTTGCCCCGCGATTCGGCCGCTACAAATCAAGCCCCACTTTCAGCAGCGCACCATCCTCGGCATCCGTCAGCACGTACAGATAGCCATCCGGCCCCACCCGCACATCGCGAATCCGCGCATTCAACTCACCCAGCATCCGCTCCTCGTGAACCACCTTGTCACCGTCCAGTTGCAGGCGAATCAGTTCCTGAGCCGCCAACGCGCCAATGAACAGGCTATGGTCCCAGGGTTTGAAACGCGGGTTGTCGTAAAAGGCCATGCCGCTGATCGCCGGCGATTTTTCCCAGACATGGTGTGGATCGACCATGCCATCGACATGCTCGCCCTTGGCCTCGGGAATCGACATCAGCGAGTAATTGATGCCGTGAGTGGCAAGTGGCCAGCCGTAGTTTTTACCGGGTAGAGGGATGTTGATTTCGTCACCGCCACGCGGGCCGTGCTCGTTGGTCCACAGCTCGCCGGTCCAGGGGTTGAGCGCTGCGCCCTGCTGATTGCGGTGGCCGAACGACCAGATCTCGGGGCGGACATTGTCCTGGCCGACAAACGGATTGTCCTTCGGCACCGTGCCGTCCGGCAGGATGCGCACCACCTTGCCCTGCAATTTGTCCAGGTCCTGGGAAGTCGGCCGCTGGTTGTTCTCCCCCAGGGCAATGAACAGGTAACCGTCACGGTCGAACACCAGGCGCGAACCAAAGTGCAGACCTGTCGACAGCTTGGGTTGTTGGCGGAAGATCACATTGAAGTCTTCAAGCTTGGCCATGTCGGCAGACAAACGCCCACGACCCACGGCGGTACCGGCTTTACCGTCCTCGCCACCGTTCTCGGCAAAACTCAGGTAAATCATGCGGTCTTGCTTGAAGGTCGGCGACAGGACGACATCGAGCAGTCCACCCTGCTCTTGGGCCCACACTTCGGGTACGCCGCCCAGCGGCGCACCGACCTTGCCTTCGGCACTGACGATACGCAGATTACCCGGGCGCTCGGTTACCAGTATGCCTTTGCCTTCGGGCAGAAAGGCCAATGCCCAAGGGTGGTTCAGGCCTTCGGCCAGGGTGCTGACCTTGATGCTGCCCTCCTCGCTCTTGAAGGAGCGTTCGGGAGCGGCATGCGCCAGCAGCGGTAGCAGCGCCGCGGTCAACAGGGGGGCAATCCAGGTGCGTGCGGACATTGGCGTTTCCTTCCAGGGATCACGGCGTGCGGGTCGACTCGCGAGGCGGTCGGGTGGGCTCCAGTTGCGGCGTGGACTGCTCGCGGCGCATGTTTTGGCCATTGCCGATGCCGCGGTTTTCCAGGGTTGGCTGGCGCGGGATGGGTTGGGTCGAAGGCCCCCGCACAGGTGGCGTGGCCTGCACGCTGCCCTGACGGCTGTTGGGGTTGGCGCGCATGATCGGGCTGTTGTAGGGATTGTTCGGCGAAGCTGCCAAGTGCAATGGCACTTCAGCTTGCGCAGCTGGTAACAGCAGGCTGAACAACAGGGCTGAGGCCAGGCTCAACTGGGATCTGTTCACGAAGACACCTCCTGCGCGAAATGACGCGCCCAAGCATTGGATAGCCTAAGGCGCGTCAGGTTCGCGAGGAAGCCGTAATTTCTCCTACAGGTGATTCATATTGTGTCCGGCTCAGTCGACTTTGTGCCGGGCGGCATACAGGCAGAGCATTTCCATGGCCAGTGTCGACCCCGCCAGGGCGGTGATATCGGCATGGTCATAGGCCGGTGCGACCTCCACCAGGTCCATACCGACCAGATTGATACCGCGCAGGCCACCGATGATCTCCAGCGCCTGCACCGTGGTCAGCCCGCCGCATACCGGGGTCCCGGTGCCTGGCGCGTAAGCCGGGTCGAGGCAGTCGATGTCGAAGGTCAGGTACACCGGATGGTCGCCGACCCGCTGACGGATTGCTTCGATGATCGCCTGACAGCCACGCTGGTGCACCTGACGCGCATCCAGCACGGCAAAGCCCTGGGTATCGTCATTGGTGGTACGCAAGCCGATCTGCACCGAGCGCGACGGATCCACCAGGCCTTCGCGAGCGGCATGCCAGAACATCGTGCCGTGGTCGACGCGCCCGCCCCCCTCCTCACACGGCCAGGTGTCACTGTGGGCGTCGAAATGGATCAGCGACAGCGGACCATGTTTGCGTGCATGGGCCTTGAGCAGCGGGTAACTGATGAAGTGATCGCCGCCGAGGGTGAGCATCGCGCAACCGGCTTCGAGGATCTGCTCGGCATGGGCCTGGATACTGTCTGGAATGGTCTGCGGGCTGCCGTAGTCGAAGTTGCAATCGCCATAGTCGATCACCGCCAGGTGATCGAACGGGTCGAACTCCCACGGCCAGTGACGGGCCCAGGCCTGCTGCACGGAGGCGCTGCGAATGGCGCGCGGGCCGAAACGCGCACCGGGGCGGTTGCTGGTGGCGGTGTCGAACGGCACGCCGCTGACCACTACATCGACGCCGAGCAGATCGCGGGTGTAACGCCGACGGGAAAAGCTGGTGATCCCGGCAAAGGTGTTTTCGGCGACCGTGCCATACAGACTGTCACGGGTCATTGCCTGGTCGTTATCGGGGGCGAGATCCATCATCGGGCTCCTGTTCTGGTTGTTATTGGCGGCTACGGAAAGCGGTCCACAGGCGGGTGCGCTGGCGCATATCGCTCAAGGCCATGCTGCGGTCGGCAAACAGGCGCGCGCGCACTACGTCCGAAGGGTAGATATCCGGGTCGTTGCGCACCGCCTCATCCACCAGCGGCGTGGCCGCCTGGTTGGCGTTGGCGAAGAACAACGTGTTGGTCAGCGGCGCGACTGAATCGGGGCGCAGCATGAAGGCGATAAATGCGCGTGCCGCCTCCGGGTGTGGCGCATCCTTGGGGATGACCAGGTTGTCCTGCCAGATCAGCGTGCCCTCGCGGGGAATCCGGTACACCACCTGGTACGGCTTGCCAGCCTGGCGGGCCTGCTCGGCGGCCATCGCGGCATCGCCGTTGTAGGTCAGTGCCAGACAGACGCTGCCATTGGCCAGGTCGTTGATCTGCCGGCCGTTGGCGACATAGCTGATCGACGGTTGCAGCTGCTTGAGCAGCGCCTGGGCTGCGGCCAGATCGTCCTTGTTGCGGCTATAGGGATCCTTGCCCAGGTAGTGCAGGGCCACGCCGATCACCTCCTGAGGCGAGTCGGACATGGCGATCCCGCAATCCTTGAGCTTGCTGGCATATTCAGGTTTGAACAGCAGATCGAGGCTGTCCAGCGGCGCATCGCCGACCCGCTGGCGCACGGCCTCAAGATTCAGTCCCAGGCCCAGGGTGCCCCAGGTGTAAGGCACCGCATACTGGTTGCCGGGGTCGACTTCGGCCAGTTTGCCCAGCAGGTCCTTGTCCAGATTGCTGTAGCCGGGCATCGCCTGCGCCTGCAAGGGCTGCAACGCCCCCGCAGCCAAAGCCCGGGCCAGCAAGCTGGAAGACGGCACCACCACGTCATAGCCGCTGCCGCCGGTAAGCAACTTGGTTTCCAGCACTTCGGTGGTGTCGAAGGTGTCGTAGCGCACCTTGTAGCCGCTTTCCTTTTCAAAGCGCTGCAAAGTCTCTGGCGCCACGTAGTCGGCCCAGCTGTAGAGGTTGAGGACTTTTTCTTCGGCCTGAAGCGGCAAGGCCAGCATCACAGCGGACAACCACAGGTATCTATGCATGTCGGGCACCTTTATTCAGTGGATGCCGCCAGCATGCACGCCGGGTTACATTGCTAAAATGGCAAGTTACTTAACCTGACATTCACCTGGAGCAATGTTTGATGCTCGGACAACTGCACGACCTCGACCTGCACCTGCTGCGGCTGTTCGTCACTGTAGTCGAGGCTGGCGGCTTCAGTGCCGCCCAGGGCGTGCTGGGCCTGAGCCAGCCAAGCATCAGCCAGCAGATGGCACGCCTGGAGACGCGCCTTGGCTATCGCCTGTGCAGTCGCGGCAAAGGCGGTTTTGGCCTGACCGCCAAAGGCGAGGTGCTGCTCAAGGCGACACGGGAATTGCTGGTGCAGATCGAAGCCTTTCGCCATCAGGCCAATGGCGTCGCCGGGCGTTTACTCGGTGAGGTGCGCGTGGGCATTTCCGAAGCCCAGGACAGCAGTGTGACCTTGCGCCTGGCGCACGCCATCGAGCGTTTTCGCCAACGGGACGAGTCGGTACGCCTGGAACTGGTCAGCGCCATGCCGGCCGACCTTGAGCGCCTGCTGTTGCAGCAGCGCCTGGACCTGGCCATCGGTTATTTCTCCGGCAAGCAGTCCGCCTTCGACTACACGCCGTTGTTCGAAGAGACCCAGCGCCTGTACTGCGCCAGCCATCACCCACTGGCGAGCCAGACGCAGGTGAGCCTGGAGGTACTGCTGGAGGCCGACCAGGTCGAACACCCCTACAGTTTTCTCGAGAGCCCCGACCCGCTCAGCGGCGGTCGGGCTTCGGCGCGCTCCGAGCAGGTCGAAGGCGCCCTGGCGTTTATTTTGTCCGGGCGCCACATCGGCTACCTGCCCTGCCACTTCGCGGCCCCCTGGGTCGAGCGCGGCTTGTTGCACGGGCTCGACCCGGCACTCAACTTCCAGGTGCCATTCGCCCTCGCCCGTCACCGCGCCCAGGTGCCCAGCGATGCCCAGCAAGCCTTCAACGCTGATCTGCTGAGTGCGTTCGCCTGACTCAGTAAGCCATCGACCAGGTCAGCGTGTAGGTGCGACCGCGGCCCTGATAGTCATACAAGTACTCCGGGCCGTAGGTTGGCGAGTAGAACAGGGTCGCGCGCTGGCCCCAGACCGTACTGTACTGCTTGTCGAGCAGGTTCTGGATACCGGCGCTGAAGGTGCCGAAGCCGGTGTCCTGGCTGCCCAGCAGGTCGAAGGTGGTGTAGCCGCTGATTTCGTGATCGGCATCATCCTTGAGGGTGAAGGCGTGGTTGGCTTGCAGCCGCGCACTACGCCCATCGCCCTTCCAGCCAACAAAGGCCGTGGATTTGGACAGCGAGGCGTAGCGGGCATCGCGCTTGATCCAGTCACCGTCCTTGTCCTCTTCTTCCGAACGTACCAAGTGCAGGGTGCTACCGGCTTCCCAGCCACTTTCGAAGTGGCGGGTCAGCGCGCCTTCGAAACCGAAGTCGCGGCTCTTCTGATCTTCAACGTTGATGGTCAAGGTGGCCATGTCGGTGGTGATGATCTTGTCCGACCAGATGTAGTACACCGCTGCCTGGGCATCCCAGTCCAGGTCGGCATAGCGCCAGCCCAGCTCCACCTGACGGCTCTTGATCCCGGCCAGCGGGTTGTCTTCGACGCTCAAGCCGGGCTTGCCGTAATACTTGGCCGGGTCTGGCAGGTCGAAACCTTCGCCGTAGTTGGTCCAGACCTGGTGGCCGTTCTTGAAGTCATAGATGGCGCCGAGGTTGAACAGGTTGACCTGATAGTCGTTATTACCGCCGGGGACGTTCTTGAAGTCGCCGACATCCACGTCCATCTGCTGGCGCCGGGCGCCGCCGGAGACGGTCAGGTTGTCGGTGGCGTGCCAGTCCAGCTGGGCGTAGTACGACAGGCCATCCACCCGGTAACTGGGATAGCGCGGAGCCTTGCTGGCCTTGTCCAGGTCCAGGCCACCGCTTTGCGACGACGTCAGGGCATCGAAGGTGGTCTGCTCGGCATTGAAGCGCTCGCGGTCCAGATCCACGCCGTAGGTCAGCTTGAGCGTGTCCCATTGCTTGGCAAACAACGCCTTGAGGCTGCTGACCTCGAAGTTCTGCTGCGACGCGGCAAAGTACACGCCTTTGACGCCCGCCGGCTTGCCAGGGTTGTAGTACGGGAACGGATAGAAGTTGTCGTCTTCTTTGCGGTACGACGCCTGCAGGTAGAAGTCCTGACCGAGCACATCGCTGTGGTGGTAGTTGGCGTTGAGCAGCAAACGCTTGGTGCGTGGTTCCAGGTCTGTGGAGTAGCCGCTGCGCAGCTCGGCATCCTCCAGGTTCGAGGGGGCGTTGTGCTTCAGGTTGGGAAAGTAGATACCCGTGCTGCCGTGATTGCCCGAATCGTAATATTGGGCCAACAGGTCAAGGCTTTGTTCGTCGTTGAATTGCAGGCCCAGGCTGCCGAGTACATCGATGGTGCGGTTGTACTGCAAGTCGGTCTGGGTGTTATCGATAAAGATCTGGTCGCCGGCGCCATCGTAGAACGCTTCGTTCTGCTCGGCGGAAACACCCAGGCGTGCGTTGACCCGCTCGTTACCACCGCTGACCGACTGAGCGATGCGCGTCGAAAGGTCGTCGCTGTTATTGAAACCACTGCTGGCGCCGACCTGGGTCTCGAAGCGCGCCGGACCGGCTTCGCCCTTCTTGGTGACAATGTTGATGATGCCGCCCGTGGCACCGCCGCCGTAAATGGCGCTGGCCCCGGAAAGCACTTCGACACGCTGGACGTTGAACGGCGAGATGCTGTCGAACTGCCGCGACAGGCCACGGGAACTGTTCTGGCTGACACCGTCGATCATCACCAGAACATTACGGCCACGCATGTTCTGCCCATAGTTGGTACGCCCTTCCGGCGCCAGGTCCAGGCCCGGCACCAGTTTGCCGATCGCCTCCTTGAGGCTGACCCCGCTGTTGATCTGCTCATTGAGCTGCTGCTGATCGACGACCCAGACGGTGCCGGGAATTTCACTGATCGAAGTGCTGGTTCGGGAAGCGACACTGACTTCAATGGGTTTGAGGCTGACGCTTGCAGGAGCGGTCTGCATTTTGCGCAGGATTACCGTGCGCGAATCGCTGAACTGCCAGCTCATGCCGCTACCGGCCAACAGGTTCTGCAGGGCCTGGGCAATGCTGTAGCGCCCCTCAAGGGCCGGGCTTTGCAGGCCGGCAACGTCGGCGGTGGTGTACAGCAGGTGCAGGCCGGCCTGGTCGGCGAAGGAGGTCAGGGCCTGGTCAAGCGCCTGGGCTGGCAGCGCCAGGTTCACTTCACGGTCTTGCTGGGTGCTGGCTTGGGCAGCATTCACGCTCTCGGCTGCGTGTACCCAGACTGGGCCGAGCAGCGCGGCGACGGCGGTGGAAGCCAGCAGAGCGTGTTTGAAACTACCGGTGGAGCGGGCGATTGGCTTGAGCGTAGCCTTCACAATGTTCTTCCAGGCAAGGTGTAAATGAGAATGGATTGCTGATCAGTCTCACTACGACGATTGGGCGAAGAAGAACTTGCAGTGCGAAGTTGAAATTATTTTTTCTGTTCCGATGCTATCGCGGGGCAAGCCCGCTCCCACAGGGGCAGGTGATGCACCCGTGGGAGCGGGCTTGCCCCGCGATAGCATCGATCAATACACCACCGCCAGCCACGGCAGATAGGTAACTTTCAGCGCATAACGCTGCTCCAGAGTGCGCAACAACCCTTGCGGATCGTTCAGGTCAAACACCCCGCTGACCTGCATCGCCCCCAGTTGCTGGTCGGACAACACAATGCGCCCATGCTGATAACGCTCAAGCTCGGCCAACACCTCGCGCAAAGGCTTGCCGTTGAAGATCAGTTTGCCGCGCTGCCAGGCAGTCAGCGCCCCGGCGTCCGCAGTGGCCTGCAACCTGCGCTCACCCAGCTGAGCCTCGCCTTTGGCAATGACCACGCGGTTATGGCTGCCATCACGACGCACACTGAACACCGCCCCACTGCCCTGCACCGATTCGCCCCCGGCCTCGACGACAAAGGGACGCGGGTCGCTGGCCGGCTCGAAGAGTGCCTCGCCCGCCTTGAGCATCAGCCGTCGCTGGCCATCGCTGAAATCCACCGACAAGGCACTGCCACTGTTGAGCAGTACCTGCGAGCCGTCGGTCAGGGTAATACGCTGCTGCTGACCAACGCTGGTGTGGTAGTCGGCGAGCAAGGCCGGTGCCTGTTGCCAGCCACCATAACCAACCAGCGCCAACACCAGTGAAGCGGCAAGGGCACTGCCCCAGCGACGTCGGCGTGGCGCTGCGGCAGTCAACTGGGCCGCAGCTTGGGTCTGGCCCAGATCACCCCACAAGGCTTCCGCCTCCCGGGCCGCCTCGGTGTGGGCCGGACTCAGCTGGCGCCAGCGCTGATAGCGCGCGCGGTCAGCCTCACGGGCGTTGCCGGAATGCAACAACACCTGCCAGTCGAGGGCATCGTCGGACAAATCGCTGAGCGGCTGCGGTGCAGGCATGGCTAGGGCATCAATCATGGTTGTGTTTGAGCCAGTCACGGCAGTGGCGCAGGGCCTGGCCGATGTATTTTGCCACCATGCTTTCGGAAACGCCCAGCTGTTGTGCGATCTGCGCCTGGGTCAGGCCTTCGACGCGATTGAGCAACAATGCCTGGCGAGCGTTGGGAGGCAGCTGCAACAGTGCTTCGTCCAGTTGTGCCAGGCGTTCGCGGGCCAGCAACGCAGCTTCCGGTGCAGGTGCCGGGCACGGTACCTGGCTTGCAGCGGCGCTGTCGTCGAGATTGCCGGCCATGCGCTGCTCGCGACGCAGGGTATCGATGGCCAGGTTGCCGGCCACGCGAAAGATGAAACTGCGCGCATGCAGCACCGGCAGTTCCTGCTGCTCGATCCTGACCAGCTTGAGGTAGGTTTCCTGGGCCACATCAGCCGCCCGTTGACGGTCGCTCATGCGCCGGGTCAGGAACTGCAGCAGGTCATCGTAATGTTCCTGGAAACTGGCCAGCAGCCCGGACACGGGGGACGTCAACATGGAGGGATTCGATGGGCCTTGGCAACGGAAGTCAGACGTTAATGAGAAACAGTATCGTTCAAAAGACCGACAGGTTTCAACGTCGCCGTGCTTTCGCGGCAGGCCTGGCGGGCGTTACTTGGCCGCTGCCATCAGTTTGTTGACTTCACTACGGACCATATTGGCGAACTCGGGCGGCGACATGCCGTCCAGTTCGGAGCGTACCCATTCGGCCCACTTGCCCTTGCGCCGGGGCTTTTCGGCGATCAGCCGCGCGGCCTCGCCTTTGGCCTTGCCCAGGTTGGTCTGCCAGAGCTCGAACAGTCGCGCTTTCTCGTCCTCGATCTGCGCCCGTTCGGCGAAGCTCTTGTTGGCCAGATTGAAACTCATGAGGGTGTCCTGCCGCTGGAAAATAGGCGCTATCTTACACTGTAGCCGCAAGGGCCCGGCAAACCGCTGCAACTTTCCGCGCCCACCGGTATCCATTGTTCAATGCCCATCAATCGACGAGGAAGTGTCCATGGCCAGGAAAACCACAGTGCAAGCCGAAGCCGAGCAAATCAAGGATCAGGCGTTCAGCGAACTGCAAGCCCTGATCGAAGACTCGGAAAAGCTGCTGCGCGACAGCGCCGCGCTGGTTGGCGAAGATGCCGAAACCCTGCGCGCCCAGATCGGGCTCAAGCTCAAGCAGGCGCGCGAAGCGGTTGGCAGCGTACGCAGCAAGGCACAGCCAGTGGTCGATGCCACTCAGGATTACATTGGTGGGCATCCGTGGCAGACAGTGGCGATTTCGGCGGGATTCGGCTTGGTGGTGGGGCTGTTGCTCGGGCGACGCTCTTAAAGGTATCGCGGGACAAGCCCGCTCCCACAGAGCCCAGCCTGTGGGAGCGGGCTTGTACCGCGATACATTCAGCGCAGACTCAACGGCTGCACCACGCCACAAGCAATCGCCATCCCCACCAACGCCGGCAGGTGCTCGGCTTCCATGCGCTTCATCACCCGTGCCCGATACAGGTCCACGGTCTTCACACTAACCTCAAGCTGCTCGGCTATCTCGCGGTTGCTGAAGCCCTGCACCAGTGGCACGAACACATCCCGCTCACGCGGTGTCAGGCTGTCGATCCGCGCCTGCACCGCCGCTCGTGGCTCACTGCCCGCCAGCGCCTGGGATGACCGCTCGAGCGCCGCCTGGACCGCATCCAGCAACAGCTGGTCGTTGTAGGGTTTTTCAATGAAATCACAGGCACCGGCCTTGAACGCCCGGACCACGATCGGCACGTCGGCATGGCCGCTGAGGAAGATCACCGGCAATTCGACAGCACGCGCGCGCAAGACCTCTTGCACACTCAGCCCGCCCATCCCGGGCATGCGTACATCGAGCAGCACACAGGCGGGCAAGTGTGCGTCACAGGCCTCCAGAAACGCCTGGCCGCTGGTAAAGGGCAACGCCTGGATACCGACCGACTCCAGCAGCCAGACCGTGGAATCGAGCATGCCCTGGTCATCGTCGACCACATAGACTTTCGGTTGCTGCATCACACTTCCTCTGTTCAGACACTTGCCACTGGCGCCAGCCGGCAACACAAAATCAAGCCACCCGCCACACCCGGCATCGCCTGCAAGGTACCGCCAAAGCCTTCGATGATACTGCGGCTCATGCTCAGGCCAAGGCCCAGGCCTTCCGGCTTGCTGGTGTTGAAGGGGGTGAAAATACCGTCCAGACGCTCGGCCGGCACACCTGGCCCCTGATCGCTGACCTGTATGCGTAATTGCCCTTCGACCAGCGCTGCGCTGAGCACGATACGCGAGGGTTGGCCCTGATGCTGCTCGCGGTTGGCGTCGATTGCATTGCGCAACAGGTTGAGCAATACCTGTTCGAGCAAGACCCGGTCGGCGTAAACCGCAGGAAGCGGATCGCCGATCTGCAGCTCGATGCTCACCTGGTCGCGCGCCGCCTCCCAATCACACAGGCGTACCGCTTCAATCGCGACATCGGCAATGGCCAACGCCTGCAGACGCCGCGGCTCTTTGCGTAAAAACGCACGCAAGCGTTTGATGACTTCGGCGGCGTGAGTCGCCTGTTCACTGATCCGCTGCAAACCCTGGGCGACCCGCAGGGCGGCCTGCGGATCACGATCCAGGACTTGCAGGTAACGCTGACTGGCGCTGGCGTAATTAACCACAGCAGCCAGCGGCTGATTGATTTCATGAGCGATGCCGGAGGCCAGTTCGCCAAGGGTGATCAACCGCGCACTGTGGGCCAGCTCGTCCTGATGGCGGCGTTGCTGGCTTTCGCGCAATTCGCGCTCGGTCATGTCGCGGGCCACCAACGAGTAGTAACGCTCACCACCGGTGCCGCGATGGGCCAGCAACACCAACGACACCGGAAACGCCGCCGCACCCTGCCAGGGAATCAGTCGCGTCTCGGCGTGCCAGACACCCGTCTGTTCGGCGCACTGCCAGCCTTCGCGCTCCAGACGTTGCTGCAACGCCGGATCGAGCAATGCCTGTAACCCCGGCAACGCCTCCACGTCCTGCAGTCCCAGCGCCCGTCGTGCCGAACGATTGAGGTAGCTGAGCTGGCCGTCACGGTCGGTGAACAGCACCAGGTCTGTGTTGGCCTCCACCACTTCGGCCAGGCGCCGGCGGTTTTCCTGCGCCTCGATACGTACGCTGATGTCGCGCGAGACGCTGACAATCTCCACCACCGCACCGGTATAGGTCTCGCGTATCGCCCGGCTGGCAATCTCGAACCACAAGTCGCGGCCATCACGATGGCGCACCCGGCAGGTCATGGTCTGGTAACCGTCCTGCTCCAGTGCCTGGGCGGCCTGCAGCAACGACTGCTGACGGTCCTGAGGGTGAAACAGTGATTGCACCGCGACCCCGCGTAATTCCTCGGGCCAATAGCCAAGCAATCGATAGGACGCTGGCGAGGCATCCAGAAAGCAGCCGTCGGGGCTGTGCCGGGAAATCAGGTCGGTGGTGTTTTCAGTGATCAGTCGATACAGGCGCCGGGCCTGGCTGGCCTCCCGCTCAGCCAGGCGCTCGGCCGTGGCGTCACGGCAACGCACCAGCACCTGGTCAGCGCTGGCGGGTATGAAGGTCCACAAAAGGATCTTGTCAGCCACCGACGCTTCGACATCACTGATGGCGCGCGCCTGGCTCAGGCAAGCGTTGACCAACGCCTGTACGTTACTCGGCAACCAATAGTCGACCGTGCGCGCCGGCCAGGGCCCGAGCATCGCCTGCAAGGCCGGATTGACTGCCAGCACGGCGGCGGATGCATCCAGGATAAGGCTGGGCTGTGGGTCGCTGGCGAGCAAATGCGTCATGGCGGCGCTCAATTGGTGGCCTTGAAGACACCTATAGTACTTCTACTATATTGCTATAGTCTATCTTCCAAGTACCATAGGGTTTCACGTAAAAATTGTGACACCTGAAGGGCCTGCCCTTCACGACACCTGATCAGAGCTAACAATCAGCCACCGGGGGTTGCAGTACGCCATACGGGCGCCCCCTGCACAGGAACTATTCATGTCGATCTTCTCCCAGGGCCTGGCGCCCGCCCCTGTCAATCACCAGGCCCTGAGCCCCTTGAGTTTCATCGAACGCACGGCGGCGGTCTATGGCCAGTACCCGGCGGTGATTCATGGTGCCATCCGGCGCAACTGGCAACAGACCTACGAACGCTCCCGACGCCTGGCCAGTGCCCTGGCCGGACGCGGTATCGGACAAGGCGACACGGTAGCCGTGATGCTGCCGAACATTCCGGCAATGCTCGAAGCGCACTTCGGTGTGCCGATGATTGGCGCAGTGCTCAATGCCCTCAACGTGCGCCTGGACGCCGAAGCCATTGCGTTCATGCTCGAACACGGTGAAGCCAAGGTGCTGATCACCGACCGCGAATTCCACAAGGTCATCAGCGCAGCGCTGGCGCTGATGGAATACCCGCCGCTGGTGGTCGATGTCGATGATCCGGAGTACGGCGAGGGTCAGGCGGTCAGCGACCTGGACTACGAGGCCTTTCTCGCCGAAGGCGACCCTGAGTTCGCCTGGCAATGGCCCGAGGATGAGTGGCAGGCCATTTCGCTGAACTACACCTCCGGCACCACCGGCAACCCCAAAGGCGTGGTCTATCACCATCGCGGCGCCTACCTCAACGCCCTGGGCAACCAGATGACCTGGGCCATGGGCAATCATCCGGTGTACCTGTGGACCCTGCCGATGTTCCACTGCAACGGCTGGTGCTACCCCTGGACCGTCACGGCGCTCGCAGGCACCCACGTATTCCTGCGCCGCGTCGACCCACAGCGGATCCTCACCCTGATCCGTGAACATCAGGTCAGCCACCTGTGCGGCGCGCCGATCGTGCTCAATGCCCTGATCAACATGCCCGAGTCGGCCAAGGCGGCCATCGATCACCCGGTCAACGCCATGGTCGCCGGTGCCGCGCCACCGGCCAAGGTCATCGGCGCGGTGGAAGAAATGGGCATCAAGGTCACCCACGTCTACGGCCTGACCGAGGTCTACGGCCCGGTGACCGTGTGCGCCTGGCATGCCGAATGGGACGAGCAACCGCTGGCTGAACGGGCGCGGATCAAGTCGCGCCAGGGTGTGCGCTACCCCACCCTTGAAGGCCTGATGGTTGCCGACCCGCAAACCCTGGAGCCGGTGCAACGCGATGGCAACACCCTGGGGGAGATCTTCATGCGCGGCAACACGGTAATGAAGGGCTATCTGAAAAACCCCGAAGCTACCGCCGAAGCCTTCCGCGGTGGCTGGTTCCACACCGGCGACCTGGCGGTCTGGCATGCCGACGGCTATGTGGAGATCAAGGACCGGCTCAAGGACATCATCATCTCCGGCGGCGAGAACATCTCCACCATTGAAGTCGAAGACACCCTCTACAAACACCCGGCCGTACTCGAGGCCGCCGTGGTTGCCCGCCCGGACGAGAAGTGGGGCGAAACACCCTGCGCCTACATCACCCTCAAGGTTGGCTTCGAGCAGACCCGCGACACCGACATCATCAGCTTCTGCCGTGAGCACCTGGCGGGGTTCAAGCTGCCCAAGACCGTGGTCTTCAGTGAGCTGCCGAAAACCTCCACCGGCAAGATCCAGAAGTACCTTTTACGCGACTGGGCCAAGGCGCTCTGATCCCCCTTTGACAGCGAGAACCCGCATGCCTGAATTCAATGCTCCACTGCGCGACATGCGCTTTGTCCTTCATGAAGTGTTCCAGGGCCCGGCCCTGTGGGCACGCCTGCCGGCGCTGGGCGAACGAGTGGACGCCGATACCGCCGATGCCATTCTCGAAGAAGCGGCGAAAATCACCGGCCAGCTGATCGCCCCGCTCAACCGCAGTGGCGATGAACAGGGCGTAACCTTTGACGCTGGCCAGGTACGCACCCCTGACGGTTTTGCCCAGGCCTGGCAGACCTACCGTGAAGGCGGCTGGGTCGGTCTTGCCGGCAACCCCGAGCACGGTGGCCTGGGCATGCCGAAAATGCTCGCAGTGCAGTTCGAAGAAATGCTCTACGCCGCCAACTGCAGCTTCAGCCTCTACTCGGCGCTGAGCGCAGGTTGCTGCCTGGCCCTCGACGCCCACGCCAGTGATGACCTCAGGGCCACTTACCTGCCGCCGTTGTACAGCGGCCAGTGGGCCGGCACCATGTGCCTGACCGAACCGCATGCCGGCACGGACCTGGGGATCATCCGCACCAGGGCGGAACCCACCGCCGATGGCAGTTACCGCATCAGCGGCACCAAGATCTTCATTACCGGCGGCGAGCAGGACCTGACCGAAAACATCATCCACCTGGTCCTGGCCAAATTGCCCGATGCCCCGGCCGGGCCCAAGGGTATCTCGCTGTTTCTGGTGCCCAAGTTCCTGGTCAATGCCGACGGCAGTCTGGGCCCGCGTAACCCGGCGCACTGCGGCTCACTCGAGCACAAGATGGGCATCAAGGCCTCGGCCACCTGCGTGATGAACTTCGACGGTGCCACCGGCTACCTGATCGGCGAGGCGAACCGTGGGCTGGCAGCCATGTTCACGATGATGAACTACGAGCGCCTGTCCATCGGCATCCAGGGCATCGGCTGCGCCGAAGCCTCCTACCAGAACGCCGCGCGCTACGCCCAGGACCGCCTGCAAAGCCGGGCCGCCAGCGGAGCGCAAGCGCGCGACAAGGTGGCCGACCCGATCATTGTCCACCCGGATGTTCGCCGCATGCTGCTGACCATGCGCGCCCTGACCGAAGGTGGCCGGGCCTTCGCCACCTATGTCGGCCAGCAACTGGACATCGCCAAGTACGCCGAAGCTACCGAAGAGCGCGACCTCGCCCAGCGCCAGGTGGCCCTGCTGACGCCGGTGGCCAAGGCATTCTTCACCGACAACGGCCTGGAAAGCTGTGTGCTCGGCCAGCAGGTGTTCGGCGGTCACGGCTACATCCGCGAGTGGGGTCAGGAACAGCTGGTGCGCGATGTGCGCATCGCACAGATCTACGAAGGCACCAACGGTATTCAGGCCCTCGACCTGCTGGGTCGCAAGGTGGTGGCGGACGGTGGCCGGGCACTGGCCGAATTCACCGGGCAGATTCGCCAATTCTGTGAGCAGGACACGCCCTACCGCGAGCCACTGCTCAAGGCCACCAGTGACCTGCAAAGCCTCAGCCAGTGGTTGAGCGAGCAAGCCCGCGAGGACGCCAACGCCGTCGGCGCCGCTTCGGTCGAATACCTGCAGCTGTTTGGCTACGTGGCTTATGCCTATATGTGGGCGCGCATGGATGCCGTGGCCGCAGCGAACCTGGCGCAAGACCCGGCTTTCTACGCGGCTAAACGTGCAACCGCGGCGTTCTTCTTCGCTCGTTTGTTGCCACGCACCTTGTCGCTGCAAGCCAGTATCCAGGCAGGCAGCACAGCCCTGTTCAGCCTGGCTGCCGAACACTTCTGAAGCAGAACGCTACCGTCAGTCGCCCGCGGTAGCGCCGCTTGCCCCGTCATCAGACGGGGTATAGCTGCGAATTCAGTGCTTTTACCGGATTTTTCCCGGTGAAAAATCTTACAACTGATAGTCATTCGCCATTATCCCGGGTTCTCGCCGCCTACGCTGCAAGGGTAGAATAGGCAAAACCGGGAGCCTCGATGAACCACACCAGCCACAGCGCCGACGAATACGATGCCATCACCGATGCCGCCGCGCATTGGTGCCTGCGTTTGCAAGCTGAGGACTGCACAACAGCCGAACGCCAGGCGTTTGAGCAATGGCTGGCCGTCGACCCGCTGCATGCCCAGGAATACCAGGCCATGCTGGATATCTGGCAGACCGCCGATCATCTGCCACGCAGCGCCACACCCGGTAATGTCATCAACCTTCCCCGGCGTCGTCAACGTGCCTGGCGCCACTATGCCTCGGCCGCTGCCATCGCCCTGGTGGCACTGCCGGTCGGCGCCTGGGTCGGCTGGGAACAAGGCTGGCTGCCTAACCACTACCAGTACCTGGAAAGCGGCGACGCCATCAGTCATGTCGTACTCAGCGACGGCAGCCAGGTCGAGCTGAACCTGGGGACCGAATTACGCGTCACCAACTACAAGGACCAGCGCCGGGTCACCCTGGTCAAAGGCGAAGCCTTCTTCAAGGTCCGGCACGACAGCCTGCACCCCTTCGTAGTGCATGCCGCCCAGGGCCAGACCCGCGTTACCGGCACCCAGTTCAATGTCTGGAAGTATGAAGATCAGGTCAGAGTGACCCTGGTCGAAGGTTCGGTGCTGGTCAGCAGCGATGCCAACGACAACGATGGGGGCTATCGCCTGGGCCCCGGCATGCAGGCTAGCTACCAGGCCGGCGACTACGAACCGCGCCTGAGCCAGACCTACGCCCATGACACCAGCCTGGCCTGGCGCAATGGCAAGCTGATCCTCGACAACCTGAGCCTGGCCCAGGCCCTGCCGCAGATCAACCGCTACCTGGAGCAGCCGCTGCTGCTGGCCGACGAATACACCGGCAGCATTCGTATCAGTGGCATTTACGACACGAAGCAGATCAAGCGTCTGGTCAGCAACCTGCCCAAGGTGTTGCCGGTCTATCTAACCCGCAACAAGGACGGCAGCATGCTCCTCAACCGAATCTCGCCACCGCCGGCACGGGGCTGAGCCTTACGCTCAACCCCGCGTGGCTACACGCTACAGCGTCATTGCCGCCAGCCAGCCGAACGCCAGCAGTGGCAGGTTGTAGTGAATGAAGGTCGGCACCACGGTGTCCCAGATATGGTGATGCTGGCCGTCTACGTTCAAACCAGAGGTCGGGCCCAGGGTCGAATCCGAGGCCGGTGAGCCGGCATCGCCCAGTGCACCAGCGGTGCCGACGATGCACACGGTGGCGACCGGGTCAAAACCCAGCTGCACACACAGCGGTACAAAGATCGCGGCAAGAATCGGCACCGTGGAAAACGACGAGCCGATGCCCATGGTCACCAGCAGCCCCACCAGCAACATCAGCAGTGCGCCAATCCCCTTGCTGTGGTCGATCCACACCGCCGAGGTCTCGACCAGGCTCTTGACCTCACCGGTGGCCTTCATGACCTCGGCGAAACCGGAAGCGGCAATCATGATGAAGCCGATCATGGCCATCATTTTCATGCCTTCGGTAAACAGGTCGTCGGTGTCCTTCCAGCGCACAATGCCCGACACCGAGAAAATCAGAAAACCGACCATGGCGCCGATGATCATCGAATCCAGCCACAGCTGAATGATGAACGCCGCTGCGATGGCAACCCCGGCAACCAGCAGGGTCAACGGGTTGTAGCGCACCGCCACCTGCTCGACCTGCTCGATCTTTTCCAGGTCATAGACACGCTTTTTGCGGTAGCTGAAAAACACCGCCAGGAGCAGGCCAAAAAGCATGCCCGCCGCCGGAATGGCCATGGCATGGGTGACGTTGACCGCGCTGACATCCACCCCGCTACGGCTGACGTTGGCCAGCAGAATCTCGTTGAGGAAGATGTTGCCAAAGCCCACCGGCAGGAACATGTAAGGCGTGATCAAACCAAAGGTCATCACGCAGGCCACCAGGCGCCGGTCGATCTGCAGCTTGGTCAGCACATAGAGCAGCGGCGGCACCAGCAAGGGAATGAACGCAATGTGGATCGGCAGGATGTTCTGCGAGGAAATCGCCACCAGCAACAGCAAGCCGATCAGCAGCCATTTGACCTTGCCACCATCGGCATGCCCTTGCTTGCCAACCATCGCCAGGGCGCGGTCAGCCAGAGCATGGGCCATGCCGGACTTGGCAATCGCCACCGCAAAGGCACCCAGCAAGGCATAGGACAAGGCCACGGTGGCACCGCCGCCGAGCCCACCGTTGAATGCTTTGAGCGTTCCGTCGATTCCCAGGCCGCCCACCAATCCGCCAGCCAGCGCGCCGACGATCAGGGCGATCACCACATGCACGCGGGACAGACTCAAGATCAGCATGATGCCGACCGCGGCAATTACTGCATTCATTCCTGTGACCTCTAGAAACCAGACAAAAAGCGACCGATTCGGCGACAGACTGCCCGGGAGCAGTGGCCGAACGACGGGTATTTTTATGGAGGGCGCACACTCTGAAGCAGGCCCTCGCGCTTGTCAAAGTTCACTGGGCGATTGCTGTCGTAGGAATGCACGAAAACGACGCATTTAAATTGATCGTTTGAATAAAGAAAGCGGCGTATCCGCCGATAACGTCGGCAGCCTCAATCTTTTTGGATCAAAGGACTTCGCCATGTCGTTCAGACAACTATCCATTCAGTGGAAAATCACCCTGCTCGCCGGTTTGTGCCTGGCCAGCATCGTTACCCTGCTGGTGGGCCTTTCGTTGTACCGCATGGGCCACAGCTCGGAGCTGGTCAAGACCAGCAGCATGCAGATGCTCACCGAGTCAGCCCAGGGACGCATCGAATCCCAGGGCGAAGTCCAGGCCTTGAACATTCGTCGCCAGTTCATGGATGCCTATCAATACGGTGCCGGTTTCTCCCGTCAGGTCCTGTTCCTGCGTGAACAGGCCGAGAAGCGCTTTCTCGATGCCTTCGACCTGCGCGAAGACCTGACCCGTCAGGTACGCGCCGCCTTGCAGGCCAACCCCGACCTGCTTGGCCTGTCACTGGTATTCGAACCCAATGCGCTGGACAACAAGGACGACCTGTTCGTCAACCAGGAGCAACTGGGCAGCAACGAAAAAGGCCGCTTTGCCCTGTACTGGTCGCAACCGACGCCAGGCCAGCTGACCTCCATGGCCCTGCCGGAAAAAGACATGGCCGATACCAGCATCGGCCCCAGCGGCGAGCCGGCCAACACCTGGTCAGTGTGCCCACGCACCACCCGCAAGACCTGCGTGATCGAGCCCTACTTCTATGAGATCAACGGCCAGCAGGTGCTGATGACCAGCATCGTGTTCCCGCTGATGGTCGCCGACAAGGTAGTCGCCACCCTGTCCATCGACATCAACCTGAACAGCCTGCAGGCCATGAGCCAGCAAGCCAGCCGTAACCTCTACCAGGGCCAGACCCAGGTGAGCATCCTCAGCCCCGTGGGCCTGCTGGCCGGCTACAGCCCGGATGCCGGCAAACTGGCCCAGCGCTTTGATCAGGTCGATGCCGAGAAAGGCGCCGAAGTGATCCGCCTGCTGGCCGACAGCACGCCCATTCACAGCATCCATCACAAGCAGCGCCTGAAGGTGCTGGCTTCCTTTGCCCCGATCCCGGGCGGCAAGTCCTGGGGCGTGCTGCTCGACGTTCCGGAAAGCGCTCTGACCGGCCCGGCCGAGGCCCTCAAGCAGGAACTCGACCGCAGCAACACCAGCGGCACCTTGATCGAGCTGGGTCTGGGCGCGTTGGCGGCCATCGTCGGCCTGCTGCTGATCTGGCTGATGGCCCGCAGCGTGACGCGGCCGATCCTCGGTGTCGCGGCCATGCTCAAGGACATCGCCAGTGGCGAAGGCGACCTGACCCGTCGCCTGCAATACGACAAACGCGACGAGCTGGGCGAACTGGCCGGCTGGTTCAACCGCTTCCTGGACAAACTGCAGCCGACCATTGCCGAGGTCAAGCGCTCGGTCCAGGCGGCCCGCGACACCGCCGACCAGTCTTCAGCGATTGCCAGCCAGACCAGCGCCGGCATGGAGCAGCAGTACCGCCAGGTCGATCAGGTCGCCACTGCTTCGCATGAAATGAGCGCCACTGCCCAAGACGTTGCCCGCAGCGCGGCCCAAGCCGCCCAGGCGGCCCGCGACGCTGATCAGGCCACTCGCCAGGGCCTGTCTGTCATCGACCGCACCACCACCAGCATCGACACCCTGGCCGCCGACATGAGCACCGCCATGGCTCAGGTCGAAGGCCTGGCCGAGAACAGCGAGAAGATCGGCTCGGTGCTGGAAGTCATCCGTTCCATCGCCGAGCAAACCAACCTGCTGGCCCTCAACGCCGCCATCGAAGCCGCCCGCGCCGGTGAAGCAGGCCGCGGCTTTGCTGTGGTCGCTGATGAGGTGCGCAACCTCGCCCGCCGCACCCAGGAGTCGGTGGAAGAAACCCGGCAGGTCATCGAAGAGTTGCAGGCCGGTACCCGCGAAGTAGTGGGTGCCATGGACAGCAGCCATCGTCAGGCGCAAGGCAGCGTCGAGCAGGTCAGCCAGGCGGTCACCGCCTTGCAGCAGATCGGCGATGCGGTCACGGTGATCAGCGACATGAACCTGCAGATCGCCAGCGCTGCCGAAGAGCAGAGCGCCGTGGCTGAGGAAATCAACAACAACGTGGCGACCATCCGCGACGTGACCGAATCCCTCAGCGGACAGGCCAACGAATCGGCGCGGGTCAGCCAGTCGCTCAACAGCCTGGCCAACCAGCAGCAGGGATTGATGGATCAGTTCCGGGTCTGAGGCGTAACCCCTGGCGAGCGACGGTCACGCTTGCACATCAGAGTTCATCCTTGGGCGAGTGGAATCTGCCACCGCCCAGGATCTGATCGAGCAGGACCAAGGCGGCATGGACATTCGGCCTTGCGCCCATCGGCAGAACCGACGAGTGGGGCAGCGTGGCATCCAGGTAGCCTGCCTGCATGACCAGCAGGTGCATCTGATCGGCATTCAAATAGACATGATGCTGCTCCATGGCATAGGACTGGATCAGCGTGAGCGCACCGGTGACCAAAGGCGTGGCGCTTGAGGTCCCGCCATAGTTCGAGGTGTAATCCCGGTCGTTACCGGACTTGTCTTGCAGTCGATCTGGCTCTAAACCGAGCGTTGCCACGCTGTCCCCCCAGGCATTGAGCATCCGGTATGGGTAGGCAAAGTTCGAGTACTGATGGGGTTTACCATCCCATGACTGACAGGCGCCTATCAGGATGGCATTGGCATCTCCATGATCATGGAAATACGGCCATTGCGAGAGATTGACGCCATATCCCGCCGTGGTGCCTTTGTCGGCAATCGTTTTGGTACTGCCATTGCCCGCCGCGAAAACCACCACCGCACCTCGCTCGGTCAACGCTTTTGCCATGTCCCACCAGTCCCGCTCATGTATCGACGGTAAGAACGTCGACAACACCTTCAGATTGGCCGAATGGCGATTGATGGCGACGATGTCCCCAGGTTCGACATGGCGCAGAAGATCCTTCGGCGTCCGGGCAAGTTTATCCCGATCCTGGGCCTTGTTGTTGTAGAGGTAAAGTTCGCTGGCATGGCACATGCCGGTCATGCCGATACCGTTGGGCGTAGCCAGCAGGATCCCCACCGATTCGGTTCCATGGTTGGGGTTGCCATTGGGTTCCAGGGTAATGATCTTGAGGTTGGGATTGCCTCGCAGGTCTTCATGGTTTGGAAACAGCCCGCCATCTGAAAAGTGCACCCGGGCCCCCTTCCCTGTCACCTGCTTCGCCCATGCCTTGCGGACATTCATGCCCTGGTATCTGGGGCCGGGTTCATTCAGGTAGGTTTGCAGCGGTTCGAAGTCAGGAGTGGGTTGTGCGTCGTCATAGGCTTTATTACCTGCCACCACGGCAGCGCCCGTGATCAGTGTCGCCAGCGCAACCGCAGCGCCAAGAATCAGGTTGCCCGGCTCGAGGTCAGGGGGCACGAAGTGAAGGGACTCAAGGTACTCCAGCGCCGCCAGGGTTTTGATCAACGCCACATAGGTGTCGTTGAGCATACTCGCGGGCTGTTCCAGGTAGCAGTAATCCCTGAGTACTATGAGTTTTTCGTCAACACGCTCCTGCTGCTCCAGGAAAGGCCGGGGGGCGATGACCTCCTTCAGTCTGGGCCAGAGGCGCACGAGGGTGGAATCTGAGTCAGGCTCAAGCTCGGACAGAAATCGCTCAAAGCCTCCAACGTTGAACTTCAGCACCAACGGCGGGTAGGACTTGCCGGGCTCCGGATAAGGGAACGGTTCCAGTGATTCGCCATACGGGTCCACCACCACATGCGTCTCGCCGGCAGATTCATTGCCCTGCTCATCCGCCACAGACCGCCTGCCCCTGCCTCTGGCGGCATCAACCGGCACAGTGTCGAGAATGCCTCTGCTCAGTTCGCCTTCGCCGATGACAATGACCAAGGGCGTCATCTCCAGCGAGTGAGAAGAGTCGACAGGCAGATCCGACACATCATCCATCACCCTGATCCGCGGCCTGATCGTGTAGGTACCTGTCGCCGTCTCAGTGTGCAGAGTGGCAGGACAACCGTGATCGCTCAGGGCACCACTGTGGGCCTGGGAATACACGGATTTTGCATCAATCTGCACAGGTCCTTCAGGTCCGGCCCTCTCCAGCTCATAGCGGATGCTTTTTACTTTGCTCAGGCCACTGCCGATACAGCGCACGTGGAATTTTCCATCGAAACGAAAATTGCGGTAATAAACGAAGCTCACATCCAGATTCATAGGTTCAACCTTCCGTGTTTGCACCCGTACCCTTCGCCGGGCATGCCAACACGCATACTCACCCTGGACTGGTCAGGTGTGCAGATAGAAGGAATTCCAGAACATCTGTGCCCGGACAGTACGCAACACCTCGTCGTCTACACTTGCCCGAACCCGTAGACCGCCAACGACGAGGCCCTGATGAAAAGCATCCCGACGCTGCTGGCCGGCCTGTTGTTCGCTCTAGGCCTGGCTAGCGCCACGGCCAGCGAACCAGACAAGCCCATCCACTTCGGCGACATCACCTGGGAAAGCGGCAGCCTGACCACCGAAATTCTGCGCCTGATCGTCGAGAAGGGTTACAGCTACCCCACCGATACCCTCCCCGGCAGCACCGTGAGCATGGAGGTGGCCCTGGCGCGCAACGATATCCAGGTGATTGCCGAAGAATGGGCCGGTCGCAGCCCGGCCTGGGTCAAGGCCGAACAGGCCGGTCAGGTGTTCGCCATCGGCGACACGGTGAAGAACGCCGATGAAGGCTGGTATGTACCTGAATACGTGATCAAGGGGGATACTGCTCGCGGCATCAAGGCCCTGGCTCCTGAGTTGCACGCGGTGGCTGATCTGAAGCAGTACAAGGACATCTTCAAGGACCCGGAGACACCTGACAAGGGCCGCTTCCTCAACAGCCCCAGCGGCTGGACCTCCGAAATCGTCAACAGCCAGAAGCTCAAGGCCTATGGCCTGGACAATGACTACGTGAACTTTCGCAGTGGCTCCGGCGCCGCCCTGGATGCCGAAATCACCTCGGCGATCCGCCGCGGTAAACCGGTGCTGTTCTACTACTGGTCACCTACCCCTTTGATGGGCCGTTTCTCTTTGGTTCGCCTGGAAGAGCCGCCATTCAACGAAGCGGCCTGGAAGACCCTGACCGACGCCAACAACCCCAACCCACAAGGCTCGCGGTCACTGCCCGCGAAATTGTCGATCGGTGTCTCCGCGCCTTTTCGCAACGAGTATCCGCAACTGGTCGAGTTCTTCGCCAAGGTCGACATACCCATCGACACCTTGAACAAAGCCCTGGCGCAGATGAGCGAAAAACGCGAATCACCCAAGGATGCCGCGCTGAAATTCATGCGTGATCATCCGGCCACCTGGAAAGCCTGGCTACCCAGCGAAGTCGCCGAACGCGTCGAGGCCGGCTTGTGAGTGGAGGCTTTCCAGAAACCCTGCACTTCTCCTTCGCCGACAGCGTCAACCGTTTCGTCGACTGGCTGGTGTTGGCTTACGGCGATCAATTGCGCAGCGTCTCCGAAGGCCTGCTGCAATTGCTGGTCGCGCTGGAAAACCTGTTGCGTGCAACACCCTGGTGGTTGTTACTGCTGGTCGTCGCACTGCTCACCTGGCATGCCAGTCGCAGTGTGATCAGGGCACTGGTGCTGAGCGGCTTGCTGTTTTTGATCGGGGTAATCGGTCTGTGGGACAAGCTCCTGCAAACCTGTGCTCTGGTGCTGGTGAGTACCGGGCTGTGCATCCTGATCGGTGTGCCTATCGGTGTATTGCTGGCCAGCCGGCCACGGGCACGCCGGTTGTTGTTGCCGGTACTCGATGTCATGCAGACCCTGCCCAGCTTCGTCTACCTGATTCCGGTGCTGATGCTGTTTGGTCTGGGCAAGGTCCCGGCGATTTTCGCCACCTTGATCTACGCACTGCCGCCACTGATCCGCCTGACCGAACTGGGGTTGTCACAGATCGATCCGTCCCTGACCCAGGCCGCCCAAGGGCTGGGCGCCGGGCGCTGGCAACGCCTGCGCCGGGTCATGCTGCCACTGGCCATGCCGAGCATCATGGCCGGGCTCAATCAATCGGTGATGATGGCCCTGTCGATGGTGGTGGTTGCCTCGATGATCGGCGCGCGTGGCCTGGGCGAAGATGTGCTGGCGGGGATTCAAACATTGAATGTCGGCAAGGGCATGGAAGCCGGGTTGGCGATAGTCGCGCTGGCGATGGTGATCGACCGGATTACCCAGGCCTATGGCCAGCCAAAGCCGGGTACTTTCAATCAACGTTGATCGACGCCATGATGAGCCTCCCCTCCCCGGCATAATCGGAGCCCGCGTTTGTCGCTCAAAGCCCTGCGCACCCTGGTCACCATCGCTCGCCACGGCACCTTCGCCCGTGCCGCCGACGTCCTGAGCCTGACCCCCTCGGCGGTCAGCCTGCATATTCGCAGCCTGGAGGAAGAGCTGCAGGTCAGCCTGTTCGACCGTAGCCGGCGCCAGGTCAGCCTGACCGAAGCCGGGCATCTGGCGGTCGAGCGCGCCGAGGGCATCCTCGCCGCCTATGATGAGATGGCAGACGCGCTGGTCAGTGGCCCAGGCCTGCGTGGCCGACTGAAAATCGGTGCCATCCACACGGCATTGGCCGGACGCCTGCCAGCGGCGCTGGTGCAGATCAAGGCCGAGCATCCACACCTGCATATCAGCGTGCTCTCGGGCATGTCCGCGGAGCTTGCCCGGCGCGTCGAGGACGGTGAACTGGATGCCGCCATCACCACCGAACCTGTACCACCCTACCCGGCCAACCTGGACTTCACCCCGCTTTACCAGAACCGCTTCTGGGCCGTTGCCGGTCCGGGTTTTGCCGGGGCAAACCTGAGGGAGTTACTCGCCAGCCAGCCATTCCTGCGCTTTGACAAACGTGCCTGGGCCGGACGCATCATCGAGCAGGAGCTGCGCAAACAACAGTTGCCGGTTAGCGAGCAGATGGAACTGGACAGCCAACAAGCCCTGACGCACATGGCCTCGATGGGCCTGGGCGTGGCCATCGTGCCCCTGGCCGACGAAGACTTGCAGCACCTGCCCGCCGTGACCTTGCTGCCCTTTGGCGAACCCCAGCGCGTACGTCATGTCGGCTTGCTCGAACATAACAGCAGCCGTCGGCGCCACCTGACCGCCGTGCTGAAAAGCACCTTGGGCCAACCATGAAGTTTTCCTCAACGGTTGCTTGAGAATTCAGCGTTTTTTTCTTTCATTGCCACAGGCTAGCCTGATGTCGACTCCCACAAGGGAGCGCTGACTGATAGGGAAATTGCCTGATGCTGAACCTGATCCTTGCCACCATCGTCCCCATCGCCCTGCTGATTGCGCTGGGCCGCTGGCTGCGGATCCAGGGGTTTCTGGGTGAGAGTTTCTGGCCAGCGGCCGAGCGCCTGAGCTACTTCGTGTTGCTCCCTGCGCTGTTCATGCATGGGCTGTCGACAGCCGACCTTACTGGCCTGCCGGTGTTCGACATGGTTGCGGTGTTGCTGCTGTCGACGCTGATTGGCGCTACCTTGCTGGTGCTGTGCAGGGGCGTAGTCGCCAGCGATGGTGCCAGTTTCACCTCGGTGTTCCAGGGCGGTGTGCGCTTCAACAACTACATTGGCGCGACGTTGGCCGCCGGGATCTATGGCACGGGCGGGATCGCCCTGGCTGCCGTGGCCAATGCCGCCATCGTGCCCACGGTGAACGTGCTGTGCGTCATGGTCTTTGCCCGCTACAGCGGTACGCGCAGTTCGGCGGCTGCTGTGATCAAGGCGATTTGCCGTAACCCATTGATCGTTGGCTGCGCAATCGGAATTACCCTACGCATTACCGGAACAGGGCTGCCAGCGGGCATCGAACCGACCGTGAAAGCGCTCGGTCAGGCAGCCTTGCCATTGGGCCTGCTGTGCGTCGGTGCCGCACTGGGTAGCAGTGCGCAGGGGCTGGGCCCGCGTCCACTGCTGGCAGCCTCGCTATTCAAGTTCGTGGTGCTGCCACTGACAACCTACGGAGTCTGTCGAATACTCGGACTCAGCGGCCAGGCGGCAATCGTGGCCATTCTGTTCCAGGCCCTGCCGACCGCTTCGTCATCCTATGTCATGGCCCGGCAAATGGGCGGCAATGCGCCGCTGATGGCCAACATCATAGCCTTGCAGACCTTACTGGCGGCGCTGACGCTACCGGTGATGCTGAGCCTGACGCTGGCTTGAGTCTGCCTGCAGAGGCGGCGCAGTTCCTGTGCGCCGCCACTGCGTAACGATTACTTATCCGACTTGATGCTGGTCCACACCCGGGTACGCACACGTTCAAGCTTCTGCGGCAGCGGTTGCACCACATAAAGCTTGGCCAGGGCTTCCTGGGTTGGGGTCAGGTTCGGGTTGCCGGTAATTTCCGGTTTGATGAGTGCTAACGAATCTTTGTTGGCGTTGGGATAGCCGAGAAAATCACTGATCGGGGCGATGACTTTCGGGTCCATCAGGTTGTTGAGAAACTCATGGGCTTCGGCAACATTCTTCGCGCTTTTCGGAATCGCAAAGGTGTCGAACCAGATCGGTGCCCCTTCTTTAGGCAAACGCCAGTCAACCACTACACCATTGCCCGCCTCTTTGGCGCGGTTGCCAAACTGGTAAAAACTGCCGGAATAGCCGATGGCGACACAGATATCACCGTTGGCGATGTCGGTCATGTACTTCGCGGAGTTGAAGTAGGTGACATAGGGCCGGATCTTCAACATCAGGGCCTTGGCTTTTTCGTAGTCGTCAGGGTTCTGGCTGTTGGGGTCCAGGCCAAGGTAGTGCAAGGCAATCGGCAAAATTTCCGAAGGTGTGTCGAGCATGGCCACGCCACAGGACTTGAGTTTCTCCATGTTCTCGGGCTTGAACACCAGGTCCCAGCTGTCCACCGGCGCCTGCTCACCCAGCGCGGCCTTGACCTTGGCCGGGTTGAAGCCGATCAACACCGTGCCGTACATATAGGGCACCCCGTACTGGTTACCCGGGTCGTTGCGGTCAAGGAGCTTGAGCAGTACCGGGTCCTGATGGCGCCAGTTGGGCAGCTTGCTCTTGTCCAGTTTCTGAAAGACACCGGCCTTGATCTGGGTATCGAGAAACTGGTTCGAAGGCACCACCAGGTCGTAGCCCGAGTTGCCGGTGAGCAATTTGGCTTCCAGGGATTCGTTGGTGTCGAAGGTGTCCCAGGTGACTTTGATGCCAGACTGCGCGGCAAAATCCTTGGGCACGGATGGCAAGATATAGTCCGCCCAGTTGTACACCCTCAACTCTCGTACTTCGGCATGCACGGCGCCGGCCAACAGCGTCAGTGCCCCAACGCCGACAACAAGCATACGTTTCAGTGTGGCCATGGATTATTCCCCCGAGTTTGGCCTTCTGATTCTTGCTGAGGGTTTTGACGGATCACAGTGTGTGGTTGGCCAAAAAGAGATCGTAATGGCCAATTTTCGTGGACAGCGTTAACCCCTGCGCGGCAGCGCGATACTGACCCGTAACCCGCCAAGGGGGCTGTCTTGGAGTGTCATCTGCCCGCCCCAGACTTCGACGATGTCGCGCACGATGCCCAATCCCAGGCCATGCCCATCGACCTGCTCATCCAGCCGGGTACCGCGTTCGAGCACTTGCTGGCGGTCAGACTCAGGAATACCCGGTCCATCGTCGTCGATAAGCAGTTGATAGCGTTCGGCCTGCTCTTCGATCGTCAACTGCACTTCGCTGTCAGCCCATTTGCAGGCGTTGTCCAACAGATTGCCGAGCAGTTCCAGCAGGTCCTCTCGGTCCCAGGGCAACAGCAGGCCGAGCGGCACACGCTGGCTGAGCTCCAGGCCTTCGCCATGGATCATGCCCAGCGTTGACAGCAACCCGGGCAGCTCGGCATCACAATCGAATTGCGCGCCGGGCAGAGCATCACCCGCCAGCCGGGCACGGTTGAGTTCACGACTCAGACGCTGCTGGATCTGTTGCAGTTGCTCGCGCAGTTGTACGCGGACCTGCGGCGCATCCTTCAACTGTTCGCTGGAAGCCAGGCTCAGCAGCACCGCCAACGGCGTCTTCAGCGCGTGCCCGAGGTTGCCCAGGGCATTGCGTGAACGGCGCAGGCTGTCTTCGGTGTGAGCCAACAGATGGTTGATCTGTGCGACCAGCGGCTCGAGCTCGCTAGGCACCTGGGTGTCGAGCTGCGAGCGCTTACCTTGTTGCAACTGCGCGATCTGCCCGCGCACACGTTCAAGTGGGCGCAATGAGCGGGTGACGGTGATGCGTTGCAGTACCAGTACCAGAATCAGGGCGACCAGACCCAGGCCCAGGCCGATCTGCTGCATGCGGCGAAACTGATCACGCACCGGGGTGTAATCCTGAGCGACACTGATCGAAATGGGCTGGCCAAAGCGCCGGTAATCGCTGCGCAGCACCAGCAACTGCTGGTTCTCCGGGCCGAGCTGCAGATCGGTGTGCAGGCCGCTACTGGCTGGCGCAGGCATGTCCAGGTCCCAAAGCGAGCGGGAACGCCAGCTGCCACCGTCGAAATCGATGCGAAAGTAATAGCCGGAGAACGGCCGCTGGTAGGCCGAGGAAAGCCGCCGCTCATCCAGCTCCAGACCCGACTGCCCGCGCACCAGCGCGATCAGCAGGTTTTCGCTTTCCTTGCGCAAACCTGTCTCCAGGTAGCGCTGCAAGCCCACTTCGAACAACCACAGACTCAACTGCGCCAGGGCCAGACCTACCAGCACCAGTACCGCAATCAGGCCAAGACTCAAGCGTGCCTGGATCGACTTCACTCGGCGCTCCCGGCATAGCGGTAACCTTGCCCGCGGCGCGTCTCGATGACGCTGCGGCCGAGCTTGCGGCGCAGGTGATTGACGTGGACCTCCAGCACATTGGAATCGCGCTCGGTCTCACCGTCATAAAGATGCTCGGCCAGCTGACTCTTCGACAGAATCTGCTGCGGGTGCAACATGAAGTAGCGCAACAGGCGAAATTCCGCAGCGGTGAGCTGGATATCGACGCCGTCACGGGTCACGCACTGGCGCCCTTCATCGAGTTGCAGACCGGCCGCCTCTAGGGTTGGCTGATTGGCCAGGCCACGGGCGCGACGCAGCAACGACTGCACACGCAACATCAGCTCTTCCGGGTGGAAGGGCTTGCTCAGGTAGTCGTCGGCACCAGCCTTCAGCCCCTCGATGCGCTCCGCCCAGGAGCTGCGCGCGGTCAGAATCAGCACCGGCGTGGCCAAGCCACCGGCGCGCCACTGGGCCAGTACTTCAAGCCCTGACAACCCGGGCAAGCCGAGATCGAGGATGATCAGGTCATAGGGTTCGCTGCTGCCCTGGTAGACCGCGTCACGGCCATCAGCCAGCCAGTCGACCGCATAGCCCTGGCGCTGCAGGCCTTGGGTCAGTTCATCCGCCAGCGGGACGTTGTCTTCGACCAGTAACAGGCGCATCAGTCATCTTCCTCGTCTTTGAGCAACGCTCCATTGGATGCATCGAGTTTGATCTCGCGGACTACGCCTTCGGGGGTCAGTAATTCGACTTCGTACTCGTAGCGGCCGTGCTTGTGTTCCAGCTCCGCCTCCAGCAACTTCGCCCCGGGATAGCGTCCCAGGGCGTCATTGAGCAACTGCTCCAGCGGCAGGATTACGCCCTGCTGGCGTAACTGCAGGGCTTCGTCCTGATCAAGGTCACGGGCCGATGCCAGCGAACAAAGTACCAACAGCGCAACGAGTGCCGCCTGCGCTGTTCGCGTGCAAACGCTCATTATTTGTCCTGGACGTCCTTGAGGATTTCACCGGTCTTGGCGTCCAGGTCCACGTCCCATTCGACGTTCTTGGCATCGCGCAGGTCGATCTTGTAGACAAGGCGACCGTAGACATCTTCCAGCTCGGACTCTTTGATCGTGGCGCCTGGATGCTTGTCCAGCGCTTTGGCATTCAAGTCATCCAGCGACAGGATGGTTTTGTCCTGAACCAGTTTGGTGACTTCATGCATAGGAATGTCTTTGGCCAGTGCGACATTGGCGCCCAGGGCAAGAGCAGCGGTCACGAACAGGGCAGTCAAAGTTTTCATGGGGTCTCTCCGTTGAGATCAATAATGTGTCTACGGGGCCTAGATTAACCAACCGAACTTAATTGAAGCTGAAAACAACTGGCGACATGATAGCGCACCCCTGCCCCACAACTGGACCGCTGTTCTTTATAATTGCCGGCTCCAGACAGCGAGGCCCGTATGAGCGCAATCCATATCAAGTACCCGGCCCTGACGCTCAAGGCCGGCAGTCGCGCCTTGCAGCGCATCCGCGAACGTGGATTACAGGCTGCCGATGTGGGTGTGCTTCCGGGCGCCGCAGGCGGCCCCAAGGCCCTTGGTATACAAGGCCTGGACCTGGCCTTGTTCGGCCACTGGTTGCCCAGTGCACCCCGTGAGCGGGCGTTGATCGGTGCATCCATCGGCTCCTGGCGCTTTGCCAGTGCCTGCCTGCCCAATCCGGCGCAGGCGTTGCAGCGCCTCGGAGAGCTTTATACCGAGCAGGACTTCGCCAAAGGTGTCACCCAGGCCGAAGTCAGCCGTAGCTGCCAGCGCATGCTTGATGAACTGCTACAAGGGCGCGACGCGCAGATCCTCGAGAGCCCCGATTACCGCCTTAACATCATGGTAGTGAAAAGCCATGGGCTGCTGGCACATGATCATCGCGCACGCTTGGGAATGGGGCTGTCTTCGGTTATTGCCGACAACTTGATCGGCCGCCCCCGACTGGCCCGTCACTTTGAGCGGATTATCCTCCACGATGCCCGCAGCAACCCGCCGCTGCAGCCCCTGACCGACTTTCCTTCACGTTGCCTGCCGCTGGATGTGGCCAACCTGCGCCATGCCCTGCTGGCTTCGGGTTCAATTCCAATGGTAATGGAGGGCGTACGCGATATTCCCGGCGTTGGTCAGGGCACTTACCGCGATGGTGGTCTGCTCGACTACCATCTGGACCTGCCGTACCAGGGCGACGACATCGTGCTCTACCCGCACTTTACCGATAAGGTGATCCCTGGCTGGTTCGACAAAGCCCTGCCCTGGCGGCGTGGCGATGCCCAACGCTTGCGCAATGTTTTGCTCCTGGCGCCTTCCGCTCAGTACCTGGCCAGCCTGCCTTACGGCAAGTTGCCGGACCGTAGCGACTTCAAGCGCTTCATGGGTGACGCCGGCAGCCGCCAACGCTACTGGCACAAGGCAATCTCCGAAAGCCGGCGTCTGGGCGACGAGCTGCTTGAACTGATAGAAACCGGCAGGCTGCACGCGCAACTGCAACCGCTGTAACGGTCATGCTGGTAAACTGCTTACCAGCATTGGCTTTCAGAGTTGAGACACCGTGGAAATTTTCAAAGAGTTCACCTTCGAGTCGGCACACCGTCTGCCGCACGTTCCTGAAGGGCACAAGTGCGGCCGTCTGCACGGTCATTCGTTCAAGGTTGCCCTGCACCTGACCGGCCCACTGGACCCGCATACTGGCTGGATTCGCGACTTTTCCGAGATCAAGGCGATCTTCAAGCCGCTGTATGAACAGCTGGACCACAACTACCTGAACGACATTCCTGGCCTGGAAAACCCTACCAGCGAAGTGATTGCCAAATGGATCTGGGACCAGGTCAAGCCGTTGCTGCCAGAACTGTCCAAGGTGCGCATTCATGAGACTTGCACCAGTGGTTGCGAGTACTACGGCGACTGACTTGGTATTCGATGTAATGAAACCACCCTGCGGGGTGGTTTTTTTTGCCTGGTGTCTGTGGGAGCGGGCTTGCCCCGCGATTACAGTGTGTCAGCTACATCGCATCGCGGGGCAAGCCCGCTCCCACCGGGAAAAGACAAAACCCCTACCTGCATACGCAGATAGGGGTTTCGGAATTTAATCTTGACGATGACCTACTCTCACATGGGGAAACCCCACACTACCATCGGCGATGCATCGTTTCACTGCTGAGTTCGGGATGGGATCAGGTGGTTCCAATGCTCTATGGTCGGTCAAGAAATTCTGTTGCCAGAAGGTCTTGTTCAGACACTCCAGCGAATTGGGTATGTGACGATTGTGAGTCGCAAACTTTCGGTTCGTTTCGTCTTCACAACACCGCAATCTGGTCATTTCGACGCAAATTGCTTGGGTGTTATATGGTCAAGCCTCACGGGCAATTAGTATTGGTTAGCTCAACGCCTCACAGCGCTTACACACCCAACCTATCAACGTCGTAGTCTTCGACGGCCCTTCAGGGAGCTCAAGGCTCCAGTGAGATCTCATCTTGAGGCAAGTTTCCCGCTTAGATGCTTTCAGCGGTTATCTCTCCCGAACATAGCTACCCGGCAATGCCACTGGCGTGACAACCGGAACACCAGAGGTTCGTCCACTCCGGTCCTCTCGTACTAGGAGCAGCCCCTCTCAAATCTCAAACGTCCACGGCAGATAGGGACCGAACTGTCTCACGACGTTCTAAACCCAGCTCGCGTACCACTTTAAATGGCGAACAGCCATACCCTTGGGACCGGCTTCAGCCCCAGGATGTGATGAGCCGACATCGAGGTGCCAAACACCGCCGTCGATATGAACTCTTGGGCGGTATCAGCCTGTTATCCCCGGAGTACCTTTTATCCGTTGAGCGATGGCCCTTCCATACAGAACCACCGGATCACTAAGACCTACTTTCGTACCTGCTCGACGTGTCTGTCTCGCAGTCAAGCGCGCTTTTGCCTTTATACTCTACGACCGATTTCCGACCGGTCTGAGCGCACCTTCGTACTCCTCCGTTACTCTTTAGGAGGAGACCGCCCCAGTCAAACTACCCACCATACACTGTCCTCGATCCGGATAACGGACCTGAGTTAGAACCTCAAAGTTGCCAGGGTGGTATTTCAAGGATGGCTCCACGCGAACTGGCGTCCACGCTTCAAAGCCTCCCACCTATCCTACACAAGCAAATTCAAAGTCCAGTGCAAAGCTATAGTAAAGGTTCACGGGGTCTTTCCGTCTAGCCGCGGATACACTGCATCTTCACAGCGATTTCAATTTCACTGAGTCTCGGGTGGAGACAGCGCCGCCATCGTTACGCCATTCGTGCAGGTCGGAACTTACCCGACAAGGAATTTCGCTACCTTAGGACCGTTATAGTTACGGCCGCCGTTTACCGGGGCTTCGATCAAGAGCTTCGCGTTAGCTAACCCCATCAATTAACCTTCCGGCACCGGGCAGGCGTCACACCCTATACGTCCACTTTCGTGTTTGCAGAGTGCTGTGTTTTTAATAAACAGTCGCAGCGGCCTGGTATCTTCGACCGGCATGAGCTTACGGAGCAAGTCCTTCACCCTCACCGGCGCACCTTCTCCCGAAGTTACGGTGCCATTTTGCCTAGTTCCTTCACCCGAGTTCTCTCAAGCGCCTTGGTATTCTCTACCCAACCACCTGTGTCGGTTTGGGGTACGGTTCCTAGTTATCTGAAGCTTAGAAGCTTTTCTTGGAAGCATGGCATCAACCACTTCGTCGCCTAAAGGCAACTCGTCATCAGCTCTCGGCCTTAAGATCCCGGATTTACCTAAGATCTCAGCCTACCACCTTAAACTTGGACAACCAACGCCAAGCTGGCCTAGCCTTCTCCGTCCCTCCATCGCAATAACTAGAAGTACAGGAATATTAACCTGTTTTCCATCGACTACGCTTTTCAGCCTCGCCTTAGGGACCGACTAACCCTGCGTCGATTAACGTTGCGCAGGAAACCTTGGTCTTTCGGCGTGGGAGTTTTTCACTCCCATTGTCGTTACTCATGTCAGCATTCGCACTTCTGATACCTCCAGCAAGCTTCTCAACTCACCTTCACAGGCTTACAGAACGCTCCTCTACCGCGTCACCTAAGTGACACCCGTAGCTTC